>JAWXCJ010000254.1:0-2621 GCA_034408875.1 Actinomycetota bacterium
ACGGCGAGCCCGGCGACGAAGCCGAAGGCCGCCCACCGGATCACCCGCGCCGAATGGCGGTACAGCGTCGTCCGCGACACCTGCTCGACGAGATCGGGATCGGTCGCGTTGAGCTGGGCCTCTATCTCCTTGAGGATCTTTTGCTCTTCCTCGGAGAGCGGCATGAGCCGTCCTTACGGGTCAGGCGGGCAGGTCAGGGCGGGCGGTGGCACGGGACCGCTGCCATTCTCGCGCGACCGGAGCATGCCAACAACGCGCGCGCCGATCTGCATCCCTCCGGACCTCAACCCTACGCCGGAAGGGGCGCACCGCCGGCAGCCGACGAGCGGTACGCGAGATCGACCAGCCGGTGCGCGGCGAGGGCGTCGGCCGCACTCGGATGGCCGGGCTGCTCGCCGCTGACGAGGCCGTCGAGGAACGACTTCGAGGGGGTCGCGTAGGCTACGACGGCCTTGTGGAACACCTCGGGCACCGAAAGCTGCCCCGCCCACTCGGGCATGACGCCGACGATCTCGTGACTGCCGTCGCCGGCCTCGACGTGCAGCGGCCCGAGGTAGTCGTCCTCGGTCCACAGCAGCGCCGACTCGCAAAAGATCTCGATCCGGCGGCTCGACTCCCGCGCGAGCACCTGGTGCCAGACACTCGTGAGCTGGGCGGTCGAGCCGGTCGGGTAGGTGAACGTCACCGCGGCGAGGTCCTCGATGCCCGGATACCCGAAATGGGAGGCAACCGCGGCGCGGACCGAGACCGGGTCGCCGAGCAGCCAGCGCAGGACGTCGACGTCGTGGATCGAGTGTTCGATGAGCGTGCCACCACCCGCGGCGGCGACATCGCTGCGCCAGGTCGAGCCGTACTGCCCCTGGATCGGGAAGTACTGGTCGTCGCGCATCGTCGTGGCGAGAACGCGCCCGTACGTTCCCGATGCGATCAGTTCGGCCGCCCGCGCGTACACCGGCGACCAGCGCAACACGAGGCCGACTTGGTGAGGCACGCGCGCGAGCGCGGCGGCGACCCGTTCGCACGCGGCAAGGTCGGGGGCGAGCGGTTTCTCGCAGAAGACGGCCAGGCCCCGGTCGGCAGCAGCCTCGACCGCTTCGAGATGACCGGATGTCCACGTGCACACCCAGACCGCGTCGACCTGATCGAGGAGCGCGTCGAGCGAATCGGCGACGACCGCGCCGTGATGGTCGGCGAGCTGTCGGGCCCGGTCGGTGTCGTGGTCGAACGCGGCGACGACGTCGGCGTCGACGAGCTTGGCGTCGGCCAGTCGGCGCAGTGCGTACGAGTGCACCGTCGCGATGTGCCCGCATCCGACGAACCCGATCCGGATCACGTGGCGTCTCCCCGCCGGCGGTCGAGCAGCGCCGCGGGCCGCACGAACGAGTCGCCGAACCGTTCCCGCACGGCGTCGGCGGCCCGTTCGACCGCGGCGATGCGGTCGACGTGGTCGCCCTCCGGATCAGCGTCGAGCACGAGCACTCCCTGGGTCGGCGGCGGATCAAGCAACTGCGACGCCGAGACTCCCAGGAGGCGGATGCCCCGGGTGACGTCGAACCCTTCGAGCAATTCGCGCGCGGTGCCGAGGACGACGGGCCCGACGTCGGTCGGGTCGGTAAGGGTGCGGGCGCGGGTGCGTGTCTCGAAGTCTCCGAACCGAACCTTGAGGGTCAGGGTCCGGGCGACGACCTGCGCCCTGCGCAGCCGGATCGCGACCCGCTCCGCGAGGCGCACGAGTTCGCGGTCGCACGCAGCGCGGGTGGCGAGGTCGGTGCCGAAGGTCTCCTCGGCGCCGATCGACTTCGTCTCGTGTTCGGGCACGACCGCACGCGGGTCGTCGTTGTGCGCGAGCGCGTGCAGGTGCGCGCCGAGCGACGGGCCGAGCGCGGCGGTGAGCGCGTCGACAGGAAGGCGGGCCACGTCGCCGATGGTCGCGACACCCATGCGGTCGAGTTTGGTGAACGTCGCGGGGCCGACACCCCACAGCCGCGTGACCGGCAAGGGCGCGAGGAATGCGGACTCGGCTCCGGGTTCGACGACGAGAAGTCCGTCGGGCTTCGAGAGATCGCTCGCGAGCTTGGCCAGGAACTTCGTCGTGGCCGCACCGACCGAGACGGTGAGGCCGGTCTCGGCCCGCACCCGCCCGCGGATCAACGCGGCGACCTCGGGACCGGGGCCGTGGTGCCGGCGTACGCCCGCGACGTCGAGGAACGCCTCGTCGATCGAGAGCGGTTCGACCAGCGGGGTGACCGACCGCAGGATCGCCATCACCTCGCGGCTCATCTCGCCGTAGCGGTCGAAGCGGGGTGAGAGAAACACACCGTGAGGACACGCGCGCCGCGCCCGCGCCATCGGGACGGCCGAATACACGCCGTAGGTACGGGCCTCGTAGCTCGCGGCCGCGACGACACCTCGATTGCCCAATCCCCCGACGATCACGGGCCGCCCGAGAAGCGTCGGGTCGTCGAGTTGCTCGACCGCCGCAAAGAACGCGTCGAGATCGCAATGCAGGATCGACGCCATGTTCACGCGGCTACAGCCTCCGGCGCTCCATCTTCGCACAGCTTCGCGCGACCGTCCGCGCCTACAGCTTGCGCCTGGACCGTCACGCGGCTACAGCCTCC
>JAWXCJ010000255.1:0-21226 GCA_034408875.1 Actinomycetota bacterium
GGGGCCGCGCCGGGCGATCAGCAGCGGGGCGATCAGCAGCGGGGCGATCAGCAGCGGGGCGATCAGCAGCGGGGCGATCAGCAGCGGGGCGACGGCGACGACCCGGCCAACCGGCGGCGGCGACGCCGGCGCGGTCGCGATCGCGACGGCCGCGAAAGCGGCGGCGGCACAGCACCAAGCGGTGGTAGTGGCGGTGGTAGTGGCGGTGGTAGTGGCGGTGGTAGTGGCGGAGCGCAGCGCGAGCCGCGTGGCGCCGAGGACTACTCGGGCGATCTCATCGACGTCGACGGACTCCTCGACCTGCGCGAAGAGGGTTACGGGTTCCTGCGCACGTCCGGTTACCTCGCCGGCCGCAACGACGTGTACGTGTCGGCATCGCAAGTGCGCCGTTTCGGTTTGCGCAAGGGTGACCATGTGAAGGGTGCGACGCGCCCGCCCGCGAGTAACGAGAAGTATCCGGCGCTCGTGCGTGTCGACCTCATCAACACCTTGTCGCCCGAGGAAGCGCGCAGCCGCCCGCGGTTCGAAGACCTCACGCCGTTGTTTCCCGACTCGCGGTTGCGGCTCGAACTCGCCGACAACCCGGCCGAGATCACGGGTCGCATCATCGACCTGATCTCGCCGATCGGGAAGGGCCAGCGCGGCATGATCGTATCGCCGCCGAAGGCGGGCAAGACGACGATCATCAAGCAGATCGTGTATTCGATCGAACGCAACAACCCCGAGTGTCACGTGATGGTGCTGCTCGTCGACGAACGGCCCGAAGAAGTCACCGACATGCGCCGCCACGTGTTGCGCGCCGATGTCGTCGCTTCCACGTTCGACCGTCCGTCCGAAGAGCACTGCCAGGTCGCCGAGCTCACCATCGAACGGGCGAAGCGGCTCGTCGAGATGGGCACCGACGTCGTCATCGTCCTCGACGGCATCACCCGCCTCGCGCGTGCGTACAACCTGGCCGCGCCCGCGTCGGGCCGCATCATGTCGGGCGGTATCGACGCCGGCGCGCTCTACCCGCCGAAGAAGTTCTTCGGCGCCGCGCGCAATGTCGAGGAGGGTGGTTCGCTCACGATCATCGCGACCGCGCTCGTCGACACGAACTCCAAGATGGACGAGCACATCTTCGAGGAGTTCAAAGGCACCGGGAACATGGAGCTACGGCTCGACCGCCGCGTCGCCGACCGCCGGATCTACCCGGCCATCGATGTCGAGCAGTCGAGCACCCGGCACGAGGAACTGCTCTTCGACCGCCAGCACGTTCAGCAGGTCTGGAAGCTGCGGCGGGTGCTCAACGCCATCGAAGGCGGGGGCGGGCTGGAGCTGCTCATCGACAAGCTCCGCTCGACCAAGAGCAACGCCGACTTCCTCAACGAGATCGCCAAGGCCCCGGCGGGAATGGGAACCTGAGGCGAGGCGTTGCCGAAGCCACCCCGACGGTCGTTACACTTGGAGCCATCATGAAGGCTGACATCCACCCCAACTACGTGACGTGCCTCGTGCACTGCTCGTGCGGCAACGAGTTCACGACCCGTTCCACGGTCGAGAGCCTGCGCGTCGAGCTGTGCTCCGAGTGCCACCCCTTCTACACGGGCAAGCAGAAGCTGGTTGACACGGGCGGCCGCGTCGAACGCTTCCAGCGCCGCGCCGAAAAGGGCGCCAAGAAGGCCGCAGCTGCGGTCAAGAAGAAGGCGTAGTCCGGTTCCTGCCGGCGCAAGGAGTGCGTGATGGCGAAGCCCGAACCGCGCTACATGGGCGGCCAGGCTGTCCTCGAAGGCGTGATGATGCGCGGGGCCACCACGTGGGCCGTCGCGGTACGCACGCCTGAAGGCGACATCGCGCTCGACGTGCGCGAAGTGCCGGGCTGGTCCGAGAAGTACCGCAACATCCCGCTCGTTCGCGGTGTCATGGGCCTCGGTGAGTCGCTCGGCCTCGGGTACCGCGCGCTCACGTGGTCGGCGAACCAGCAGATCCCCGAAGAGGAGCAGATCTCCGAGCGGGCGATGGGCTGGATGGTCGGCGGCTCGATGATCTTCTTCAGCGCCATCTTCCTCGTGTTCCCCGCGATCGCGGGACACAAGGTCGGCGACTGGCTCGACTTCATGCCGTTCCAGCTCGCCGAAGGCGTGTTCCGGATGTTCCTGTTTGTCGGGTACCTGTTCCTGATCGGGTTCATGAAGGACATCCGGCGCGTGTTCGCGTACCACGGCGCCGAGCACAAGACGATCGCCGCGTACGAGAACGGCGTCGAGCTGACGCCCGAGTCGGCGCAGCAGTTCACCACTGCGCACGTGCGCTGCGGCACCAACTTCATGCTGACGGTGATGGTCGTCGCGATTTTCATCTACACGTTCGTGCCGACCGACGGCCTGGCCGAGATCATCGCCTCGCGTATCGTGCTCATCCCGCTCATCGCCGGACTCTCGTACGAAGTGATCCGCCAGGCCGCCAAGCGCATGGACAAGCGCTGGGTCCGTGTCCTCATGAAGCCGGGCCTGGCGCTCCAGAAGCTCACGACCCGCGAACCCGACCTCGACATGCTCGAAGTCGCGATCACGTCGTTCCGTGCGGTCCTCACCGCCGAACAGCTCGCCGAAGTCGAAGCCCGCACAACGACACGGGCACCGGCCACCGGCAAGATCACCCCCGTCTTCGGCACGTAACCCCAACCACACGCGAACTTGCGTTGGACACGTGTCCTCTCGACACCTGTGTAACGCAAGAATGATCGTGGTTAGTGGGTTGTCCAGCTGACGATGGTGGCCCGCAGCGCCGCGGCCTCCAGCGCGACGAAGGCTTCGTCGTCCTTCGGGTTGCCGTGGTCGAGCCAGTTGAGGACGGCGTCGACGATGTGGTCGAACAGCGTTTGCGCGGCCCATTCGGCGTACGGCGCCGCGACGAACGGTTCGACGACGGCGCGGGCCGCGCTGACCGCGGTCTCGCGCAGTTCGTGGGCGTAGTCGGCGAACTGCGGTTCGCGGGTGGCGTGGCGCCACAGCAGGCGGAAGCCGTCGGGCCACTCCCGGCCGACGTGGAGGAGCGCCGCCGAAGCGCTGCCGGCTTGGAGGCCGTGGCTGATCGACTCGAGGAACAGTTCGGCCTGGCGCTCGAACACCTGCTCGAGGACGGCCCGGTAGAGGGCCTCTTTGGTGTCGAAGTGGCGGTACACGATGAGCTTGGTGATGCCGGCGGCGGCGGCGACGTCGTCGACCGATGTGGCCGCGTAGCCCGACTGCGCGAACGCGTGCGCGGCGGCCTGGAGGATCGCCGCCCGCCGCTCGGGGCTGCGCTTGGGCTTTGCGATCCGGGGCTTCGTCTGATCCAGCGCGGTTGTCATGTGTAACTCGTGAGTATACACTCACCCGCGTGAGCAACCTTCAGGTTTCGTGGACCGAATCCGAACTTCTCGCCACCGACGACATCGCCGAACCGCTGTTTGCCGGCGGCGTGCGGTGCCACGGTGGGTTCCGCGCCGACGGCGCGTACGTTCCGCCGCGTACGAAGAACCGCATCCCCGCGATCGAGGCGTGGCAGCAGTCGCACCGCCAGAACTTCGGCACCGACATCGTCGACGCGCCCCTCGAGATGTGGCCGGGGCAGTTCCCGAACGTCGCGCAGACGAAGTACATACTGCGCGAAGGCGTCGCCGCGCCGACGATCACCGCGCTGACGCGCATCGGCACTGTCGAAGGTTTCGGCTCGATGATCCGTTATGTCGACGTCGGCGACATGCAGCGGTTCTTCGACGAGAGCATCGCGGGCACCGCGCTCGCACACCTGCAAACCGGACTGTTCGAAGCGCACGCGCGCGACGAAGCCGGATGGGAAGACGAAGCCGGTCACAACACGATGTGGTTTGCCGCGCGCGACATCGCGTTCGAGGACCCGGTCACCGAAGACGAGACGCAGACGATGCTCGCCCGCATGGGCATCACCCCGCCCGGCGGTACGCCGCCGAGTGCAGAGGAGATGCGCAAGGCGGCCGAAGCGTTGCGCCAGTTCGACGACCTCGACATGAGCCTCGAGATGATGCTGCGGCGCATGATCGGCCTCATGTTCATCGAGGTGTCGGCCTTCCACACGTTCCGCTGGGCCGAAGCGGTGCTGTCGGACACCGACCTGTGTGCCGGTGAGGGCGAGGCGGCCCGCATCGTCAGCTGCATCCGCACGGACGAGACGCCCCACGTCGACTACTTGCGCACCGCGATCACCGAGATGCGCGACCGCACGTTCATCGGTGAGTCGGGCCGGAAGATCCCGGGCACCACCGTGATCTCGCGGCTCTGGGACGTGTCGCTCGAACAGTCGCTTGGCACGAACCGGGCCCAGTTCCGCAAGACGACGTTGAACGAGATCGAGTTCGCGCTCGAAGGGAACCGCCGGCGCGACGAGATCATGGAGAAGTTCGACGCCCTCGGAACACCGGACCAAGGCGCGGTTGCGTGAAGTTCGGCATCTTCTACGAGCACCAGTTGCCGCGTCCGTGGAGCGAGGACTCCGAGTACCAGCTCCTGCAGGACGCGCTCGAACAGATCGAGTACGCCGACCGCATCGGCATCCACGCCGCGTGGGAAGTGGAGCACCACTACCTCGAGGAGTACTCGCACTCCAGCGCGCCCGAGGTGTTCCTCGCCGCCGCGTCGCAGCGCACGTCGCGCATCCGCCTCGGCCACGGCATCGTGCAGACGCCGCCGAACTTCAACCACCCGGCCCGCATCGCGGAACGCATCGCGACGCTCGACCTCGTGTCGAACGGCCGCGTCGACTTCGGCAGTGGCGAGTCGTCGTCCGAAGCCGAACTCGGCGGGTTCATGATCGACCCCGAGAAGAAGCGCGCGATGTGGGAAGAGGGCCTGCGGGTCGCGGTGCGGTGCCTCACCGAGGAACCGTTCACCGGGCACTCGGGCGAGTACGTCACGATGCCGCCCCGCAACGTGGTGCCGAAGCCGCGCCCCGCCGGAGGCCGTGGTCACCGATCTGCACGTATGTGTGCAAATCGGTGACCACGGAACTGCGACGGCGTCCGGACGCGACAAAACTCCGGGCTCACCCCGGTTTCCGTGCGAATTTCAACTCCCTAGGCCACGTGCGCCTTGGGTGCTGGTTCGCGAGCTGGCTTTTCGGTTTGGCTGTAACGCGTGTACGTGTCGCGCGCGTGGTCTACGACCACTGGCGAGACGTGACTCCGAGGCTCTTGAACTTCCCGGGGACGAGCGGGGGCATCCTTGAAACCGAGAAGGGTTCCGTCGCCGCCGTACAGCGGGCTGGAGTTCTCGATCTTCCCGTCGCCGTTGAAGTCGAACCACGCCGCACGTGCGACATTGGCGACGACCTTTTCGGCCCGCGCGTCGTCCAGGCGTTCACGAGCAGGTGCCGTACCTGCGTGCGGCTTGGGGCCTTCCGGGTCCCGAAGCCTTAGCCCTATGACGTTGACATTCATCTCTGCCGTCCTTGGCGAGAGATCCAGCCAACCCACCCTCGTTAGTGATCGGCCCTGGCCAGGCGCACCTTGAGTACCCTCGAACCGATGTTCGAGCAGCTCAAAGACCTCGAGGCCGAGCTCGACCAGCTCGAGAGCGAGCTGTCCGGGATCTACGCGTCGGGCGACCGGCGTGCTTCCCGGGACGCCGGGCGCCGGCACGCCGAGTTGAAGCCGTTGGTGAAGGCGTACCGCGAGTGGCAGACGGCCACGGCCGACGCCGCCGACGCGCGCGAGATGCTCGACGCCGAAACCGACTCTGAAATGCGCGAATACGTCAAAAGGGAACTGGGGGAGAAGGAAGCTCGCCTTGCGACCTTGGAAGCGGAGATCAAGGAGCTGTTGCTGCCGCGCGACCCGAACGAGGGCCGCAACGTCATCGTCGAAATCCAGGGGACCGAGGGCGGCGAGGAGGCCAACCTCTGGGCCGGTGACCTGTTCCGCATGTACCAGCGCTACGCCGAGCGGACGGGGCTGAAGCTCGAAGTGCTGAGTTCGCAGCCGTCGGGGCACGGCGGGTTCCGCGACATCACGTTCGTGGTGAAGGGCGAAGAGGCGTGGGGCCACCTGAAGTACGAGGGTGGACCGCACCGGGTGCAACGGGTTCCGGTCACCGAAAGCCAGGGCCGCATTCACACGAGTGCCGCGACCGTCGCGGTCCTGCCCGAGGCCGAAGACGTCGACATCGAGATCGATCCGAACGACCTCGAGATCGACGTGTTCCGCTCGTCGGGACCGGGCGGGCAGTCGGTCAACACCACCGACTCCGCAGTCCGGATGACGCACAAGCCGACGGGCCTCGTCGTGTCGTGTCAGGACGAGAAGAGTCAGCTGCAGAACAAGGACAAGGCCCTGCGCATCATGCGTTCACGGTTGCTCCAACTCGAGCAGGATCGCCAGCAGGCCGACCAGAGCGCGGCGCGCCGCGAACAGGTCAAGGGTGGCGGACGGTCCGAGAAGATCCGCACGTACAACTACAAGGAGAACCGCGTCACCGACCACCGCGGCACGCCGTTCACCTTGTACGCGCTCGACCGCGTGCTCGACGGCGACCTCGACGACGTCATCTCCAAGTTGCAGGCCGAGGAGCGGGCGCAACAACTCGGCGCCGGATGACGCGGTGGCGCGAGCTGCGGGCCGAGGCCGCGACGGTCGTCGGCGATCGCGAAGCACGCTTCATCGTGGAAGAGGTCTCGGGGTTCGGGTCGGCCGAGTGGATCGACGCGGCCGACACGGACCCGACGTGGCGCCAGGCGGCGCGGCTGCGGGCGATGGTCGATCGACGGGTGCAGGGCGAGCCGCTTCAGTACGTCCTCGGCTCGTGGTCGTTCCGGTCGCTCGATCTGATGGTGGACCCGCGCGTCCTGATTCCGCGTCCGGAAACGGAATGGGTCGTCGAGATCGCGCTCGACGAATGTGTCCGGCTCGACCTCGGGCGCGGCGCGGTCGCCGACCTCGGCACCGGCTCCGGTGCGATCGCACTGGCGCTGGCCGCCGCGCTGCCCGCGGCCGCGGTGTGGGCCACCGATGTCAGCGACGACGCGCTCGCGGTTGCGCGCGCCAACGTCGCCGGGTGCGCGGCGCGCAACGTGCGGGTCGTCGCGGGATCGTGGTTCGAGGCTCTTCCGGCCGAACTGCGCGGTGAACTGGCGCTCATCGTGTCGAATCCGCCGTACGTCGCCGAGCACGAAGTCGCCGATCTCCCGGCCGTGGTCGTCGACCACGAACCGCGCGGCGCACTCGTTGCCGGGCCGACGGGTCTCGAGGCGCTGACCGTCGTCATCGACGCTGCTCCCGAGTGGTTGTGCACGCCTGGGACCCTTGTCTGCGAGATCGCACCGCACCAGGCCGACGCGGTTACGGAACTCGCGCTCACCGCGGGTTTCGACGACGCGTTCGTGCGTCTCGATCTCACCGGCCGCCCCCGCGTCCTCGTGGCGCGCCGGGGCTAGGTTGGTTCCCGTGAGTGACGAGCTGGACGTTGACGCGATGCTCGCGCGGTTTCGGGCGCGGGCCGACGCGGTGAAGGACCGGCCGCTTCCGCCGGTGGCGGGGGCCGAGCGGCAACGGTTCGTCGAGCGGGCGCAGCTCGACTTCCAGGACTACGCGATCGTTGCCGACGCCACGTGGGATTTCGCCGACGGCATCTTGACGCTGCGGGTGGATCTAAATCCGGCGTAGCTGTTCGTCGGGCTGTTCGTTCGCGTCGAGTTTCTGGAGGAACGCGCGGTCGAGCGCGACCCAGAGTGTCTTCGAGAACGGGTAGCCGACGATGGGGACGATGATCACGATGGGAAGGGTCACGGCCAGCATCGGTCCGACCGGAATCTCGGGCATCGTCAGTATGAGCATCGTGACGAACACGACCGCGAAGATCCCACCGGTCACGATCATGTTCACTGCGAGCGCGCCGGAGAAGTAGCCCTGCTCGCGTTCGAAGTGCAGTCCGCACCGCGGACAGTCGGGCACCATCGTGAACCAGCGGTGGAACAACTTCCCCGAACCGCAGCGCGCGCACCGCTTGGTCGCGCCCCGCCAGAACATCGTCTTGCGGGACGGCGCGGTAGTCACGCCGTCAGGATAGGGCGATGGTGTTCGTCGAACCGTCGTTGGTGAACTTCACGGTGCGGCCTTCCCACGCTTCCTCGGTGAGCGCCGTCCCGATGTCCGGTTCGCGGGTCGAGGCCAGCGCCCGCTGCCCGTCGGGGGTCAAAGCGGTCACGATGGACATAGCCGGAGTTCCGTCGCGTTCGACGACCACAGACGTGGCCTCGATCTCGACCTCACCCGCGACGAGCCCCGCCGTGTCGCGCTTGGGTTGGGCGTCGACGCGGGCCTGCGTCTCGGCGTGGGGCACGCGGCGGAAGCCGGCAGTCGGCGGCTGGGCCGACCACACGCCGGCCGCGTGCTTCGTGACGTACCAACCCAGCGCGGTCGTGAGGCCGATGCTCTCGGGTTGCGTGCGGAGTACCTCGACCATCTGCGCGATCGCGTGGGTCGGGTAGTTGTTGACCGGACCGCCGGCGAAGCCGAGTCCGCCGCCGACCGTGAGTGCCCGACCGTCGTTGATGCCGATCTCGCGCTGCGCGATTTGCACCGCGGCGGGGAAGCACGAGTAGAGGTCGAAGTACGCGACGTCGTCGACGGAGATCCCCGCGGCTGTCAGCGCGTCACGCGCGACAGCTTCGATGCCCGGCGACCGCGTCAGGGAGGCGCGCTCGCTGGGAAACCAG
Organism: Actinomycetota bacterium; assembly: GCA_034408875.1. Lineage (GTDB taxonomy): Bacteria > Actinomycetota > Acidimicrobiia > IMCC26256 > PALSA-610 > JANNHK01. Next base: position 8,707 of record JAWXCJ010000255.1, read on the forward strand.
TGGTCGTTGGCCTGCGCCGACGCGTGCAGGAACACCATGCGGTCGTCGGCGACGCCTGCTGCTTGCGCGGCCTCGTACGAGCACATGATGAGCGCCGCGCCCTGGTCGACGTCGATGTTCGAGCACATCAGCTTGGGATACGGGAAGCACACCATGCGGTTGTCGGGCGTGACGGTGCGGATCTGCTCGGGCGTGTATGCCGTTCTCGACCACGCGTGCGGGTTGTCCGCCGCGACCGCGGCGAACCCCGACCACAGTTCGCTCACGTGCCGCTGGTGTTCGTCGATCGAGCGCCCGGCCTCGGCGCGCAGCGCGGTCTCGAACAGCGGGTACACGAGGGTTGGCGCGACGGCGCCGTGGGCCATCTCGTAGGCGCTGCTTCCCGGGCGGTCGTCGCCGATCACCCACGCGCAGGTCTCGTCGCCGCCGTTGTCCCAGTCGAGGTGCACCTTCGGTTCGCGGCGGGCGCGCCATCGCGCATACATGCTCTCGGCGCCGCCGATGAGAACGACATCGCACTCACGGGCCTGGATGCGCGTACCCAACTCGTCGACCATCAACTGCGGACTGTTGCCGCCGACGGTCGTCGTCATCGTCGTACGCGGTTCGATACCGAGCAGCCGTGACGCGTAGGCGCCCGGGTCGGGGTAGGGCCACGACACGATCCGGACGACGCCGACGATGTCGACCTTCGCGAGCAACGCGACACCCGCGTCGGCTTCGGCCGCGCGTGCCGCATCCGCGAACAGTTCGATCGGTGGCGCGGCGTCCTCGGCGGCCGTGCGCTGCGACGTTTGTCCGACACCGACGACGACGGGACTGCGCGGATCGACCATCGAGTCGGGGACCCTAGCCAAGCGCGAGCACAGGCCACGCCGGCTCGCCCGGTGTTGCGCTGTCGCGACAGATCGAGCGGTACCGGCACCGCCCGCACACGTCGGCCTCGCCCACCCCGCGCCACTGTTCTTGTGCCCACATGCTCTCGACGGCCGCGCGCAGGTCTTCCTCGATGGCGGCGAGATCGTCGTCGTCGGGTTCCCACGGGTCGGGGTCGTCGTCGATGTCGGGGGAGAGGTACTCGTAGCGCAGCCGGAGGCGCAGGTTGCGCCGCTGGGCCACCTTGGCGAGGACGTAGAGCTGCACCTTGGCCGCGGGAACGTCGGCGACCTGCTCGTGCCAGCGGCTGCCGGTCTTGTAGTCGCGCGCGTCGAGGAGACCGTCGTGCACCCAAATCGCGTCGATGCGGGCGACGGCCATGAACATCGGCGCGGGCATGCGATGGAAGCGCGCCAGGGAATATTCGTGGCGGGCGTCTTCGACCGCTGACGACGGGCAGCGCTCGGAGTGCCGTTCGATCTGGCGGATGACCGCGTCGGTCTCGGCGCCGTGCCCGCCGAGGACATCGCGGACATGCGCCATGTCGCGACACGATCCCGTTTCGTGAATGCGCCAGAGCATGTCGTGTACGAGCTGGCCGTGCGTACTCGTGACCGCGTAGTCGCTCGCGGCAACGCCGAGCAGCGCACCCGTGTAGTAGAGGCGCGCGCAACGCGAGTAGTCCTCGTATCCGCTCGGCGTGAGAGTCGGGATGTCGGCGAGCAGTTTGTTCGCCATCGTCAGGTATGCCTGTCGCAGCCGGCAATGAACGCGCACCCGCTGCAGTCGGCGCCCGCTTGGGCGCGACCGTCAAGGGCGCGGGACTTGACGAGCTCGATGCGTTCGGTGATCCAGGCGAACGCCTCGGCGCGTTCCCGGCCGAGATCGGGAATGTGCTCGGCGCTTTCGAGGGAGAGCAGGTCGACCGCGACGATACGAAGATCGTCGGGGGCCCAATCGCGCGTGCGGATCAGCGCGACGAACACGTCGGTCGGTTCGAGTGTGACCGGATTCCCCGACAGGCGCAGCTGGCGCAGTTCGCGTCGACCGTCGGGGAGTTCGACCGCGAGGCCGGCGTCGCTCAACAGCTCGACACCCTGCTCCTCGATGACGGTGCGCCATCCGAGGTCGGCGGCGCGGCCCGGCTCGGCGCCGAACGTCGCGAGATAGCCCGCTACCGCGGCGCGGTACAGCGCCCGTTGTTCGGGTTCGAGATCGGTGGGGTCGACGAACGCCTCGGTCCGCGGCGGTCCTAGCTCGGCGTGGGCGAGGCGGGCATCGGCGACAACCCGGTTGGCTACGGCGAATCGTGCGTCGGAGGCGCGGTTCGCGAATCGCTTGCCACCGGCGTGCTCCTTGGCGATCCGCCGCCGGCACATGTCGTCGGCCCGGCGCAGCAGCGCCGGTGTGACGCGGGGTAGCTCCTCCTCCACGCTGCGCACCGTAATAGGCGGGTGCGACAGGTTCCGTCGGTACACTCGCTCAAGACCTGGTCGTGGGAACGAGGAGCAAGGATGGCGAGCCCGTTGGAGCGCACTGATCCCGAAGTGGCGGCGATCATCCGGCGCGAAGTCGAGCGGCAGAACACGACCGTGCAGCTCATCGCGTCCGAGAACTTCACCTCGGCCGCGGTGATGGCCGCGCAGGGCACCGTGCTCACCAACAAGTACTCGGAGGGTTACCCGGGCAAGCGCTACTACGGCGGCAACTACGTCGTCGACGATGTCGAAGACCTCGCGCGCGACCGTGCGTGCGAACTGTTCGGTGCCGAGTACGCCAACGTACAGCCGCACTCGGGCGCCAACGCCAACATGGGCGCGTTCCTCGCGCTGTTGGAGCCGGGCGACAAGGTCATGGGTATGCGCCTCGACCAGGGCGGCCACCTCACCCACGGGTCACCGGTCAACTTCAGCGGCCGCCTCTACGACTTCGTCGCGTACGGCGTCGACGAAGAGAGTGAGACGCTCGACTACGACGCCATCGCGAAGCTCGCGCACGAGCACCGCCCGAAGATGATCATCGCCGGGGCCACCGCGTACCCACGCGTCATCGACTTTCAAGCGTTCCGTGTGCTCGCCGACGAGATTGGCGCACTGCTCCTCGTCGACGCCGCGCACATTGCCGGTCTCGTCGCGGGTGGCGCGCACCCGTCGCCGGTGCCACATGCCGATGTCGTCACGTTCACTACGCACAAGACGCTGCGCGGTCCGCGCGCCGGCGCGATCCTGTGCCGCTCGCAGTACGCCGCCGCGATCGACAAGGCCGTGTTCCCGGGCATGCAGGGCGGCCCGCTGATGCACGTCATCGCGGCCAAGGCCGTCGCGTTCCACGAAGCCCAACAGCCGGAGTTCGCGCAGTACTCGGCCGACATCGTCACGAACGCACAGGCGCTCGCGGCCGGGCTCGCGGCCGAAGGGTTCCGCATCGTCTCGGGCGGCACGGACAACCACCTGATGTTGGTCGACCTGCGCCCGTTCGGTGTCACCGGCAAGGTGGCGCAGGAGGCCCTCGATAATGCGGGCATCACGACCAACAAGAACGCCATTCCGAACGACCCCGAGAAGCCGTTCACGACGAGTGGACTGCGCCTCGGTACCGCGGCGTGCACGACCGCGGGCATGGGGCCCGATCAGATGGCCGAGATCGCCGCGCTCGTGGCGCGCGTGCTGCGGGCCGTCGACGACGCAGGTGTCGCGAACGAGGTACGCGACCAGGTGGCCCGTCTCTGCTCGAAGTTCACCCCATATCCGGATCTGTAGCCCGTGGGGGGTTACGCGATCATTCTCGCGGTCGCGGTCGGAGTGACACTTGTCGTCACGCCGATCGTGCGGTCGTTGTGCGTGCGGTGCGGTGCGGTGGTCGTCCCGTCGCAGGCGAAGCACCAGCACACCAAGCCGATGCCGAACATCGGCGGTGTCGCGATGTTCGTCGGGTTCCTCGCCGCGATGATGGTGGCGAGCCGGATGGGCCAGTTCCACGAGATGTTCTCCGACAACTCGGAACCGTTCGGGCTGATCCTCGCCGCGGGTGTGATCTTCCTCGTGGGTCTGGTCGACGACCTGATCGAGGTGTCGCCGCCCGCGAAGGTGGCGGGGATGGTGCTCGCGGCGAGCGTGCTCGTGCTGTTCGGCGTGTCGATGTTCTACTTCCGGATGCCGTTCGACTTGTTCGGCACCGACACGGTGGTGCTGTCGGCCGACTGGGCGCCGCTCGTCACCACTGCGTGGGTCGTGTTGATGGCGAACGCGATCAACCTCATCGACGGGCTCGACGGGCTCGCGGCCGGCATCGTCGCGATCGCGGGCATCGCGCTGTTCCTGTTCGCCGACCAGCTCTTCGAGGACGGCCTCCTCGACGGCACCAACATCGCCCCGTTGGTTGCTGTCATCACGGTGGGGATATGTCTCGGGTTCCTGCCGATGAACTGGCATCCGGCCAAGATCATTATGGGGGACTCCGGCGCGCTGTTCCTCGGGCTGCTCCTCGCCGTGCCGACTATCACCGTCGGCGGCCGCACCGACTTCGATTACTCCGGGAACACGTACTTCTTCTTCGCGCCGCTGCTCATACCGCTCGTCATTCTCGGCGTACCGATACTCGACACCCTGTTCTCGTTCGTGCGTCGCGTCGCCGCCCGCGAAAAATGGAACACGGCCGACGCCGGTCATCTCCACCACCGGCTGGTGCGGCTCGGACACGGACCGCGTCGATCGGTCGTCATCCTCTGGGCCTGGACGGCGATTCTGTCGGGGGTCGCGCTGCTGCCCGTCTATACCGACGAGGGCAACGCGTTCGTGCCGTTCGCGGTCGCCGCCCTGGCGCTCGGGCTGTTCATCTGGTTCCATCCGGGTGTCCGCGAAGCGCGCGAACAGACCGTTCGCGCCCGCCACCCAACCGGCCTCACCGACGATGTCGTCGACCTCGAGGAAGCCCGCCGCCGGAGGGCATAGAGTCCGCCGGGTTTGCCTCCCGATCTCGGCCGCTCAGTTTGACTGCGAACTGACGTCACCAATAGATTGGGAATACATTCACAAGCGTTCGTTTCCGGCCTACAACGCTGTACCGGAGGCGTCCCGGGGGAGTTTGCGCGAGTGGACATGCAGGATCGTCAGGCCACCTACCAGGGCTTCGGAGACGCCACGGCGATGGCTTTCGAGCTCGTGATGACGCCGCTGATCTTCGCCGTCGCCGGCTTCGGACTCGACCGGCTCTTCGGCACCACGCCGATCTTCCTCATCCTGTTCAGCGCATTCGCGGTCGTCGGGCTGAGCATCAAGACCTTCTACACGTACAAGGCCGCGATGGACCGAGAGGAGAAGGCGAAGCCATGGACGAAATCCCGTCCGTAGAACGTGACATCGCGTTCGACCTCGCTCGCCGGGGCCTGTACATCGCGCCGATTGTCATCCTCGTCGCCGGACTGATCCGTGGCGTCGACGGCGCAGTCAGCGCGGCCCTCGCGCTCGCCATCGTGCTGGGCAACTTCCTCATCGCGGCGTTGAGCATGAACTGGGCTGCGAAAAGCGGCTCGGCCGGCCTCATCGGCGGAGTCGCGATGGGCGGCGTCGTCGTCCGGCTCGGCATCATCCTCGGCGCAATGTTGCTGCTGAAGGACGCCTCGTTCATCGACTTCCCGACGTTTGCCATTACGTTGCTCGGCGCCCACATGGGTTTGCTCACGTGGGAAGCGCGTTACGTCAGCATGTCCCTGGGTGCGCCCGGTCTGCGCCCGAGTCCGCCCGTTCCTCACGGAGAACCATGATCGCTTCGATTCTTGCGCTCGAAGTTCCGTCGGTACCGCACGTCACGATCTGGGAAGCGGGTCCGCTCGGCTTCAACAAGACCGCGGGTATCTACTTCTTCGCGACGTTCATGACCCTGCTGCTGATCTTCCTCGGCACGCGCCAGAAGCGGCTCGTCCCCGCGGGGTTCTTCCAGAACACCGCCGAGTCGAGCATCGACTTCGTGAAGAACCAGATCATCATGCAGACGATGGGCACGGACGGGTTGAAGTACCTGCCTTACATGGTGACACTGTTCTTCTTCATCTTCTTCTCGAACATCACCGAGATCCTGCCCGGCGTGCAGTTCCCGGCGAACTCACGGTTCGCGATGCCGGTCGTGCTCTCGTTGATCACGTGGGCGATGTACATGACCGTCGGCATCGTGAAGCAGGGGCCGCTGAAGTTCCTCAAGAACTCCTGCATCCCGCCGGGCGTGCCGAAGCCCATCCTGCCGCTCGTCGCGTTGATCGAGCTGCTGCAGGTGCTGATTGTGCGGCCCTTCTCGCAAGCAGTCCGATTGTTCGCCAACATGCTCGCCGGCCACTTGATCCTGGTGACGTTCGCCGTGCTGTGCGCGGCGACGTGGGCCGCGAGCATCACGCTCATCATCACCCCGTTCACGTTCTTGTTGCTCGTCGCCATGACGGGCTTCGAAATCCTGGTCAGCTTCTTGCAGGCGTTCATCTTCACGATCCTGACCGCGCTGTACATCGGCACTTCCATGCATCCCGAGCACTGAGCGAAAAGAACCGAGGAGTAATCACGTGTCCTTGCTGCAACTACTCGCCCAACAGGACCCCGGCGAGCTCGAAGCCGGTCTGACCGCAGTCGGCCGTGGCATCGTCTACGGCGGCGCCGCGATCGGCCCGGGCATCGGCATCGGCCTTGTCGTCGGCAACGCCATCACGGCGATGGCGCGCCAGCCCGAATCGGCCGGCACCGTCCGCACGACGATGTTCTTGGGCATCGCGTTCACCGAAGCGCTCGCGCTCTTCGGCTTCGTCCTCGCATTCATCATCTCCGGCTGACAAGGGAGTTTGCCGTGCGTGTACGCACATGGCTGGCCGGTGCCGGCGTCGTGGCGGTTGTGCTCTTCGGCGTCGCCGCGCCCGCATTTGCGCAAGAAGACGAGGAAGCGCCCGAACCGGTGACGACCTCCGAGGAACCCGAGTCGACCTCCGCAGAGGGCGAGCACGAGTTCTCGAGCAAAGAGGCCGAGCACTGCGCGGAGCTTCTCGAAGAGGGCGGCAAGATCGACGACTGCCAACAGGCACCGAACCCGATCGTGCCCGCCGTCAACGAGATGATCTGGGGAACGCTCGCGTTCCTGGTGCTCCTCATCCCGATGTGGAAGTGGGGCGTCCCCGCGGTCAAGAACATGATGGCCCTGCGCGAAGAGCGCATCCGCACCGACCTCGAACGGGCCGAAGAGGCTCGCACCGAGGGCGAAGCGGCGCTCGAGCAGTACCGCGCCCAGATCGGCGACGCTCGTTCCGAGGCGGGCCGCATCATCGACGAAGGCCGCCAGTCGGCCGACGAGGTGCGACGCGAGCTGATCGCTCGTGCCGAAGCCGATGCCGCCGAGATCCGGGAACGCGCCGCGCAGGACGTGACACTCGCGACCGAGCGGGCGATGGCCGAGTTGCGGTCGCGGGTCGGAGAGCTGTCGATCGAGCTCGCGGAGAAGATCGTCGAGCGCAACCTCGACCGTGACACGCAGATGGCGCTCGTCGAGAGCTACATCAACCAGGTCGGAGCGCGCTGAGCATGGCGACCGAGACCGGAAGCAAGGTCGAGGCCTACGCCCGCGCGCTCGTGCTGATCGTCCAAACCGAAGGCCACGCGGACGAGGTCGAGGACGAACTGTTCCGCTTCGCCCGCGCGGTCGAAGGCAACGACGACCTGCGCATGGCGCTCTCGGACCAGTCGCTTCCGGCCGAACGGCGCATGGCGATCGTCGAAGACATTCTCGGCGCCAAGGCGCTGTACACGTCGACGGCCATCGCGTCGTTCCTCGTGGGCGCCGGGCGCGGTCGTGAGCTTCCGGCGATCATCACGCGGTTCGTCGAAATGATCGCGGAGACGCGTGAGCACGTGGTCGCCGAGGTGCGCAGCGCCATTTCGCTCGACGACCAGCAGCGCGAACGGCTCGCCGTCGCGCTCAGCACCGCAACGGGCAAGCAGGTCGAGGTCAGGGTCGTCATCGACGAGAGCGTGATGGGCGGCATCCTCGCCACGATCGGCGAGACCGTCATCGACGGCACCATTCGCCACCGTCTCGAAAAGTTCAAGGAGCTCCTTTGAGGCGAACGACCGCGAGGCGCCACCCGCGCATGATCCGAGCGGATGCTTCGAGCGAACTCGTGCATGACCGCCGAGCAGTGAGCCGGGGCCCCAGCGGCCCTCTGAGCGGAGGAAATGTATGGCAGAGCTGACGATCAACGCGGCCGACATCACCGCGGCGCTCGAGAAGAACGTCAAGAGCTACAAGCCGAGCACGACCAAGGAACAGGTCGGTCGTGTGCTCGAAGTCGGCGACGGCATCGCGCGCGTCGCCGGGCTGCCCAACGCGGCGGTCAACGAGTTGCTCGAGTTCGAAGGCGGCGTGCTCGGGTTGGCGTTGAACCTCGAAGAGGGAACGATCGGCGCCGTCATCCTCGGCGAGGCCAACGAGGTCGAGGAGGGCATGACGGTCATCGCGACCGGGCGCATCCTCTCGGTCAACGTCGGCGACGGGCTGCTCGGCCGCGTGGTCGACGCGCTCGGCCGCCCGATCGACGGCCAGGGCCCGATACCGCAGGAGCACGAGCGCCGCCTCGAAGTGCAGGCGCCCGGTATCACGGGTCGCAAGCCGGTGCACGAGCCGCTCCAGACCGGCATCAAGGCCATCGACGCCATGACGCCCATCGGGCGCGGTCAGCGCGAACTGATCATCGGCGACCGCAAGACGGGCAAGACCACCGTCGCGATCGACACGATCCTCAACCAGCGCGGCCAGGGCGTGAAGTGCATCTACGTTGCGATCGGCCAGAAGGGCTCGACGGTCGCGCAGACGGTCGAGACACTACGCGAGCACGGCGCACTCGAGTACACGGTCGTCGTCAACGCGCCGGCTTCGAACGAAGCGGTGTTCAAGTACCTCGCCCCGTACTCCGGCTGCGCGATCGGCCAACACTGGATGGAGAACGGCGACCACGCGCTGGTCGTGTACGACGACCTGTCGAAGCAGGCCGAGGCGTACCGCCAGATCGCGCTGTTGCTGCGCCGCCCGCCGGGCCGTGAGGCGTACCCGGGCGACGTCTTCTACCTCCACTCGCGCTTGCTCGAACGGGCCGCGAAGTTGAACGACGAGCGTGGTGCCGGTTCGCTCACCGCGCTGCCGATCATCGAGACCAAGGCCGGTGACGTTTCGGCGTACATCCCGACCAACGTCATCTCGATCACCGACGGCCAGATCTACCTCGTCGACGACTTGTTCAAGTCGGGTATCCGCCCCGCGGTCGACGTGGGTATCTCGGTGTCCCGAGTGGGCGGCGCCGCGCAGATCAAGGCGATGAAGTCGGTTTCGGGAACGCTGAAGCTCGACCTCGCGCAGTTCCGTGAGCTCGAAGCGTTCGCGACGTTCGGTTCCGAACTCGACGCGGTGTCGAAGGCGCAGCTCGAGCGCGGTGCGCGTCTGGTGGAGCTGCTGAAGCAGGGTCTCCACGCGCCGATGGCGGTCGAGGAGCAAGTCGTCTCGATCTTCGCCGGCACGAGCGGCTACCTCGACGACATCCCGGTGTCCGAGGTGAAGCGCTTCGAGACCGAGTTGCTCGAGTACATGCGGACCCGTCGCATCGACGTGTTGCAGAAGCTCCGCGACAGCGGAGCGCTGCCCGACGAGATGGCCGACGCCGTCACCGACTTCAAGACTGCGTTCACCGCGACGCTGAAGGCGGAGGAGGCCGACGCGGCCGACCCGACCGCCAGCGACGCCGAAGCCGTAGGCCCCGAGACCTCCGACGAAACCCTGAGGACAGAGTAAGGCCATGGCAGGTGGGCAGGAGCGGATCCTCAAGCGGCGGATCAAGTCGATCAACGCCACGAAGAAGATCACGCGCGCCATGGAACTGATCGCCGGCAGCCGGATCGTCAAGGCCCAAGCGCGCGTACAAGCCGCAGTCCCGTACGCGAACGGCATCACCGACGTCGTGCGGAACCTGCAAGCCGGCGGCGCCGGGTCCCAGCACCCGATGCTGGTCGAACGCGAACAGGTCAGCCGAGTCGCGCAGATCGTCATCGCGGCCGACCGTGGTCTGTGCGGCGCGTACAACTCGGCTGTGATCCGCGCCGGTGAGGCGCAGATCAAGGGGCATGCCAAGCAGGGCCGCGACTACGCGCTGGTGACCGTGGGCCGCAAGCCGGAGGGGTACTTCCGGTTCCGCAACTACGCCATCGACTCGTCGTTCTCGGGCTTCAGTGACAAGCCGACGTACGAGGATGCGCGCCAGGTCGCGAATTCGGTGCTCGCCCGGTACGAAGCCGGTGAGCTCGACCTCGTGCAACTCGTCTACACCCGTTTCGTGTCGGTCGGCCGCCAAGAGGTGGTCGTGCGGAATCTGTTGCCGCTCGCCGACGAAGACCTCACGGCCCCGGCCGATCTCGGCGGCGCCGCGTACGAGTTCGAACCGAGCGCCGACGGCATCCTCGACGAACTGTTGCCGCGCTACGCCGAAGCACGCGTGTACGCCGCGTTGCTGAACGCGGCCGCGTCGGAGCACGCTGCTCGCCAGCGGGCCATGAAGGCCGCCACCGACAACGCCGAAGAGTTGATCCACACACTGACCCGCATCATGAACCGGGCCCGCCAGGACGCAATCACGACCGAGATCATGGAGATCGTCGGTGGCGCCGAGGCGCTGCGCCAGGTTGCCAAGGACGTTCACATCGTCGACGTGCATGACGCCGAGTACTTCGAACGAACCGCACGACCCGCCACCGCTGTCTGAAATCGGGAGCACACCTCGCATGACCGCAACTGCCGAGCCGACCACCAAGGCGAACGAAGGTGAACTAAAGGACGGGCGCGTCGTCGCGATCTACGGTCCGGTTGTCGACGTCGAGTTCCCGCCCGATGCGCTGCCCGAGATCAACTTCGCGCTCGAGATGGACATCGAGCTCGAGGGCGAGACGATCATTGTCACTGCCGAAGTCGCCCAGCAGATTGGCGAAGGTCGGTGCCGGGCCGTCTGCCTCAAGCCGACCGACGGTCTCAAGCGCGGCACCGCGGTACGCAACACCGGGCGGGGTATCACGGTGCCGGTTGGTGACGGCACGCTCGGCCACGTGTGGAACGTCATCGGCGAACCGCTCGACATCACCAAGGAAGAGGTCACAGGTGTGACCGACCGGTGGGAGATCCACCGCGACGCACCCCCGTTTGACCAGCTCGAAGCGCGCGCCCAGATGTTCGTCACCGGCATCAAGGTCATCGACCTGCTCGAGCCGTACGTGCAGGGCGGCAAGATCGGCCTGTTCGGCGGCGCGGGCGTGGGCAAGACGGTGCTCATCCAGGAGATGATCCGTCGCGTCGCGCAGGAGCACGGTGGTGTGTCGGTGTTCGCCGGTGTCGGCGAGCGTACGCGTGAAGGCACCGACCTCTGGCTCGAAATGCAGGAGTCGGGTGTTATCGAGAAGACCGCTCTCGTGTACGGCCAGATGGACGAGCCGCCGGGTGTGCGCCTTCGCGTCGCGCTGAGCGCGCTCACGATGGCCGAGTACTTCCGCGACGTGCAGAACCAGGACGTGCTGCTGTTCGTCGACAACATCTTCCGCTTCGTGCAGGCGGGCTCCGAGGTGTCGACGTTGCTCGGCCGTATGCCTTCGGCCGTGGGTTACCAGCCGACACTCGCCGACGAGATGGGCGAGTTGCAGGAGCGCATCACCTCGACCAAGGGTCGTTCGATCACGTCGTTGCAGGCTGTGTACGTGCCCGCCGACGACTACACCGACCCCGCCCCGTTCACGACGTTCACCCACCTCGACGCGACGACGGAACTTTCCCGTCAGATCGCGGCGCTCGGTATCTACCCGGCCGTCGACCCCCTGGCTTCCACCTCGAACATCCTTGCGCCCGAAGTCGTCGGCGCCCGGCACTACGCCGTTGCGCTGCGCACCCAGGAGATCCTCCAGCGTTACAAGGAACTCCAGGACATCATCGCCATCCTCGGTCTCGACGAACTGTCGGAAGAGGACAAGATCACGGTGTCGAGGGCCCGCAAGATCCAGAAGTTCCTCAGCCAGCCGTTCTTCGTGGGTGAGGTCTTCACCGGCTTGCAGGGCATCTCGGTGCCGGTCGACGAGACGGTCGAGTCGTTCGAGGCGCTCTGCAACGGTGAGCTCGACGACGTTCCCGAGCAGGCGTTCTTCAACGTCGGCGGCGCCGAGTCGGTGCTCGCCAAGGCCAAGACGTTGCAGGAGAGCTGATCACTCGTGCTCCACGTGCAGCTTGTGTCGCCCGAGCAGGTGCTCTACGAGGGTGAAGCCGACATGGTCGTCGTGCGCACGCTCGGCGGCGGCGACATTGCGTTCCAGACCGACCACGCGCCGTTCGTCGGCGCGCTGGCGACGTGGCCAGTACGCGTGAAGACCGGCACCGAACAGGAACAGTTCGCGGTGCACGGCGGGTTCATCGAGGTGTCGGGCAACCGCGTGTCGATCTTGTCCGATGTCGCCGAACTGCCCGACCAGATCGACGTCGACCGCGCCGGCCGGGCCAAGGCCGCCGCCGAAGAGGCGCTGAAGGAAAACCCCGACGACGCCGACGCGGTCGCCGCGTTGCGCCGGGCCGAAGCCCGCCTCGTCGTGGCCGACGAGGTCTA
>JAWXCJ010000256.1:0-12589 GCA_034408875.1 Actinomycetota bacterium
CAGCGTTTCGAGACATGCGAGCCCGTGTTCCAACGCGGCGATGTAGTTGACGACTTCTTGGATGTCGGCCGAGACCTTGCCGCCGCTCGATTCCGCTTCGAAGACCTCGGAGAGGGTCGCCTGCGTCCCCTCGATCCGCGAGCTCGCGACGGCCTCGCGTCGTATGTAGGCGTTGACCAGAAGGTGCGGATTCGGTAGCAACCGTCCGGCACCGGCGAGTCGGCCGATGGCGCGGTCGGCATCGGACAGGCAGGCGACCGTGACGTCGTTCAGGCGTAACGAGCGGGGGAGGGGTGCCGGGAAGAACGTGTAGAAGCCGTGCGGCCCGGCGGTCTTGCGGACCACGCCGTAGTCGGTTCGGGTGAAACGCGCTTTGTCCACGGCGTCGACGGTAGTCGAAGGGCCAAGTAAAGGGGCGATTTACTTGGACCTCTTGTGGGGGGTCCAAGTATCCTTTGTTCGGCTTCGGGGTCACCGACGATCGTGGCCAGCCGCGGTTGGCCAGAACAGTTCGACACTGGTCGGCGCGAATCCGGACACCGCGGTGGCCATGAGCAACCGGCGGAGCTCACGGTGACCGACGGGACAGTCCTCGGCGGAGCGCCTGCGGATCGTCGGTGCCGATCTCTCGCCGAACCATGCTCCAACGGCCCCGAGGGAAGCGCACGCCCCACGCCGTGCAGGATCGCGCCCACGAGGAAACACGTCACCGACTGGACGAAGAGGACCGCGGTCTGGACCAATACGACAACGCGCGCCGTCGTGCCGGTTGGCTTCGGCGGCGTCAGGAACATGTCGCTGTTTGCGCCGGCGCGCGTCATGGCCGCGGCCCGGTCGGTCGTCTCGAGGAACTCGATCTCAGTCCACGACGTGCGCGCTTGCGCGGCCCGCCACCAGCGCGTACGACCGTCGTGTGCGAGTTCAAGTGCTTCTTCGACGAAGTCGAACTGGGCGAGCTGGCGCAGGTGATAGCTGACGAGCGCGGGCGACTCGTCGACGATGTCGCCGAGTGTCGACGCGGTCGCCGGACCTTCCATGCGCAGCAAGCCGAGGAGTTGCAGTCGCAGCGGATGCGTCAGCGCGCGCATCTGTCGAGCGCCGCGCTGCGTGATGTCAGGCCGAGTGGTGTCCACCCGCCGCGATCACCCGAAGGGAATGTGGCGAAACATCTCTTTCGGAATCTGCGACGACGTGGAACGGAGGGCCGCATCGATGTCGTGACTCGGCCGTTGGGCCGGCGGTTCCCACCCGTCGAGGACCTGGCGACGCAGGTCGTCGGCGGCGTCGTGCGCGGCGGCGAACCAGCGCTTGCGGCGTCGGGCACCCCAGCGGTGCGGGCGGGTGTCGGCGGGGCGGACCCCGACGTAGGTCGTCGAACCCGACCAGTGCGCCAGTTCGATCTCGGCGTCGAAGCCCGCGATCCGGGTCCGGGCCTTCACACTTGTCTCGTCGTTGCGGGCCAGCGGCGCCCGCTCCCACCCAAGTTCGGCGGTCTCGCTGATCACGGCCGGAAGCGGCGCGAGAATCCGGCGCTCGACGTACGTACTGAAATTCGGCGTCCCCAGGGGATTGTGCATCCGTTCACTATCGGCAGGAACCGGGAGGAGTTGAACTACCCCGGGCCGTCTATCGGGGGGACAACAGACGGCCCGGGTGTTCATCCGGCCTTCCGTGGCCTGTGCTCGGCGACCGCGTCGTCGGGCGGACGATCGGCGCGGCCGGCGAGCAGGTCGGCCCGCAGTGCGTCTGCGGCCGAATGTGCGCCCGTGTACCAGCGGCGTCTGCGGCGGGCGCTCCATCGGTGGGGCGCCCGGGCGGTGGGCCGCACGACGAGTTCGGTCGACGTCTCGGTCCACGGGGTCAGTTCGATCTCGGCGTCGAAATTCTCGATGCGGGTCGCGGCCCGCACGGTGGCGAGGTCGGCCCGGTTGAGGTAGCCGTGCTCGTCGCGCACCCACCGGTAGTCGGGTGCGGCGGCCACGGCCGCCATGAGCGGGAGCGGTACGCGCCGGGCGACGCCGAGGTGCGATCGGTCGGCCAGCACACAAAGGAGTGAGTCGTCGTGCATGGGTCCAGTGTGTCCAGCGCACGTTTCGGCGACACACCGACTGTGAGAACCGTGGGTTACACCTGGGCGACACCCTCACGTGTCGCATGCCAGAGCATTTCCTCGGCCAGTTCGTCGATCGCGGCGCTCGCCAACGCGAAGAGCGCGGGCTTGCGGGCCGACCACCACGGATCGAGGTCGCCGCGGGGCCGCAGCACCAGGTCGGCCGATTCGGCGCTGCGCACCACGATCTCGACGGTCGCGAGGGTGACGGCGACGTGGGCCGGGTCGTACAGGCGCGCGCTCGACGTCCACGTCGGTCCCGCTTGTGACGAGACCATGACGGGCATGAAGTGAACGTCGAGTTCGATCGAGCCGCGATCGCCCAGCGTCCAGCACGTGTGCGTGGCCGCGACGTCGCGCCGCAGGTGCAACAACACGTTGTTCACCAAGGTTGCGTCGATGGGCAAAGCCCGCGTGACGCCCGCCGCATCCATGCGCGTCGCCCCTCCGTGGAAACCGTCCTCCAAGTGCCCAATAGTGATCGGTCGCCTGCCGGGCCCCCCTAAGCGACGTTTCTGAGCGCGCTTATACACTGCGCCGCTGACGCGGGGGAGAACCAGATGTTCGAGTGGTCCGAAGAGCACAAGATGGTCAGGGACGCAGTCCGGGCCTTCGTCGACGCCGAGATCCGCCCCCACCGGGAGGAGCTCGAATACGGCGATATGCCCCCGTACGACCTGCTCCGCAAGCTGTACCGGACCTTCGGGATGGACGAAATGGCCCGCTCGTCGTTCGAGCGACGCATGTCCGGGTCGGCCCCGGGCTCCGGTGAAGGCGGCGGTGGCGGCGGGGCGGGCATGACGCTCCTGCCGATCGTCGAACTCTGCAAGTGCTCGCCGGGCATGGTCACCGCGATGGGCGTGTCGGTCGGCCTGACCGCCGCCGCGATCATGGCCAAGGGCACCGACGAACAGAAGAAGCGTTGGGCCCTCGACGTGCTCACGCTCGACAAGATCGGCGCGTGGGCCATCACCGAACCCAACTCGGGTTCCGACGCGTTCGGCTCGATGCAGTCGACCGCGCGCCGTGACGGCGACGAGTACATCCTCAAGGGCTCGAAGACGTTCATCACGAACGGTCCCTACGCCGACACGATCGTGTTCATCTGCAAGCTCGACGAAGGCAACCCGCCCGCCGAGCGCAAGGTCGTGCAGTTCGTGCTCGACAAGGGCATGCCCGGCCTCGAGCAGTCGAAACCGTTGCGCAAGATGGGTCTGCACTCGTCGCCGACGGGAATGCTGTTCCTCGACGACGTGCGTTGCGGCCGCGACCGCTTGCTCGGCGAGAGCGAAGAGGCATTCGGTGGGGGCGCAGGCCGCGAGGCGTCGAAGGCCACGTTCGTCATCGAGCGTTCCGGGGTCGCGGCAATGGCGCTCGGCATCATCGAGCGGTGCATGGAGCTGTGCATCCCGTACGCCAAGGAGCGCGTGCAGTTCGGCAAGCCGATCGGTGAGTTCCAGCTCATCCAGCTCAAGCTGGCCAAGATGGAAGTCGCGCGCCTCAATGTCGAGAACCTCGTGTTCCGGTTCCTCGAACAGGCGGCCGCGGGCAAGGTGATGAGCCTGAGCGAAGCATCGGCGATGAAGCTGTACGCCGCCGGCGCCGCCACCGAAGTCGCACTGGAGGCAGTGCAACTGTTCGGTGGCAACGGGTACATGGCGGAGTACGAAGTCGAGCAACTGGCCCGCGACGCCAAGGTCCTGCAGATCTACGCCGGCACCGACGAGATCCAGGTCGGCCAGATCGCCCGCTCGCTCCTCGCGTAGAGCCACCCCATCCGAAATTGCGCCATACGGCGACCGAAACGGTCGCCGTATGGCGCAATTTCGGCTCAGGTCGGCGGGCGGATGAGGGCTTCGATGATCTGCGCCAGGGGGGCGAGGGTGTCGAAGAGTTCAGGCGCGGCCGACTGATCGGGGTCGAGGGTGTGCAGCAGCTCGATGCCGAGGAAGAGTGCGGTGATGGCGTACGCCATCTGTTCGGCGGGCACGACACCCGCGTACGGCGTGTCGGCGAGGGTGCGCTCGACCGCTTCTTCCACGAGCTTGCGCCACGGGGCGAACGCGGCCAACAGCCCCACCTTCAACTCGGGCGACGATGCCGAACCCGCGAGCAACTGGGTGAGCACGTTGAGGCCACCTTCTCCGACCTCCTCGGTGTGTAGCTCGCGCGCGACCGCGACGATCTCGGGGAGTGTCTTCACCTCGGCGAGCCGGCCGGCGTAGCGATCGGCGCGCTGCCGGCCTTCCCACGCGGCCGCGGCAACGAGCAGTTCGGTGACGCTGCCGAAGTGGTAGAAGATCAACGCCTGGTTGAAGTCGCCCTTGCGGGCGATGGCCCGGGCGCTCGCGTTCACGATGCCGTCTTCGCGCAACGTCGTGAGCGTCGCCTGGATGATGCGCGTGCGGGTGTCGTCGCGCGTAGCGCTGGACTGCGTGGTCAGGCGGGCCATTGCTTTCATTCGATCACGCGAACGCGGTGCCGCACGACCAACACTTCCACGAGCCCGACCATGACTTCGCGCCGCACGCCGGGCAGGTGACGTCGGGGGCGTTGTATACGGCTCGCGCAGACTCGGGCTCCCGATGGTGGCAGCGCCCGTCGGGGCACTCCCCAACACTCCGACGAGGCGAGCCGACCATGGCGCCGATGCGCTTGCGGTTCGACGACACGACGTGGAAGAACCGCTCGGCCAGCGGCGCGAGGGTCCGGCCGCTGAGCCGGTACGACCAGGTGCGGTAGTGCAGCGTCGCCCACAGACACGTGAGAAACGCGGCTGGGCCCGCCCAGACCGAACCGTCGTCGGAGACGACGACGAGCTCGGCGCCCAGCCACGGAACCTCGCCGTACCGCTCCCTTGCGGCCGGCGAACCGGCCGCAAGGAAGTCGAGCGGGACGTAGGTCGGCTCGTGCTCCAACCAGTGCCGACAGCGGCGGCACAGCGCGCACTGTTCGTCGTAGATGACAGTGAGCCGCTCGATTGTCATTTCTATGGCTCCCTCGCTGCGCCGTCCGTGGCTTTGCTGCGTCCGCACGACGATCAGCCCACGGTGACGGTGCGCTGCGGCACGACCGGCGGCGGCATGTGCTTCACCTCGTTGCGGTGGCGGAGCCGCCAGAACACGTACACGTTCACGAAGTGCACGGCCGCGAGGCTCAGGAGCAATACGCCGAGCTTCTGCATGATGATCTCGATGGCTTCGGTCGCATCGGTTGGGTCGTTGCTCTTCAACAAGAACATGGCGTAGCCGAGGTTGATCATGAAGAACCCGGTGACGAGCAGGCGGTTGACCGCGACGGCGATTTCCTTGCTGTCGAACACCTCTTCGAGGAACACCGCCCCGTTTCGGTAGAGCGTCTGTGCCAGCCACACCGTGAGGATCAGCGCGATTGCGGCGTACGCGATGTACACCTGGACGAGGTACTGGCTCGAGGTCTCCATTGACCCACCTCCGTGTTGAGCGAACGACTAAAGCATTTGCTCAAAGCGTATGCCCAATCCGTTCGGCCTGTCAATATTCCTGGCGTGCCGGTCGAGCCGCCGCCCTCTCGCTTCGAGTTCCCGCTGCCTCCGGCGGACGCCGACGACGTCATCGCGACCGGCGGCGACCTGGAGCCGGGGACGCTCCTCGCCGCGTACCGGGCCGGCCTGTTCCCGATGCGCCTCGAAGGCGAGCTGGCGTGGTGGTCGCCGGTCGAGCGGGGAATCGTCCCCCTCGCCGACGAGGGTGGGGGCGTGCGAGTGAGCCGTTCGTTGCGCCGGTCGATCGGGCGGTTCGAGATTCGCGTCGACACGACGTTCGAGGCCGTGATGCGCGGCTGCGCGGATCCCGAACGTCCGCACGGGTGGATCGACGACTCGTTCATCGACGCCTACGTCCGCATGTACGAGTTGGGGTGGGCGCACAGCGTGGAGACGTGGCGCGCCGGCGAACTCGTCGGGGGCCTGTACGGGTTGCGTATCGGGCGTTTCTTCGCGGGGGAGTCGATGTTTCACCGGGCGACCGACGCATCGAAGGTGGCGCTGTGGGCGACGGCCGAACTGCTCCGTCTAGACGGCGCCGAGCTGTTCGACGTCCAATGGACAACGTCCCACTTGCGCTCGCTCGGCGCGATCGACGTCCCTCGTGCCGAGTACCTGAGACGATTAAGGTCGGCCGCCGTGCGGACGTAGCGGAGTTCCGCTTGCCGAAGGCCGCTCGAACGTGAGCGGAGGGAGCCATAGTGAATGACTGACAACGACGTGCAGATCTTCCACAACCAGTCGTGCGGCAAGTCGCGCGGTGCACTCGACATCCTCCGGCAGAACGGCGTCGACCCGGTGATCGTCAAGTACCTCGAGAAGCCGCCGGACAAGGCAACGATCGAACGCATCATCGACGCGATCGACGACACGCCCCAGGCGCTTGTGCGTACGAACGACCCGAAGTTCAAGGAAGCCGGCCTCACCAAGGACGACATCACCACCCGTGAGCAGGTGGTCGACGTGCTGCTGAAGCACCCCGAGGTGATGGAGCGCCCGGTGGTGTTCGTCGGTGACAAGGCCGTGATCGCCCGCCCCTCGGAGCGGGTGATGGAACTCCTGGGATAACCGGGGATTCACCCGTCGCCGGGCGCGCCTCGGCTGCGTACGATCGCCCCAGACCCACCGAGGAGTGACCATGGCACCGCTGAAGACGGATAAGCCGCGCGAAGTTGCACGGAACGAGGACGGGATCCTCGTCAGCCGCCACTTCGAGGACGGCTCGACCCGCACGAGCCTCTACCGGCCCGACGGCAGTTCGCAGATCACCACGGTGCGGACGAACCCGTCGACGGGTGGTGAGGACAGGTTCGTCCAGAGCTCCGACGGCTCGTCGCAGCGCCAGATCAACAACCCCGACGGCAGCTCGAGCTTCGTCATCACCGATGCCCAAGGCCGCGAGGACCGCACCGACACCTTCAAAGATGAGAACGGCATCCCGACGCGCCACTCGAAGCGCGCCGACGGCAGCCTCGAGTCGGAACAGACCTTTACCGACGACAACGGCACGCAGCGCGTCGTCGTCAACCGTTCGGACGGCTTCCAGCAGGTCACCGAGATTGCGAAGGGAACGAACGATAAGGGCGAAGAGGTCGTGAGCGAGGTCACGCTCGACGGCACCGGCGCGCTCGTCGTGCGCAAGGACTTCACCACGCATCCCGATGGCAGTACGACGTCGACCTTGCGCGACGGCCCGGATGCCGGCCACGTCGTCGAGACGACCACCACGAGAACGTTGCCCGATGGCGCAATCCGAGTGCACGTATAACGCGCCGACGGCACGGACGAGACCCTCCTGCGCCGGGAGTACAAGACGGCCGACGGCAAACAGGTCGTCGAAGTGCAGCATGACGACCGGGTCGAGTTCGAGACGACGGGCCCGGGCATCCATTCGCGGACGACCAAGTTCGAAGACGGGACGTAGGAGGCGAAGGACTCGGTCACGCAGCCCGACGGCACGATCGTGCACACGACGACAAACCGCGGCGGCACGTTCGAGACGACGACGCAGGACGCGCCCGTAGACGGGCAGCCGATGCTCATCGTGACGACGCGCACCGACGGGACCCGCATCGAGCAGACGCTCGACGACGAACGCATGGTGACGACGACCTTCCATCCCAAGGGTGACACGACGGTACGGCGCCAAGACTTCGACGGCGCGGGCAGTGTCGTGGACCAGGACGCCAACGGGAATCAGGTCGGGCCCCTACTCGTGATCGACGGCGAACCGCTCGAACCCCGCAGCTCGCTCTCGGGCGATCAGTCCGACCGCGAGGACATTCCGGTGGGCAGCCTGGTGGCGCCGAGCGACGTCGCGCCCGCGACGAGCGAGACTCAGCCCGAAACGCCGCCCGCAGCGACGGTTGAAACGAAGGACCCGGCAGAGGACGATCTCGACCCGGTCTCGGCGCCTACTCCGGCCGTTCTCGATGACGATTTCGACCCGGTGGCGCCCGTGATCATGCAACAGACGTCTGACAACCCGCCGATCGAAGTCGACCCCGTCACGGCGGTCGACCCCGTCACGGCGGTCGACCCCGCGGCGCCCGCGCAACCCGACGAGAACGCGCCGCTCATCGAGATCGACGAGCAGGGCAACATCGAAGTCGACGACTTTGCCGAGAACGTCAACTTCGCGTACACCGTGACCGAGACAGAAGGCGGCGGCGAGATCGGCCCCGACCCCGACGTGCCGACCGACACCATGGAGTCGTTCTGACGACCGTTCTGTAGCCTGCGGGACATGGCGGAACTCACTGCGGAAGACGTGCGGGCCGAGGTCAAGGCCTGGCTCGAGGAGAACTGGAACCCCGAGCTGACGGTGGGCGAGTGGTGGGACATCCTCGCCCGCTCCGGGTACGCGGCACCGACCTTCCCCGAAGACGCGTGGGGCAAGGGCTGGTCGCGCCAACTCGCCAACGTGGTGAGCGAGGCGATCGCCGAACACGGCGCGGTCGGCCCGCCCGCGGGTCTGGGCTACCTGCTCGCGGCACCCACGATCGCGACGCACGGGAACGAAAAGCAGAAGCAAGAGGACCTGCTCAACATCCTCAACGGCACCGACGCGTGGTGTCAGTTGTTCTCCGAGCCCGGCGCCGGTTCCGACCTGGCCAGCTTGCAGACCAAGGCCGTCAAAGACGGCGACGAGTGGCTCATCACGGGCCAGAAGGTGTGGACGTCGACCGCGCAGCTGTCGAACCTCGGCATGCTCATCGCCCGTACCGACGTGGAGCTGCCGAAGCACAAGGGCATCACGTACTTCAAGTTCGACATGACGCAACCCGGCGTCGAGATCCGGCCCCTGCGGGAGATGACCGGCCGCGCGTTGTTCAACGAAGTGTTCATCGACAACGCGCGGGTGAGCAACGACGACATCATCGGGGGGCTCAACAACGGTTGGGCCGTCACCAACACCACGCTCATGGCCGAACGCGCCGGTCTCGGCACGGGCGGCAGCGGCGCCGCGGGCAACGCGTTCCCGGGTTCGCTCGCGCAGCAGCTCGGCAACCGCGTCGGCGACCATGTGGGCCAGATCCGCACCGGCGGAACGGGCGGCGGCGGGCGCGGTGCCGCGCAGCGCATCATCGACCTCGCGCGCGAGGCCGGGAAGAGCGACGACAAGAACATCCGCCAGAAGCTCGCGAAGCTGTACACGATGCAGGAAATCGGACGGATGTCGATGTTGCGCATGAAGTCGAAGCGCGGCGTCACCGGCGGCGAGGCGAACATCGCCAAGTTGATGATGAGCGACATCCTGCGCTTGCAGCGCGAGGTCGGCAACGAGATCCTCGGGCCGTTCGGCATGGTGATGGGCCAGGACACGCCCGGCCACGGCATGGTGCAGGAGATCACGCTGTTCTCGCCCGGCCCGTCGATCTACGGCGGCACCGACCAGGTGCAGCGCAACATCATCGGCGAACGCGTGCTCGGTCTGCCGAAAGAACCGGGACCGGCGAAGGAAACGCCGTTCCGCGAGCTCGCCGTCAGCCGGTAGCCGGCGGGCAGTGATGTACGACGGGGTCGAACTGACATCGAAGGTCGCGGGTTGTTCTACGGCGCCGCGCCGTTGGGCGCCGACCGCGACGCGACACGGGAAGACTGCGACGAAATCGGCGGCAACTTGATAGAGCAGACGCAGTACCTCGCGCACGTGTGGGTCGTGCTCGGTTTCGAGTCGCCCGAAGGTGTGTTCGCGCACGTGAGTTCGGCGATCACGTGCCCCGACGGCACGTACTACACGATTCCCGACTTGGCGCAGGTCGGCGACCGCAAGAGCGTCTGCCGCGACGCCGCGTGACCGAGCTCGTCTACCTCAACGACGCGTACCTGCGCGAGTTCACCGCGACGGTCACGGCGGTCGACGAGTCGCGCGTCGCGCTCGACCGCACCGGGTTCTACGCGACCGGGGGAGGCCAGCCGCACGACACCGGCACCCTTGCGGGGTTGGCGGTCGTCGACGTGCGCAAGGAGGGCGAGACTGTCTGGCACACGGTCGAAGGAACGCCGCCGGCAGTCGGTGCCGTGGTCGACGGCGTGGTCGACTGGGACCGGCGCCACCGGCTGATGCGCACGCACTCGGCGATGCACGTGTTGTGCGGTGTCATCTGGAACGAGTGGGGCAAGGCCGTCACCGGCGGCAACATGGAGCCGCTCGAAGCACGTATGGACTTCGAGTTCGACCCGCTTCCCGAAGGCTTCGCCGCGCGCGTGCAGGACTTGGTGAACGCGGAGATCGCGGCCGACCGTCCCATCGAGGTGACGTTCCTCCCGCGGGGGACGGCGCTGGCCGACGAGGATCTCATCCGCACGAAGGTCAACATGATCCCCAAGTCGGTGCAGGAGATCCGCGTCGTCGACATCGTTGGCTTGGACAAGCAAGCCGACGGCGGCACCCACGTCCACTCGACGGGAGAGATCGGCCGCTTCGAAGTCGTGAAGACCGAAAGCAAGGGCAAAGGCAACAAGCGCCTGCGGGTCAAAGTCCACGACGCGTGAGGGCGGCCCGTTCATTCCCTACCCAGCCACCGTTTCGGTAGGTCAGTAGGGAATGAACAAACGGACGGGATCAGCATCCATGGTGCTGACCTACTGGACCGGTGGGCGGGCGCACGGTGGTTCGGAGCGAGGCGATGCGCGTCGAGTTCGATGACGACGACGTCACGGTCTTCGGCTAGGAAGTTTGCGAGGCGGTTGACACGAGCCGACGAGCGGTTCGACCTCGTGCGCGCCGAGTGGGTGCAGCACGCGTGATCGTTCATTTACTACCTCACCCCCTTATAGGTGGGAAGGTAGTAAATGAACGGTGGTGCCGTTTCGAAGTCGCGAGGCATCAACACTTCGGCGTTGCGGCTGCGGTGGAGCGCAGGCCACGCGCCCCCCGCGGGCTACGGCGTGACGGTGCGGGCGAGGATGCCGAGGGTTGCGCGGAGGGCGCTCTCGGGCACGACGGGAAAGATGTTTGCCTCTCGCCACTGCGGGTCGATCTTCGACCAGTCGTAGTACGAGGTGACGAGCGTTCCGTCGTCGGTCGGTTCGAGTCGGTAGCCGTAGGTGTGGCCGATCGGCGGGCGGACGACGCCGACGACGGTCCATGCGATCTCGCGGTCGGGAACGAACGTCGTGATCGAGACGGTCACGTCGTCATCCTGTCACTGGGTTGTTCGGCGTGATTGGGCATACGGTGTCGCCCATGACGAAGACCGTAGTTATCACCGGTGCCGGTTCCGGGTTCGGCAAGGGCGTGAGCCTGGCGTTGGCGGAGCGCGGGCATCACGTCATCGCGACCACCGAGACCGACGAGCAGGGCGCGGCGTTGCGGGCCGAGGCGCCGCAGCTCACAGTCGAGAAGCTCGACATCACGACGAGCGATGTGCGGAAGGCCGCGGGCTGGGACATCGACGTCCTCATCAACAACGCCGGTGCGGGTCAGACGGGTCCGATGGCCGACGTCCCGATCGACCGGGTGCGGCACCTGTTCGAGGTCAACGTGTTCGGCACGCTCGCGATGACGCAAGCGGTGTTGCCCCGCATGGTCGCGAAGGGTTCGGGCCGGGTCATCATCGTGTCGTCGATCGCGGGCGTCATGTCGGGTCCGGCGTTCGGTCCGTACTCGATGACCAAGCACGCGCTGGAAGCGATGGGCAAGGCGATGCGCGTCGAGTTGGCGCAGCAGGGCATCGACGTCACGCTGCTGAACCCGGGTCCGTACCTCACTGGCTTCAACGACCGCATGGCCGACTCGATGTGGGAGTGGTTCGGCGACAGTTCACTCAACGCGCCCGCGGCCCCGTTGTTCCAGATGATGCGCGAGATGGTCACGGGCGGGCAGATGGACCCGGCCGAGGTCGTCACGCGCATGGTCGAACTCACCGAGGCCGAGACGACGACCGAGAACAACTTCGTACCGCCCGAAATTCTGGCGCAGATGGGCGCGGCACTCGGGTAAGCCATTCCCCATACATGGGCGACGACGAGCGCGGGCTCGACGCCGACCGGGCGACTATCGATAGCGAACCGGGATAGCGTCGCCCGGCTCGACGTCGTTTGCCGGGAGGAATGCCCAGGGCGCGCGGTAGGCGGGGTGCGCTCCTGGTCGTGTTCGCCGCACTCGTGTTGGTCGTCGCTACTCCGACGCCCGAAGGCTGAGGCCACGGGTCGCCTGTGACCTTCGACTCTGTCAGTGCGTGGGCATCGGCGCGAACCTGAGGTGGCAACCTTGGAAGGAGGCCGCGATGAGCGAGGACGAGATCGACCTCGGTGAAGCGCACCTTCTCGAGCACCCGCTGCATACGTGCCCGAAGTGCGATTCGGCGAAGCTCGTCCCCGTGCGGGACGGGAACGACGTCAACTTCCTGTGCTTGGAGTGCAGCCGCTGCTGGCACGTCGAGCTCGGGCGGGTGTGGCGCGTCGACCCCGGCACCTGCGAACGGTGTGAGCACTTCGGCAGGTGTGCC
>JAWXCJ010000257.1:0-16158 GCA_034408875.1 Actinomycetota bacterium
GCCGACGGCAGCGTCGAGTTCGAACTGACCGTCACGAACCGGCCCGCGTTCCGCACGCTCGTCCTCGGCTTCCTCGACCACGCCGAAGTGGTATCGCCGCCCGAACTCCGCGCCGACATCGTCGCCTGGCTCGAACGGTGCGCGCCGTGAGCCCCCGCGCGCTCGTCGGCCCCGAGATTCAACGGATCCTCGCCCTGGTGCCGTGGATCGTGGCGCATCCCGGCACACCGAAGACCGACATCGCCGCCCGGTTCGGGCTCACCGTCGACGAACTCGACGACGACCTCGCGCTGGTGCTCATGATCGGTGTGCCCCCGTACACGCCGGGCGACTACCTCGACGTCGACGAGGACGACGACGGGCACGTGACGATCCGCCTCGCTGACTATTTCCAACGGCCGCTGCAGCTGACACCCGCCGAAGGTCTCGCGCTACTGGCCGCGGGCCGGGCGCTGCTCGCGGTACCGGGCTCCGACGCCGAAGGCCCCCTCGCCACCGCGCTGGCGAAACTCGAGCACGCGCTCGATCTGCCCGACCTGGTCGTCGAGGTCGGCGCACCGCAGTTCCTGCGCGACGTGCGCGCCGCGTCCACGCGCCGCGACCGCATCGAGATCGACTACTGGTCGGCCGGGCGCGACGAGATGACCACCCGCCGCGTCGACCCCGAGATCGTGTTCTTCGCGCTCGGCGCCTGGTACGCCGGCGCCTACTGCCACCGCGCCGAGGCCGAGCGCATGTTCCGCGTCGACCGCATCCGCGCGCTGCGCGCGACCGGCGAACACTTCGAAACGGGCGACCTCGGCTTCGAAACCGGCGACGTGTACAGCCCCCACACCAACGACGCTCGCGTCACCCTGCGTGTCACCCCGGCGGCCGCGTGGATCGCGGAGGCGTACCCTTCGGAGTCGGTGACCGAACGCCCCGACGGTGGCCTCGACGTCGTACTCGCGGTCAGTGAACCCGCCTGGCTCGAGCGGCTACTCCTGCGGCTGGGCCCGGACGCAGAGTTGATCGCGCCCCGCCCCCCGCCCGTCAACCGGGCCGCGGTCGCGCGTCGGGTGCTCGGGCGCTATACCGGTACCGGCTGACACGGGCGCGGCCCGACCGCCGCGACCTGATCGGAGTGGGCGCCACCGCCCGTGAGACAATGGAGCCAGTGGATCGCCTGCCCGTCAGTCCCGTGGACGCTTGGGCGACACCGGGCGTCGCTCCTCCCCCCGAGACCCCCGAGGGCCGCCGCCGACGCGGGCGGCGCAAGCGCACCGGCGCGGTGCTCCTCGTCGAGTGGGTCGTCCTGATCGTCGGCGCGCTCACGCTCGCCTTGCTGATCAAGATGTTCCTGTTCCAGGCCTTCTACATCCCGTCCGAGTCGATGGACCCGACCTTGAAGAAGGACGACCGGGTCCTGGTCAACAAGCTCTCGTACAAGATGCACGACGTCAACCGGGGCGACATCATCGTGTTCAAGGCCCCGCCCGGAGTCGACGAAAGCATCAAGGACCTGGTCAAGCGGGTCATCGCACTACCGGGCGAGACGGTCGAGGGCAAGGAAGCCATGGTCTGGATCGATGGTGAACCCCTCGAGGAGTCGTACCTGCCGGAGGGCGTCGTCACGCTCGACTTCCCGGCCACGGTGGTCCCGCCCGAGAGCTATTGGGTCATGGGCGACAACCGCATCAATTCGCAGGACTCCCGAGTTTTCCAATTTGTTCCGGAAGGCGACATCGTCGGCCGAGTGTTCATACGTATCCTCCCGGTCACCCGCATAGGTCTTCTGTGACCCTGTGACACCCAAGACCGCGACCCCCCAAAACCGCGACGACATGACCGGGACGACATGACCGGGACGACATGACCGGGACGACATGACCGGCACGATCGACGAGACGCTCCCGCCCACCTCGGGTCCGAGGAAGAGTCGCCGCGGCGCCAAACAGGCCATCGAGTGGGTGCTGCTGATCGTCGGCGCGATCGGCATCGCGCTCGTCATCAAGATGTTCCTGTTCCAGGCGTTCTACATCCCGTCGGAGTCGATGGTCCCGACGCTGAAGAAGAACGACCGCATCCTCGTCAACAAACTGTCGTACCGGATGCACGACGTGAACCGCGGCGACATCATCGTGTTCAAAGCGCCGGCCGGGCGCACCGACGGCATCGAGGACCTGGTCAAGCGGGTCATCGGTCTGCCCGGCGAGACGGTCTCGTTCCGCGACAACCGCGTGTACATCGACGGTGAACCACTCGACGAGGGCTACTTGCCGGAAGGGACACCCACCGTTCAGAGGTGCACGCTCGGCGAATCCATCGAGATCCCGCCCGATTCCTACTTCATGATGGGTGACAACCGCACCGCGTCCGAGGACTCGCGCTGTTTCGGCCCGATCCCCGAGGGCGACATCGTCGGCCGGGCGTTCGTGCGCATCCTCCCGGTCACCCGCATCGGCTTCTTGTAGTTACCTTTCCTCGAGCATCGGGCCCGCAGTCCACTCGCCGACGGTCGCGACCATGCGATCGGGGCGGTCGCAGTACACGCCGTCGATCTCCATGCGCAGCATTGCCCGCAGGTGCCGAACCTCCTGCGCGTCCCACGCGAACGCGCGCACGCCGAAGCGGTGGAAGAGGCTCACCAACCCCGCCGACCATTCGGTGTGGTGCATGTTCATCGCGTCGATCCCAGCTTCGGAAAGGTCGTGCGCGTGACGTTCGAGCACCCCGACGGCCCGCTTCGAGGTGGAGTGCACCAGCCGTACCGCCGGCTCCGGGCGGAGGCCGACCAGCAGCTCCAGATCGGGCGAGCACACCCACAGCCGTTCGAGCGCACCGAACTTCCGGGCCACGTCGACTAGCGGGGCGGCCGCTTCGGGCGTCTTGACGTCGATGGAGAAGTCGTAGTCGGTGCCCAGCTCGTCATAGACGTCCGCGAGGCGGGGGACCTCGAGGCGGGCCAGATCAACGGCTGTGGCCTTCTCGACCCGCACGCGGCGCACTCCGGACCGCACGGTGGCGTCATGGGTGCAGACGACCTCTCCGTCGGCCGAGAGCCACACGTCGGATTCCAGACCGGATGCGCCCAGCTCCCGGGCCCGGCGAAACGCGCGGAGCGTGTTCTCCGGGTACTCGAGCCGAGCCCCTCGGTGGGCAAAGGTGATGACGGAGTGGTTCATTGCGCAACGGTGAGCAAATGCGTCACAACAGTGGGCGAAGAGCCCGACCCGATCCTCAAGGGGGGTGGGGGCCCTGCCGAATGGTAAATCACCCGCCAGGAGGCGGGAGTAGCGGCAAGCTCGACCAAGACCAGGGACGGTATCGGTGACGACCATCAGGGCCAACTGCCCGAGCTGTGGTGACGTCCAGCTGACGGCGGACGATCTCACCGTTCGCGTGTGTGCGGACGACGAGCGCGGGTCGTACTGCTTCCGATGCCCGGAGTGTCAGGGTGCAGTCGCCAAGGACGCCAGCCGGCGCATCGTGGATCTGCTCGTATCGAGCGGTGTGCGCATGCAGGTGTGGCGCCTTCCGGCCGAGCTGACGGAGCAGCCCCGCCTGGGTCCGCCCCTCGCACCCGACGACCTCCTCGACTTCCACCTCCTGCTCCAGCAGGACGGCTGGTTCGAAACGGTCGCCAGCGAGGTCCGCCGAACCATCAACAGCCACGATCGCTAGGCTAAACCCCATGACCTCGTGGTTCATGGTGTACGCAGTCGTGGCCCTCTCGGTCGCGGCGGTGTTCGCGGCCATCGCTCACGCCTCGCGCGAATTGCCGACCGCGAGCCGGTCCCTCACCGATTTCCATCAGGGCCTCCGGCCCGCGCTCGTCCGGGTTCGCACCGAAACCGACGAAGCCCGCGCCCGGCTCGCACGACGCGCCGAGTAGCGACCCCGGTACGATTCGGGCCAGTACGATTCGCGACGGCACACCTCGTGCCGACTGCCCGGTCTCATGAACATCGGTCCCGCGGAAATCGCCGTCATTCTCCTGGTCGCGTTGCTGGTCTTCGGTCCTTCGCGCCTGCCTGAAATCAGCCGCCAGGTCGGGGGTGCGATGCGCGAGTTGCGCAAGATGCAGTCGACTCTCAAGGCCGAGTTGGACGACGCGCTCAACGTCGCCGACACCAAGCCCGTGACGAGACGCGCGACCACGACCCGGGCGCCGACCACCGGCGAACCCGACCACACCGACCTGCCCGCTCCGTTCGAAGCGATCGAAGACCGCGTCGACATCTCCGAGGATCTCGCGGGCGCCGACCCGGCGCCCGACGACGGCTTCACCGGCCCCGACGATTCGTTCATCTGAGTCGCGACACACCATGGCCGAACCGGAAGGCGTCGCCGACGGGCAGATGACGCTCGTCGAACATCTCAGCGAGCTGCGGCGCCGCATCTTCATCTGCGTGATCGCGGTCGCCGTCTGCGCGGTGGTCATGTTCATCCTCTTCCCCCAGATCCTCGAGATCCTGTCCGAGCCGTACCGCGAGGTCACCAAGGGCGTCGACCGGTGTGGGCCGGAGGGTTGCGACCTCATCGCGACGAACCCGCTCGCCCCGTTCATGGTGCGCCTGAAGGTCGCGACATACGGCGGTATGGCCCTCGCGTTGCCGGTCATCATGTGGGAGGTCTGGCGCTTCATCGTGCCCGGGCTGAACCCGAACGAACGCAAGTACGCGATCCCGTTCATCGTGGTCACCGTGTTGCTGTTCGCACTCGGCGTGTTCTTCGCCTGGCTCACGCTCGACAAGGCGCTCCAGTTCCTGCTCATCGGATCGGTCGGCGGCGAGATCGAACCGTTCGTCGCGGCCGACGAGTACCTGACGCTCATCACACTGATGATGCTGGCGTTCGGCGTCGCGTTCGAGCTGCCGGTCCTGCTCGTGTTCCTCATGCTCGTCGGCGTCGTGACCAGCCAGACGCTGCGCAAGCACCGGCGGTGGGCCCTGATCGGGATCTTCGCCTTCTCGGCCATCATCACGCCCAGCCAGGACCCGTTCTCCCTATTGTTCATGGCCGTGCCGATGTACGTCTTCTACGAAACTGCGATCGTGATCGGGCGGGTGATGAAGCGATGAGCCCGAAGACGCGCTACCAGGCGCCTCGGCGGCGGGAGCGTTCCGAGGTCCTCAAGGCGGTCGCGGCGGTCGCCGTCGTGGTCGTCGTCACGGCCTTGCTGGTGTGGCTGTTGCGGCCGGGCCCGAGCGACCGCTTCGACGGAGGCGGCGGGGGGTTGTTCAACCGCCAGCCGCGTGCCAGTTGGCTCGTCGCGCTCACGGTCGGCGCGTTGGTGGTGTTCGTCTGGTACGCGCTCACGCGCGTGCGCCGCCGCCGCAACCTGGTGCTCGTCGTCGGCTGTGTCGGCATCCTCGGTGTCGCGGTCCTGGCCGGGACGCTCTGGCCGGACGGGTTGCTGCATACGTACATCGGCATTCCCGACCAATCCGACTTCGACGACCTGACACCGGAGACGACGACCGTCCCCGGGTCCGACGTGACAATCACCGTTCCGGGTCTCGACGTGACCGTCCCGCCGGGGACCGAGACGACCGCGGCGCCGACGGACACAGCACCCACCGAGACCGCGCCCGGCGAAACCCCGACGACCGGGAGCCCGTAACTGAACGGCACGCGGCAAGCGTTCGAGGCCGCTCGGCCGTTTCCCCTCGATCCATTCCAAGTTCGCGCCCTCGATGCCCTCGACGCCGGCCGGTCGGTGCTCGTCGCCGCACCGACCGGCTCGGGAAAGACCCTCGTCGCCGAGTACGCGATCACCCGCGCGCTCGCCGACGCGGGCAAGACCTTCTACACGACGCCGCTCAAGGCGCTGTCGAACCAGAAGTACGGCGATCTCGTGCGCGCCCACGGCGCCGCCAAGGTCGGCTTGCTGACCGGCGACAACGCGATCAACGGCGACGCGCCCATCGTGGTCATGACCACCGAGGTGCTGCGCAACATGATCTACGCCGCGTCACCGACGCTGCACGGGCTGCGCTACGTCGTGCTCGACGAGGTCCACTACCTCCAGGACCGCTACCGCGGCGCGGTATGGGAAGAGGTGATCATCCATCTCCCGGCCGACATCGACATCGTCGCGCTGTCGGCCACCGTGTCGAATGCCGAGGAAGTCGCGTCGTGGATCCAGACGGTGCGAGGCGAGACCGAAGCGGTCATCGAGGAACGCCGGCCCGTCGACCTCGTGCACTTGTACATGGTGGGCGACCGGTCGTCGGATCGCATGCACCTGCTGCCGACGTTTACCGACACGGCGGGGGAGATGCACCCCAACCCCGAGGCAACGCGCCTCGACGCCCGCAACGTCCCGGCCCGGCGCGCCGGCCGGCGCCCGAAGCTCTACACGCCGTGGCGCGCCGAGGTCGTCGAACGTCTCGCCGACGAGCTGATGCTCCCCGCCGTCGTGTTCGTGTTCAGCCGCAACGGCTGTGACCAGGCCGTCGACCAGTGCGTCGCGGCGGGGCTGCGCTTGACGACCGCGCCCGAGCGCGCGGAGTTACGCAAGATCGCCGAGGCGCACACGACCGCGCTCTCCGACGAGGACCTCGACATCCTGGGCTACGACTCGTGGATCATCGGGATGGAAGCCGGGTTCGCCGCCCACCATGCGGGCCTCGTGCCCCCGATGAAGGAAGCGGTCGAAGAGGCGTTCGCCACCGGGCTGCTCAAGGTCGTGTTCGCGACCGAGACGCTGTCCCTCGGTATCAACATGCCCGCGCGTACCGTCGTGATCGAGAAGCTCTCGAAGTTCACCGGCGAGCACCACGAGTTCCTCACCGCGGGTGAGTACACCCAACTCGCGGGCCGGGCCGGACGCCGCGGCATCGACGACATCGGGTACGTGGTCGTGCTCTGGAACCCGTTCGTCACGTTCGAGCAGGTCGCGAGCTTGGCGTCGCGTCGTACGTACGCGCTGACGTCGTCGTTCCGGCCGACGTACAACATGGCCGCCAACCTCGTGCGCCGGTACCCGCCCGAACAGGCCCGGCACCTGCTCAACCTGTCGTTCGCGCAGTTCCACGCCGACCGCGACGTCGTCACCCTCGAACGGCAACTCGAACGCACGCGCGGCCAGCTTGCCAAGGCCCGCGACGCCGCGGCGCTCCCGGCCGGTGACGTGCACGAGTACCGGCGGATCCTCGCCGACCTCGACGCCGCCCGCCGCCGCGAGGCGCAGGCGCGCGGCGCCCACTTCGAAGCACTGAAGCCGGGCGACGTCGTGCTGGTGCCACGACGCGGCGGCAAGGTCGTGGTCCTGCGCCAAGAGCGGGGGCGGGGCGGTCACCGCGTGCTCGTGCTCACCCAGTCACGCGACGTCGTGCGCCTCGGCCCGCCCGACTTCCGCGGCCCCGTGCGCAAGATCGCCCACCTGCCGTTGCCGCGCCCGTTCGCACCCCGCAGCCCGGAGTTCCAGCGCACGGTGGTCGAGCAGCTCCGCCAACTGGTCGTGGCCGACGACGACACCGAGACGCCGGCCGAGCGGGTCCAGCTGCTCGAACGGCAACGCACGCAGCACCCGGTACACAACGCGCCGGGCCGCGAGACCTCGCTACGGGCCGCGATGCAGGCCGACCGGTTCGAGCGCGAAGTCGCACGCCTCGAACGGCGCTCCGCGAGCCGGAACGAAAGCCTCGCCCGCCAGTTCGACAAGGTGTTGGGCGTCCTCGAAGCGTGGGGCTACATCGAAGGCTGGGGTCTCAGCCCGGCGGGGGAGTTGCTCGCCCGGCTCAACACCGAAGGCGACCTCGTGCTCGCCGAGGTGGTGCGCGAGGGCCTGCTCGACGGTGTCGACGGGCCCGATCTCGCCGCGCTCGTGTCGTGCTTCACGTACCAACGCCGCGGTCCCGACGGCAACGAACCGATGCCGCCCCGCCGGTGGCCGGGCCGCAAGGTCGTCACCCGGGCGCGTGCCATGGAACGCATCTCGCGCGACCTCAACCTGGCCGAGCGCGACGAACGCCTCCCCGAGACCCGCCGCCTCGACCCGGGCTTCACCGCCGCCATCCACGCCTGGGCAACAGGCGACGACCTCGCCGACGTGCTCGAAGACGAGGAAATGACCGGCGGCGACTTCGTTCGCAACGTGAAGCAGACCATCGACCTGCTGCGCCAGGTCGCCGACGTCGCCCCCGACCCCGTCACCGCCGCCACCGCCCGCGCCGCGGCCGACGCCTGCCTCCGCGGCGTCATCGCCGCGTCGAGCGCGGTGACCGTGACCGCGTGATGGGGATCCGCAAGGGCCAGCCGTGGGGAGACCCGATCTCGGGTCCACCCGCCCGTGAGGTCGCCGGCTCCGACCTCGACCTCGCCGACGCGGTCGCCGCCGCACCGGGCGCGCGGCTGCGCTTCCGGCCCGACGTGACCTCCGATCTCGCGCGGGCGATCGGTCTCGGCGGCCCGGAACATGACGAGTCGACCGAGCTGAACATGGACGCCCTCGCCGTCGACGGATATGGCCTCGCCGTCAACGCGGTGGTCCTCGGCGTCGCCCCCGACCGGCTCGGACGCTTCAGCCGCGCCCACGAAATCCGCGTCACCGTCGACGGCCACGAATGGTTCGCCGAACGCGCGACGACGTTCCTGTGCGCAACCGGGCAGTTCCTCCGTGGGTGCGACCTCGTGCCCCGGGGCCACCCCGGCGATGGACGCGCCGAAGTCCAGGCCTACCTCCTCCGACCCGGGGAACGCCGGGCCATGCGGTCCCGGCTCCCCGGCGGAGGCCACGTGCCGCACCCACGCATCCGCCAGGGCATCGCCCGCCGCATCGTCGTCAGCGCGGCCACCCCGATGGCGCTGGAAGTCGACGGAGGGCTCCACGGCCCCGTCACCGAGCTCGTCGTCGAGGTCCGCCCCGGCGCCTACCGCCTCCTCGTCTGACCCCACCCCGTTCTTGCGCCGTTCATGCGCCCTGAGGGCGCAATTTCGGCGCAAGAATGTCGCGGAAGCATCCGCGGGCCGTGCCGGGGGGCACCGGTACCATCGCAACCCCCATGCTGTACGCGCCGGAGACGTTCACCGAGGCCGAAGCCGCCACGATGCGGCCGTATTTCACGAACCTCGACGGGCCCGTCTTCGCGCTGACGAACCTCCCCGAAGTCGTGAAGGGCGCGCTGTTCGCGCGCTACTCGCGTTCGGAGAAGAGTCTCCGCCGCTTGTTCCTCGACGAATTCGTCGGCGATCTCGACCTCACCGGCGACCTCACCGTCGACGCGACCGTCGGCCTCAAGCGGGCCGAAGAACTCTACGACCGCGTCTTCTTCGAATACGGCGACGACTCCGTCGCCCAACTCGGCGGCGTCCACCTTGCCTGCGAACAGGCATCGAACCTGCTCACGAAGGTTCTCGAGTGGGGTCGACTCATGGCCTACCTCGAACAGTCGACGCGCTACATCCCGTACGACTCGCGCCTCAACGGCCGGTACCGCTACCTCCGGCCACCCGCGATCTGCGAGTCGAACGCGGGCGCGCGCTACGTCGCCGACCCCGACGCCCTGTTCGACACGTACAGCGCGATGTTGCCCGCGATGATGGACTGGGCGCGCGAGCGATACCCGAAAGACGCCGGCGACTCCGACTTCGTCTACAAGCAGACCATCAAGGCCAAAGCCTGCGACGCGGTCCGCGGCATCCTCCCCGCAGCCACCCTCTCCAACGTCGGGATCTACGGCACCGGCCAGGGCTACGAAGCGCTGCTGCTCCGCATGCGCGCCCACCCCCTGCCCGAAGCCCGCTCGTACGCAGAGCTGATGCTCCACGAGCTGCGCAAAGTCATTCCGTCGTTTCTCGTCCGGGTCGACCGGCCCGACCGCGGCGGCGCCTGGTCCGCGTACTTCACTCGCACCCACGACGACACCGCCGCCCTCGTCGACCGCCTCTTCGCCGGAGAACCCGTCGAAATTGTCGACGAAGTGACCCTCACCGACTGGGACCCCGACGGCGAAGACAAAGTGCTCGCCGCCATCTGCTACCCCCATGCGCAGGTGCCCGACCACCAACTCATGTCCCGGGTCCGCGCCCTCTCCGCCGACGAACGCGTCGCGCTCATGCGCGCCTACGTCGGCGACCGCGCCAACCGCCGCCACAAGCCCGGACGTGCGTTCGAACGCACCTCGTACCGCTTCGACGTCCTCGGCGACTACGGCGCCTTCCGCGACCTGCAACGCCACCGCATGCTCACCATCGAGTGGCAAACACTCTCACCGCACCACGGTTACGACGTCCCCTCCGCAGTCGCCGAAGCCGGATGCGCCGACCGCTTCGACGACGCGCTCGAACGCTCCGCCAACCTCCACGACGCGCTCGCCGACCGGTTCCCCGTCGAAGCGCCGTACGCCGTCTCGCTCGCATACCGCATGCGCTACGCGATGCAGATGAACGCACGCGAAGCCATGCACCTCTGCGAACTCAGGTCGTCGCCCCAGGGCCATCCGACCTACCGAACAGTCGCGCAAGCCATGCACCGACTCATCGCGGAGCGCGCGGGACACCGGGCCATCGCCGCCGCGATGGAACACGTCGACCACGCAACGTACGAACTGGAACGACTCTCCGCAGAACGCGCGGCTGAAGCGCGACGCGCCGCACGCGGCTGAAAAAAACTCGCGCCCGCGTGACCAGGGCGGACGCGCGAGCGTGCTGGTCAAGGCACCGCGCCACCGACGCGTTCGGCTTGACACCGTTGCCGTTCTCAGGCGGAATACTCGACGCCCCAACCGAAAGGCAGCGTGCTGCGCCGGACGGGGTGTGTCGCGAACAACGGGGGACGGGCGGTGCTCCAGGAGACCGGTAGAGAACGTTGCGATAACCCGCCGACAGGTTCGGTCGGGCCACCCAACGGCCCCATCGGGAGACTGGACCCGCCCTGACCTTCTTTCTTCGCTGCGGGCTTGCTTCCTCGGCGCCTTCGGCGCGATTGGAGGCTGCGCCCTCCGCGGCAGGCTCCTGCGCTCTCGCTCCGCTGACGCTCCGCCCTCGCGACGGCGCCGCGTCACGTTGCTATGTCCCTGCCTTCGCCTCTCGGCTGCCCCTTGAGCGCCGATGGGGTGCTGTCGCCGGAGGGGGTGTCCGGTGTGCATATACTCCGCGGCCCTTGGCCCTCTCCCGCGCGGTGTTGGGGGCGGGAAGAAACGCGGCATCCCGGTGGTTGGCGCCGGCCGGCACCGTCCAGGAAACCCCCTCATTGAGGCACGCAGTATGAGTGACGACGACATCGACGACATCGACGACGACGACCTCGACGAAGACGCGATCGAGGGCGACATCGACGCGGACATCGACGACGACGACGAGATCCTCGACGAGGACCTCGACGACGAGGTCGAAGAACTCGACGACGTTCCGCTCGTCGCGGACGACGACGAAGGCGACGGCGAAGCAGTCGTCGCGGCTGTCGTCGAGACCGATGACGACGAGGACGAGGTCGTCGACCTCGACGAAGAACTGCATCCCGACGACGTCGAAGAAGCCCTCGACGTGGTCCTGCGCGAACGCACGGCCGCCGCGGGGCTGGACGACGAAGAGGAAGACGACGAACCCGACGACCGGGGCGACGGCGGCACCAAGATCGTTCCCCGCCGGCCGGGCGAGTTCCTCTGTTCGAGTTGTTTCCTCGTGCTGCCAAGGCACCAGCTCGCTGACGAAAAGCGCATGCTCTGCCGCGATTGCGCGTGAAGCTCGATCCGAAGCGCCTTGCTCCATGGATAGGAGCGGCGGCCTCGGGCCTCCTTCTCGGTGCGGCACGACCTCCACTCGACCTCGGTCCCCTCGCGCTCGTCGCGCTCGTACCGCTCTTCGTCGCCTGGCGGGGCGCCGGACCGAAACGCGCCGCCGCACTCGCGTTTGTCGCGGGCGTGGTGTACTACGCGTTCCTGACCGCGTGGACATGGTTCTTCGGCGCCATCGCCATTGTCCCGCTCGTCGCGGCGCTCGCGGCGTACTGGGCGGCGACCGGCGCAGTCGTCGGCGCATTCGCAACGCGCGGGCTACGCAGCCCGTGGCTCACCGCCGCGATCTGGGTGCTGTTCGAAGCGATCCTCGCCCGGTTCCCCCTCGGCGGATTCTCGTGGGGTGAGGTCGGCTACGCACTGCACGACGTCGCGCTCGCTCGCGACGTCGCCGGCATCGGCGGCGTGCCGCTCGTGTCGTACTTCGTCGTCGCGGGCAGCGCATTCCTCGCCGACCTCGTGGTCC
The DNA here is from genome assembly GCA_034408875.1 of Actinomycetota bacterium. GTDB lineage: Bacteria > Actinomycetota > Acidimicrobiia > IMCC26256 > PALSA-610 > JANNHK01. Next base: position 12,190 of record JAWXCJ010000257.1, read on the forward strand.
GGCCCGCAGCCGGCGCAGCCGTGCGCGCGCTGGCCGGGCTGTTGGCGCTCACCGCGGCGGCCGCGCTCGCCCCGGTCGTACAAGCCGACGTCGAACCCGACGGTGTGTTGCGCGTCGCAATCCTCCAGGGTAACGACAAGAACCGCGACCTCACCGCGACCGAGAAGGCGCAGCGCTACCTGCCGAACAGCCACTTCGGGCTGGCGTCCGACGTGCAGGACCCGGTCGACCTCGTCATCTTCCCCGAATCGAGCATGGACGAAGACCCCCGTACCGACGACGAACTCGGGGAGCGCCTCGCCCGCGTCGCCCAGGACCGCGACTCGTGGGTACTGGCGAACGCCGTCGCCGACGCGCCCGAGAACCCGACGGAAAACGCGCTCAACCTGAACGTGCTCTTCGGTCCCGACGGCGAGGTCGAAGGCGTGTACGCCAAGCGGCACCTGGTGCCGTTCGGCGAACGCGTCCCCTTCAGCAATCTCATGCGCGGCATCATCCCGATCCTCGACGAGGAAGTACCGCGCGACTTCCTACCGGGCGGCGAGCCGGGCATCTTCGACATCGCCGGCGTCGAAGTCGCCACCGTCATCTGCTTCGAGTCCGCATTCGGGTACGAGATCCGGCCGCTCGTGCAGGACGGCGCCGAAGTCATCGTCGTCTCGACCAACAACCGCTCGTACCGGCGGTCGGCGAACTCCGCCCAGCATGTCGCCATCGGCCAGATGCGCGCAGCCGAGACGGCCCGACCCGTCGTACAGGCGGCCATCTCGGGCATCTCCGCGTTCATCGACGCCGACGGCGACGTGATCGCCGAGACCGAACTGTTCGACCGGACGGTGCTCGAAGGGACCGTCGTGGCCTACACCGGCGAGACGCTGTACGTCCGCTTCGGCGACTGGATCGTCGGGGTGGCACTGGCGACCGTGGTCGGTTGCATCATCGCGGTCGTCGTTCGGCGGCGACGGCGGCAGTCCGTAGAATCCGACCCTACGGTCGATCCGAAGCACGAGGACCTCGATCGTCTCTTGCAGCTGTCACTGGGAGACCAGCCGTGAACAAACCACCGTTCGAGCGGGCCGTCGACGTCGTGTTCTACGCGCCGATCGGGCTCGGGCTCACCGTCGTCGAGAACGGGCCCGTGATGCTCGAAGGATTCATCGCTCGGGGCCGGGCCGAGATAGACCGCCGCTACGAGGACGTGACGCGGCACGTGACAACGGCCCGCAGCCACGGCGAAGTTGCGCTCGCGTTCGGATTGCCCAAACTCCGTGGCCGCGTTCAGCGCCGCCTCGACGAAATGCTCGACCGAGGCAACGGACCGGCACCCGCATCGGCGCCCGCGCCCGCGCCTGCGCCGGTCGCGTCACCGCCGTTCCAGCCGTACGTCGCGACGGTCCGGCCCGAGGCGCCCACCAATGGCGCGGCGACCGCGTCGCTTCCGATACCGGGCTACGACGAACTCTCCGCGTCGCAGGTCGTCGAGCGGCTCCTCGGCCTCGGACGCGACGAACTCGAAGCGGTGCGCGACTACGAAGCCACCCATCGCAACCGGCGCACGATCCTGGGCAAGATCGAGCAGCTCGCGAGCTGACGGTCGACCACATGGAAAACGCGCGCGCGGCGACCCCGGCCGACATTCCCCGGATCGTCGAATTGGCGCACGCATTACGGTCCGAACTCCGCGACATGCGCGGCGGCGGGCTGTGGGAAACACGCGAAGCCCGCCTTCGCCCCAACGCGGAGTCGGTCGGACCGTTCCTCGCCCGCGACGACACGTACATCGCGCTCGGCACCATCGACGACGCCGTGATCGGCTACGGCACCGTCGACATCGAGGTGCTCGAGGACGGTTCCCGCCTGGGTGTCGTCGGCGACCTCTTCGTCGAAGACGGGGCCCGCGCCGTGGGTGTCGGGGAAGCAATCGCCGACGCGCTGGTCGCGTTCTGCACGGCCGGAGGCTGCGTCGGGGTCGACGCGTTCGCCCTGCCCGGGCACCGTACGGCCAAGAATTTCTTCGAGCGGTCCGGGTTCACGGCCCGGGCGTTGCTCATGCACAAGCGGCTGCCTGATCCGACCTGAAGGCAGGCGTCAGCGCAGCCGGCCCGGTCCGGTGAAGTCGCCCGGGTGATCGAAGGCGGCGCGCAAGCCAACCCGGAAAAGCGTTCGGTAGCGTGCGGGCGTGACGACCACGGACATGACCGCGCAAGACATCGTGTGGGACCTCGACCCGCTGCTTCCGGAGCCGGGCGACAGCGGTGTCAACGCGCTCCTCGACCGCGCCGACGCGCTCGCCGAGGAGCTGGCCCGGGCCCGCGATCGGGTCGCCGGCTTCGACGTCGACGAACTCGTGCAGTTCATGCAGACCCTTGCCGAGCTGCACGACGCGGTGGGGCGCGCGGGAAGCTTCGCCGGCCTCTACTTCAGCGCCGACACGACCGACCCCGCGCGCGGGGCGCTCATGCAGCGGGTCGAGGAACGTTCGACCGCGATCGCGACGCGGCTGTTGTTCTTCGAGCTCGAATGGGCCGGGGTGCCCGACGAGCACGTCGAAGCACTCCTGGCCGACGACCGGATCGCGTTCGCCGCCCACAACCTGCGCTCCGCGCGCCGGTATCGGCCGCACCTGTTGAGCGAACCCGAAGAAGTGATGCTCGCGGAGAAGACGGTGACAGGCGCGAGCGCGTGGCAGCGGCTGTTCGAGGAACAGGTGTCGACGATCACGGTCGACCTCGACGGGCAGACCGTTCCGCTCGAGGCCGGACTGTCGCGCCTGCACTCACCCGACCGGGCGATACGCGCCGCGGCCGCGCAGGCCGTCACCGAAGGCCTCCAGCCCGGCTTGCGCACGCGTGCGTACGTGTTGAACACGTTGCTCGCCGACAAGTCGGTCGACGACCGGCTCCGCCACTACGACTCGTGGATCGCGAGCCGCAACCTCTCGAACGAGGCCGGCGACGAGTCGGTGCAGGCCCTCGTGGAAGCGGTCGTCGGGCGCAACGCGATCCCGCAGCGGTGGTACGCGCTGAAGGCCAAGTTGCTCGGCCTCGACCGGCTCGCCGACTACGACCGCCTCGCTTCGGTCGCCGACACCGAGTCGGAGATCGGGTGGGACGAAGCATCCGAGCTCGTGCTCGACGCGTACGCGTCGTTCTCGGGCGAGCTGGCCGACACCGTCCAACTGTTCTTCGACGGCGGCTGGATCGACGCGCCGGCGCGGCCGGGCAAGCGTCCCGGCGCGTTCTGCGCGTACACCGTCCCGTCGCACCACCCGTACCTGCTGCTCAACTGGACGGCGCAACGGCGCGATGTGCTCACGCTCGCCCACGAACTCGGCCACGGCCTCCACGCGTATCTCGCCCGCGGGCAGGGCGTGTTCCACCAGGGCACGCCGCTCACGCTGGCCGAGACCGCGTCGGTGTTCGGCGAGACGGTGACGTTCGGACGGCTGCTCAGCGTCATCGACGAGCCGGCGGAACGGCTCGCACTCCTTGCATCGAACCTCGAAGACCAGATCGCAACCGTGTTCCGCCAGACGGCGATGAATCGCTTCGAACACGAGATCCACACCGCGCGGCGCGTGCACGGCGAGCTGTCGATCGAACAGATCAGCGACTTCTGGGCGGCGACCCAGCGCGACATGCTCGGCGACTCGGTCGAAATCACCGACGGCTACCGCTCGTGGTGGTCGTACATTCCGCATTTCATCGGTACCCCCGGATACGTGTACGCGTACGCGTACGGGCAGTTGCTCGCGCTGTCTGTGTACGCGCGGTACGAGGAGGAGGGCGAGGAGTTCGTGCCCCGCTACCTCGACCTGCTGCGTGCGGGCGGGTCGATGCCGCCCGAGGAGTTGGGCAAGATCGTGGGCGTCGACCTCACCGACCCGGGGTTCTGGGACCGCGGCCTCGACATCATCGAACGCCGCCTCGACGAAACCATCGCCGCGGCCGAAGCATCGGGAAGGCTTAC
>JAWXCJ010000258.1:0-11616 GCA_034408875.1 Actinomycetota bacterium
CGGACCGAGGCTTGCGTGCGGCGCGCCGGCCCCAGGGTGTGACGGTCGCGGCGGCCGCGATGCTCGCGCTACTCGCGCTACTCGCCGGCGAAGGCCGCCACGTTCGCTCCGCGGTGAACGTCAGGGGCGCGGGCCGGCGTGCTGGATCGACGCGAACCAATCCCACTTCCCCGCCACGATCGTCTCGAAGGGTCCCGCGAGCGTCACGTGCGAGACCGCGTCGAACTCGCGACGCGCCTCCTCGACCGCGTCGATGCGCGCCGCGACCGCAAGCGGGTCGTCGTCGAGCCAGCACACCGTGACCCGCCGATCACCCGGGTCCCAGGGGCCTTCGCGATAGCGCGCCGACGTCGCGAACGTCCACAGACCGGCGACACCGGGCACCGCAAGTAACGAGGGGTGGTGCTCGGCGTGCAACCAGGCGGCGTACGGGTCGAGCCCGGCGCGGTCGCGCGTCTCTTCCACGACGATGTAGATGCCGCGGTGCGGCCGGTACGGCACCGCTTCCGGACTCACGAGCACGCGGGGAGCGGCCCCCGCGTCGAGGAAACGGAACGGACCCGACAGGTGCGAACGCCGGTGCTGATGGAACCGACCCCGGGCTCGCAGATCGCCGCCCAACTCGAAGAACTCGCGCAACGTGCGGTCGACCGGTTCGGTCATCAGGTACAGCGTCACGTAGTGGACCGCGTCGAACGGCGACTCGTTCACGGCCCGGGCCGCAGCGCACGCGGGCGCCGCGACCCAGCGTTGCCCGTAGGCCACGCCGTCGAGCGGGAACTGCTCGGGCATGTGGTCGAGCATGTGCCATTCGTTGTAGGCACGATGCTCGGACGGATCGGTGATCTCGGTGAACGAGAAGAACCCGACCCGCACCTTGTTCACACGGCGGAAGCTACCCGCGGCCCACGCGAAGTTGAGGATGCCGACCTCGCGGGTGACCGAGTACAGCCACCGATCGGGCACGGCACTCGCCGCGCCGATGACCACTGAGCTCACCGCGAGCAGCGCCGCCACGGCCCAGCCCTCACGAACGACGGCGCCAACCGCGGCCGTGCTCCGGGGCAACACGCGGTCCTAGCCTGGGCCGGTGCCCAACCTCCTCGTCGTGTACCACTCACGCTCGGGCGGCACGCAGGCGATGACCGACGCGGTCGTCGCGGGCGCGACCACCGACGATGTCGAAGGTGTCGACGTGCGCGTGCAGCGCGCGTTCGACACGGGTGTCGACGACGTCCGCTGGAGCGACGCGATCGTCATCGGGACGCCCGAGAACTTCGGGTACATGAGCGGCGCGATGAAAGACTTTTTTGAACGCATCTATTACGTGCTTCTCGAAGAGACGCGCGGGCTTCCGTACGCGCTGTTCGTCAAGGCGAGCACCGACGGCGACGGCGCGGTCCGCAGCGTCGAGAAGATCGTCACCGGCCTCAGGTGGAAGCAGGCCCTTCCACCCGTCGTCGTGGTCGGCGCGCTGCGCGACGAGCATCTCGAGCAGTGCCACGAGCTCGGTCTGACGCTCGCGGCCGGGCTCGAAGCCGGGATCTTCTAGCGGGAGCGGTATTGCACGCGGACGTCGCCCTGGCGGAACGCGACCGGGAGGATGCTGCGATCGGAGACCCGCCGGAGCCGCACGCCGTCTTCGCCGACCGAGACGACCTCGAACCCGGAGGTCCAGCGGCGCGTGTAGGTGGAGTGCACTTCGACGGGCGTGCCCGCGGAGATCCGGGCGTTCGGAAGTCGTTGTTCGGCCACGTCGTCTCCCTTCGCGAAAAGTCCCGCCCCGCCTCCTCATCGACCGCTCGACCCCGAAATCTTGAGCGGTCCCCGGCAAATAATCCGGGCCCAAAATTAATTGGCTGAAGCTGGGGGATCCAGGGCGCGTGCCAAGGTGTCACCGTGGGTTCACGGGCTCGCATCCTCGGCCGCCGCACTGCGGTGCTCGTCGTGGTGCTGTTGCAACTGGGAATGGTCGTTCGGGGCTACACCGCGGACCACAAGGAATTCGCGTTCCAGATGTTCTCGGAGTCGTCCACGTGGCGGGCCGACATCGTGCGGGTCACCGCCGACGGGCGCCGGATCCCGGTCGACGAGCCGTGGGCGGGTTACGAGTGGGACGAACTCGTCGGCGACCGGGGGCTGCGCTTCGCGGCCGTGCGCCACCACGCCGACGCCGGTGTCGACAATCAGCTCGCGTTCCTCGCCGCCGCGCTCGACTGGCTGGCCGACAACACTCCGAACGACACCGAGACGCTGTATCTCGAGGCAACGGTCACGTATTGGCGCAATACGCACGCACCGGAGACGGTCGTGTTCCGCAGCCACGACCGGAACGTCCAGGCGCAGTGAACCGGTTCGACCACGCCCTCGGGCGGCTCGTCAGCATGCGGGCGCTCGCGCTACTGCGCATCCCCGCGGGGTTGATCGTGGTGTTGCACCTCAGGCCGTTCCTCGACGATGCCCGCAACGGTCACATCTACCGGGATGCGTTCACCGAACCGTACGCGGCGTGGTACCCGGAGCTGCCGCGTTCGCTGTACGTCGCGGTGCTCTGGCTCGGCGTCGCGGCCGCGATCGCGATGGCGGCGGGGCTCTGCACGCGACTCGCGACGGCGACGACATTCGGTGTCGTCGCCTACAACCTCTTCTTGTCGACGACGCACATGCACAACAACCGCGCCTATCTCGTGGTCGTGCTCGCTCTCCTCGCGGTCGCGCCGTGCGGTCGCGAGCTGTCGGCCGACGCGTGGATCCGTCGCCGGCAGGGCAAACCACCGCTCGACCCGAGCGCGCCCGCGTGGCCGTTGCTGCTCCTGCGTTTCGAGGCATCGGTCGTGTACGGCGCATCAGCCGTGAGCAAGCTCGTCGACCCCGATTGGTTCGGCGGCAACGTCACGTGGGACCGCACGGTACGGGATCGGTCGGACATGTTCGCGAGCGGCGTGCCCGACTGGCTGGTGTCGATCCTGACCGACCGTGACTTCCACACGTTCGCGGCCAAGGTCATCGTGCTGACCGAGCTGTTCATCGCCATCGGTCTGTGGGTGCGCGTCACCCGATACGCGGCCGTGTGGGTAGCGGTGTGCTTCCACATCGCGATCGAACTGTCCGCTTCGGTGCAGGTGTTCTCGCTCGTGGCGATCTCGGCCCTCGTGATCTGGGCGGAACCCGCGACCCGCGATCGGGTCGTGAGCTTCGACCCGGCAGTTGCGGCGCACCGCCGACTCGTCGCGTTCGTACGCCCCCTCGACTGGCTGGCGCGGTTCCGTCTCGAACCCGGGTCCTCGGGCACGCCACTGCGCGTCGTCGACCGCGACGGATCCGAGGACACCGACGTCGCGGCCGCGGTGCTCGTACTGAGCCGGTTGCCGGTGACCGCGTTCTTCGCACTCCCGGCGCTGCTCGTGTTCGGGAGGGGACATGCTCGCGCCCGACCCAAGGCGGTCGCGTCCGGCTCGTGACCCGCGCGCCCCGCATTGCGGTGCCCGCCGGGGTCGCGGGGCAGTTACGCACGTACGGACCGGCGCGCGCTCGTCGCGATCGGACGTCGAGCAGGGTCGTTCCCACGTGGTCGAGTAGGTCTCGAAACAACTGGCGGGCCGGCCCCCCGGAGCCAACGAACCCCCGACTATCCGAGCCCCGCCGGCTAACGGACCCCTTCGAGGAGGGCGTCAATCTCGGCGAGGTCGGCCGCGGTCAACGACCACTCGGCCGCGGCGGCGTTGGCAATTGCCTGCTCGGGTTTGGTCGCACCCGCGATGACACTCGCCACCACCGGGCGGGCAAGCAGCCACGAGAACGCCAGCTCCAACAACGAGTGACCGTGGTCGCGGGCCCATCCGTCGAGGGCTTCGACCTTGTCGAAGTTCTTGTCCGAGAGCGCCCGCTCGCGCCGTTCCTCGGGGAGACCTGCGAGCCGGGTGCCCTTCGGTGGTTCGCCGGCCCGCTGGTACTTGCCGGTGAGCATGCCGCTCGCGAGCGGGAAGTACGGGAGGAACGCGATTCCGTGACGTACGCACGCGTCGAGCACCCCGTTCCGTTCCGGCCCGCGCCGCAGCAGGCTGTACTCGTTCTGCACGCTCACGAATCGAGCCCACCTTTGCTTCGCGCTGGTGGCTTCGCTCTCGTCGATCAGCTCCGGCGAGAAATTGCTCGCGCCGATCTCACGGACCTTGCCCGCGCGCACGAGCTCGTCGAGCGCGCCGAGTGTCTCCTCGACCGACACTGCCTGGTCGGGGAAGTGCAGTTGGTACAGGTCGATGCGGTCGGTGCCGAGCCGCTTCAGGCTGTCGTCGACGGCGCGCCGCACGTAGGGTGCGCTCGCGCCGCCCTTGCGTTCGTCGTCGATCGGTCCGCCGAATTTGGTCGCGACGAGCACGTCGTCGCGCCGCGTGCCGAGCGCACGGCCGAGGTACTCCTCGCTGAGCGTGCCGCCGTAGATGTCGGCGGTGTCGTAGAACGTGATACCGGCATCGAGCGCGGCACTGACGACCTGCTTGGTCGCGGCTTCGTCGATGCGCATCCCGAAGTTGTTGCACCCGAGCCCGACCGCCGAGACCGTCAGCGAGCCGATGTTCCGCGTCTGCATGCCCGCAGTGTGCCACCCCGACCGGGGAGACGTCAGAGGCGCTCGGCCGCGATGCGGGTGGCGGTCGCGTAGTCGGGCTTGCCGACGTTGGTGCGGGGGGCTTCGCCGAGGATCAACGCGTTCGGCGCCTTGTACCCGGCAATGCGTTTCCGGCAATGCTCACGGAGCGCGTCGAGCGTGAGTTCGGGTGCGCCGTCGCGCAGCGCCACGAGCGCGACGACCTTCTGGCCGAAGCGTTCGTCGGGTGCGCCGACGACGACCGCGTCGAAGACGTCGGGGTGGGCCCGGATCGCGGCTTCGACCTCTTCGGGGAACACCTTCTCGCCGCCGGTGTTGATGCAGCCCGAACCGCGGCCGTACAAGACGATGCGGTTCTGCTCGTCGCGCACGGCCCGATCGCCCGGCAACACCCAGCGCACGCCGTTGGCATCGGTGCGGAACGTCGCCGCGGTCTTCGCGTCGTCCTTCCAGTACCCGAGCGGGATGTATCCGCGCCGGGCGAACAGGCCCTCGACGCCCGGCGGGCTCGCTTCGAGCGTGTCGGGGTCGAGCACCGACGTGCGTTCGTCGGCGGTGAACGCGGGCCGGTCGCCGCCGCTCGCGCCGATCTCGCTGCCGGCCGCCCCGGTCTCGGATGCGCCGTAGCTGTCGTTGACGAGCGCGTTCGGGAACGCGTCGTGCAACTGGCCCTTCACTGCGCCGCTGAGCATTGCGCCGCCGTTGCCGAGGGTTACGAGCGACGCGAGATCCCACCGCCCGGGGTTGGCCAGCGCGGCTTCGGCGAGCGGGCGCGCCATCGCGTCGCCGATGATGCCGATCGACGTCGCCCGTTCCCGCGCGACGAGGTCGAAAACCTTCTCCGCGTCGAACGACCGCTCCGTGTAGAGGATCGCCTTGCCGCCCGCGTACATGCAGATGAGCGTGAGCCACTGCCCGCCGCCGTGCATGAGCGGGCCGAGCACGAGCGGGTCCATCGGGAAGCCGGCGCCCGTCGCGTTGCGGGCGATGTCGCCCGGTTGCTTGATGGGGTCGAGCGGGTTGCCGCCCAACACGCACGCGTAGAAGAAGTCTTCGTGGCGCCACATCACGCCCTTGGGCATGCCGGTGGTGCCGCCGGTGTAGAGCACGTACAGGTCGTCGCCGGAACGCGGCACTTTCTCGAACCCGATGCGCGACGCGTCGGCACCGGCCCACGAGCCCAGCGGGATCGTCTGGCGGATGTCGAGGTTCTCGACCATCGCGACGTATTCGTCCTCGACCATCATCACTTCGAGTTCGGCGTCGTCGGCGACGTACCGCAGTTCGTCGAGCGTGTACCGCCAGTTGATGTTCACAGGCACCGCGCCCGCTTTCCAGCAACCGAGCAACGCCTCCACGTACTCGGCTCGGTTGCGCGAGTAGATCCCGACACGCGTTCCGGGTTCGACTCCGAGCGTGTGCGCGACCTGGTTCGCGGCTTCGTCGAGCGAGCGGCGAGTGTGCCGAACCGGTCCCGCGACGAGACACCCGGCATCGGGACCCGCGTCGCAGAGCGTTTCCCAGAGGTCGGCCAGGTTGAACGTGGTCACGCCACTCCCCGCATCCGGTCGGTGCGGTGCACCGGGTCGGTGTCGAACTTCGGCAGGACGTGCGTACCGAACGTCTCGATGATCTCGATCGCCACCTCGCGCGACATCGTCGACGACAACAGTCCGAACACGACCTGGTCGGCGCCGGCCGACTCGTACGCCTTCATCGCCGTCGTCACTTCGTCGGGCGTGCCGTACGGGCTGAACCCCGAGCAGATGCGCTGGTCGATCTCCTCGACCGTCGGCTCGGGCAGCACTTCGGGCCACACGGGGAATCCTTCCGGGCGCGGGAACGTGTCGAGGTACCGGAACACGAGGCTGTTCTGGTAGCTCATCGAGAGTTGCGTGCCGAGCTCGCGCACGCGGGCGCCGTCTTCGAGACATAACAACTGGGTGGTGACCATCACGTTGTTGTTCACGTAGTCGCCGACCGGCTCGGCCCTCTCGATCTCCTTCTTGTACAGGTCGATGAGCGGCGCGATCGTTTCGGGCCCGCCCATCGTGAAACACAACACACCGAGTCCCATGCGTGCGGCCTTCTCGAACGTCGCCGGGTTGCCCGCCGCGACCCACATCGGCGGGTGCGACGGCTTGTACGGCTTCGGCAACACGTTGCGTTGCGGCATCGAGAAGAACTGGCCGTCGAAGCCGGGATACTCCTCGGCCCGCCACATCTTCGGCAGCTCGGCGATCACCTCGTCGAACATCGCCTTGGTGAGGTCGGGGTCCTCGATGCCGAACCCGCGCTGCTCGGTGGTCGACGAGCCGCGGCCCATGCCGAACTCGAACCGGCCTTCGGTCAGGTGGTCGAGCAGTGCAACGCGTTCGGCGACGCGGGCCGGGTGGTTGACCGGCGGCGTGATGTTGAAGATGCCGGACCCGATGTGGATGCGTTCGGTCGCGGCCGCGAGGTAGCCGAGGAACACCTCGTTGGCGGAGAGGTGCGAGTAGTTCGTGAGGAAGTGGTGCTCGGTCGCCCACGTGTACTTGAACCCGGCCCGGTCCGCGGCCTGCACGACCGCGACCTCGTCCATAATGCGCCGGTGCTCGTCGCCGTCGAACTGCGGCAGCACGCACGCACTGTTGAAAAGCCCGAACTCCACTTATTTCCCTTCGAGTTGGTCCAGTACCGCTTCGAGTGCGTCGGAGAACACCCGGCGGGACAGCGCGACAGCGGCGCGGGTCTCCGCGTGTTCTTCGAGCGCGGCTTCGAGCGTCACGAATGCGCCCGCAAGATAGAGGATCGTCTGCACCGCCCGCGCCGCCGCCGCGCCCCGCAACCCGGCCGCCTCGACCTCTCGGGCCAGCGCCACGTGCGCGGGCTGCCACAACGCCGTCGCCCGGCCCTGCTCGAACGCGAGCGACACGAGCGCGCGGTGCTCGACGGCCTGGCGGTGCACGTCGAGGGCAATCGACTCCATGCGCGTCCGCGGCGAACGGCCCCGCGGCCGCACTTCGCCCAGGTCCGCGATGAACGAGTCGACGATCGCGCCGATCAACTCGTCGCGCCCACCGACGTGCCAGTAGATCGCAGTGTGCGCCACGCCGAGGTCGGCCGCGAGCTTGCGCATCGAGAGCGCGTCGGGCCCGTCCCGCTCGACGAGGCGGCGGGCGACCGCGACGATGCGCGCCCGCTCGGGCTGGGTGGCGGTCGTTGTCATCGGGTTTGGGTCATACCGATCCGGGAGGGACAAGCCCTTCCTTCCACCAGCGGCCCTGGCGTACTGCTTCGGGGTCGACCGCGAGCGTCGGGTCCTGGCCGAGATCCTCAGGTGTCGGACCGATGCGGTCGGCGATCGGGCGCAGCGCGTCGATCTCGAAGCCGTACACGCGCGCGGCGGTGCCGCCGAGCATCGCGTGCGTGTCCTCGACCGGCACGTCGTGGAACGTCTCCTTCAACTTCGCAACGGTGTGCGGCCACGTGCCTTCGGGGTGCGGGTAGTCATTGCCCCACATCACCGTGTCGATACCGATCGCGTAGCGCCGCCGGATCTCCTCGCGGCTCATCGTCGACGCACCGATGAACACGTTGCGCCCGAAGTACTCGCTCGGCAACCGCGACACCTTGCCCGCGAGTTGGGCGACCATCTTCTTGGTCGTGTGTCCGCCGCCGAGGTAGGTGTCCCACTTCCACATGAGGTCAGGCGCCCAGTACGCGGCCGACTCGGTGATGCAGAACTTCAGGTTCGGGTGCCGCTCGAAGGCGCCGCCGAAGAGCAGGAACCACATCGGCCGCACCGCCCACCACACGACTTCGGCGAGATACATGCCGACGTTGTCCTGGTACTCGTCCATCGGCGCCGACCCCGAATGTGTGTGCACGGGCATGTTCAGCGCCGCGCACGCGGCCCACACCGGTTCGTACACCGGGTCCTGGTACGGCGCGTGGTCGCGCCACATCGTCGGCACGAGGATGCCGCCCCGCAGCCCGTTGGCCGCGGCCCACTCGATCTCGGCGACCGCGCGCCCGGGATCGTGCGTGATCGGCACCAGCGCGACACCGGCTCGGCGTTCGGGACTGTGCGCGCACAGCTCGGCGAGGAACCGGTTGTGGGCACGCGCGCCCGCGAACGCGAGTTCCGGGTCGGTGATGTCGGCCGCGCTCAGGCCCGCGCCGAACGGCGGCGACGCGTTGCCCGTGATCGCGTCGGCGTCGGGGAAGAGCACTTCGCCCGCGACACCGTCACCGTCGAGTTCCTTGTCGCGCTGACCCGCGTCGTACGCACCGCGTAGGCCTTCGGCGTTGTCCTCTTCCAGGTCGTGATGTAGTCGCCGCTCGCGGCCAGGCGCTGTTCGCGGATCGCCTGGCGTTCGGCGAGATACCCCTCGAACGCGCCGTGGTACCTCGTGTCGAGGTAGGGCCGGTACTCCTCGCACGGCAACCCCGCGTGGCAGTCGGCCGAGATGACGAGGTACCTCACGTTCTCTTCCCCAAGACAGACATGTCGTCGTAGCGCTGGTGCACGAACGGGGCGAGCCACTCGCTCTTCACGTACGAGTGGATGACCCCGCTCTGGAAGGTGGTGCGCTCGCTCCAGTTGAGGTCGACGAGACGGCGCACGGGGATGTCGGCCACCGGGTCGAGGGGCGAGTCGCGCAGCACGAGATCGCCGTCGACGCGTTCGAGGAGCCGCATCTTCTCCTTCTTGTGGCAGTAGACGAGCGCGGGGTCGCTGTCGAAGCCCCCACCCCCGACACCAAGGCCGTCGGGCGCGGGCAAGAACTTGAAGTAGAAGTCGGTCTTCGTGCGCTCGGGCGGCGACTCCAGCGTTTCCGCGACCCGCCCCTGGATCTCGACGACGGTGAACCCCATGCGCGCCATCACGCCGTGCACGTCGGCGCCGTCGCGCTTCACCCACACCTCGCCGATCTTCTTCGGTTCGCCGAATGTCTCGCGCCCGCCGACGGTCGCCTGCTCGGTCGTCATCGGCATGAACAGCGGGTACTCGCCTTCGAGGCCCTCGTGCTTGGCCCGCACCGCGAAGTACCCCGCGCCGAACGTGTACCCGCCCGGCATGTCGACGGTGGTGATCGTTGCCCGCACCAGCGGCTCGGCCGGCGGTTCGAGCGGCGGCGGGAGCACCGCCGCGATGATCTCCGGGTCGGTCTCGTAGATCGCGGTGAGTGCCTGCGACCAGATTTCGCCCTTCGTCGCTTCGAGTTCGCGGTTGCGTCGCTCCTCGTCGGACCGGGCGGCGTACCGGATCTTCGACATATGTTTCCCCCTACCCCGGAACCTGTAACACCGTTACAGTAACGCCGACACGGTAGCGAGGGAGACCGAGGGGGACAAGTGCAGACGCTGCGAGACAAGGTCGCCGTCGTCACCGGCGGCGCGAGCGGCATCGGGCTCGCCCTGGTGCAACGGCTCGCGGCCGAGGGCATGACCGTGGTCGCCGCCGACGTGCGCAAGGACGCGCTCGACGAGCTCGGCGAACACCCGCGCGTGCACGCCGAGCAGGTCGACGTGACCAAGTACGAGTCGGTTGCCGAGCTCGCGGAGCGCGTCATCGACCGGCACGGTGGCGTCCACGTGTTGTGCAACAACGCGGGCGTGGGCTCCGGCGCCGAAGGGTTCATCTGGGAGCACGAGCTGGTCGACTGGCACTGGGGCTTCGACGTGAACGTGTGGGGCGTGATCCACGGCATCAAAGCGTTCGTGCCGCACATGGTCGCGAGCGGCGAGGAAGGCCACGTCGTGAACACGTCGTCCGGGAACGGCGGGATCGTGCCGTTCGGCGACACGGCCGTGTACGCGACGACGAAGGGCGCGGTCGTGACGATCACCGAGTCGTTGTACGCGCACTTGCTGCGAGCCGAGGCGAAGGTGCGGGCGTCGGTGCTGTTCCCGGGGCCGAACTGGCTGCGTACGAACCTGTGGGAGGCATGGCGCACCCGACCGGACGAATACGCCAAGGAAGTTCCGCGCCAGACGCCCTACCCGTCGCTCGAACAACTCGAGCAGATCATGGCCGAGCGCGGCGTCGACATGGAATGGACGCCGCTCGAAGAGGTCGCCGAGGTGGTCGCACGCGGCATCGTCGCCGACCAGTTCTGGATGATGCCCGCGAGCGACTCGACCGACACGTCGATCAGGGCCCGGTCCGAATCGATGCTCACCCGCAGCAACCCCACGTACTTCAGGGAGTGGAAATGACCGAGCGCTACACCGTCATCTCCTCGGACGGACACGCGGGCGCGCCGCCGCACGAGTACCGCGAATACCTGCCCGCACGCCGGCACGACGAGTTCGACGCGTGGGCGCAGAACTTCCACAACCCGTTCTCCGACCTGGCCGGGTCGAACGCGTACCGCAACTGGGACAGCGCGCAACGGCTCGCCGAGCTCGAGACCGACGGCATCGTCGCCGAGGTGCTGTTCCCGAACACGATCCCGCCGTTCTGGCCGTCGGGTGCGCTCGTCTCCCCCGCGCCGACCGCCGCCGACTACGAACGCCGCTTCGTCGGCTTGCAGGCGCACAACCGCTGGCTCGCCGACTTCTGTGCGCAGACCCCGGGCCGACGCGCGGGCATCGCGCAGATCTTCCTCAACGACCTCGACGACGCGCTCGGCGAAGTGCGCTTCGCGGCCGAGTCGGGACTGTTCGGCGGCATTCTGTTGCCCGGCGTCGCGCCGAACCACGAGATCCCGCCGCTCTGGAGCGACACGTACGAACCGCTGTGGACCCTGTGCGAGGAACTCGACATCGTGGTCAACCACCACAGCGGTGGCGGCCTGCCCGTGTTCGACGTCGCCGACCCGGCCGCGCGCGCGGTGATGCTCGTCGAGATCCCCATCTACGCGCACCGCGCGTTGTGGGCGTTGATCTTCGCGGGCGTGTTCGAACGCCACCCCAGCCTGAAGTTCGTCCTGACCGAGCAGGGCACGAGTTGGGTGCCGGGCACGCTCGCCAACCTCGACTGGTTCGCGGGCCGCATGCGCCTGCCCGACGCGGCCGAG
>JAWXCJ010000259.1:0-9739 GCA_034408875.1 Actinomycetota bacterium
GTGCATGTGGTCGCGCAGCACATCCTGGAGTGTCTGGCGATGTTGGAACCCTTCGGCAGCGTCACGGGTCGCCGCCTCCTGCTCCGCCCGCCATTCCTCGCGCATCGCGCCGCCGACGGCTTCGAGATCGGGATGCTCGTCGGCCATCTCGCCAGTCTCGCAGACGCCTCCGACTCGAACGCGGCTATGCCAGGCCGAGCCGCTTGGCAGCGTCGGCGCGGTAACGCGAGGTCGAGTGCTGCGGGTCGGTGTCGAAGCGCGGGATGACCTCGTCGCCGAACAGCGCGATCGACTTCTCCAGCACGTCGTGGGGGTACACCGAACCCGACGGGCCCATGATGATCTGGTCGACCCCGACATCGGCCCACCTCTGGAGGCCCTGCGCGCAATCGTCGGGCGTACCGACGATGCTTGCCCCGGTGCTGAAGCCGGCCTCGATCTGCTCGAGCGTCGGGTCGGGAATCTCCGTCGGCCACTCCGGCACGAACGGGGGCTTCGGGAACGTGTCGAGGTAGTGGAACACGAGGGTCTGCTGGCGGCCGTTGCCCGATTGCGTCATCAACCGGCGCGCTTCGTCGCGGTCTTCGAGGCACATGAAGCTGGTCGTCACCGCGATGTTGTCGTTCACGTATTCGCCGACGGGCTCGGCCTCGCGGATCGTCTTCTTGTAGAGCTCGATGAGCGGCGCCATCTTCTCGGGGCTGCCGCCGGTGAAGCACAGCACGCCGAGGCCCATGCGGGCCGCCTTTTCGAACGTCGAGGGGTTCCCTGCCGCGACCCACATCGGCGGGTGGGGCTTCACGTACGGCTTCGGCAGCACATTGCGGGTCGGCATCGAGAAGAACTGCCCGTCGAACGAGTACTCGTTGTCGCTCCACATGCGGCGGAACTCGACGATCACCTCGTCGTACATGTCACGCGTGATCTCGGGGTCGGTGATGCCGAAGCCGCCCATCTCGGTGGTCGACGACCCACGGCCGCTCCCGAACTCGAACCGTCCGTTCGAGACATGGTCCATCATCGCGACACGCTCGGCGACGCGCGCCGGGTGGTTCACCGGCGGCGTGATGTTGATGATGCCGCTCCCCACGTGCAGGCGTTCGGTGCGCGCCAGCACCCACGGCATCAGCACCTCGTTCGAGGAGATGTGCGAGTACTCCGTGAGGAAGTGGTGCTCCGTGAACCAGGCGTACTTCCAGTTGTGCCGGTCGGCGGTCTCGCACAGCCGGACTTCGCTCATCAGCCGGTCGTGTTCCGCATTCGGATTCGCGGCGGCCATGTCTTTGTGGACGAAGCCGCCGAGGAAGAGGCCGAACTCCATGCGAAACACCCCCGAGAGAAAATAGAACGTGTTCTAAAACCCTAGTCGCAAGGGCGCCGAAATGTCCACACACGCGGCCCGGGGGCGGTTTACGCTCGTGAGCCCCCGGTCCGGGCGCGGGCCGGGGACCCGCGCGCGTCCGGAGTCCCCGATGCCGTACCTCGTCCTCGTCCGTGCCGGTTGGCGGCGCTGGTCCGCGTACCGAGCCGCCACCGTGGCCGGGGTCATCACCAACACAGCCTTCGGGTTCATCCGGGCAGCGGTCCTCATGGCGGCGATCAACACCGCGGGCCCCATCGGCGGCTACGACACCGCCGACGCCGTCACCTAC
This sequence comes from Actinomycetota bacterium, assembly GCA_034408875.1. Classification (GTDB taxonomy): domain Bacteria; phylum Actinomycetota; class Acidimicrobiia; order IMCC26256; family PALSA-610; genus JANNHK01. Next base: position 1,653 of record JAWXCJ010000259.1, read on the forward strand.
ACGTGGCTCACCCAGGGCATGATCATGACGATCGGCATCTGGCGCTGGACGGAACTCGCGGTGCGCATCCAGTCGGGCGACATCGTCACCGATTTCTCGCGCCCACTCGACCTCCAGGGCGCGTACCTCGCCGGCGACCTCGGCCGGGCCGCGTACCAACTCCTCGCGCGCGGCGTACCACCCTTCCTCGTGGGGATGCTCGCGTTCGACCTGCGCTTCCCCGAGCACACGTATACGTGGATCGCGTTCGCCGCCGGCATGGTTCTCGCCGTCGTCGTCAGCTTCGGGATGCGGTTCCTCGTGAACCTGGGTGCCTTCTGGGTGCTCGACTTCCGCGGGTTGTACGCGGTCTCGAGCCTGTTCCTCACCGTGGCATCGGGGTTCGCGATCCCGCTGTCGTTCTTCCCCGCGTGGGCGGAGAGCCTCCTCGAAGTACTGCCCTGGGCCTCGATGGTGCAGATCCCGATCGACGTGTTCCTGGAACAACGCACCGGCGCCGCGCTCGCCCGCGGCCTCGCGCTCCAAGTGTTCTGGGTCGCGGCGCTGCTCGGTGCCGGGCGTGCCGTGCTGCGCGTCGCGACCCGCCGCGTCGTCGTGCAAGGAGGCTGAGTGCACGTCTCCGAAGCGTGGACGATGTACCGGCACCTCATCGGTGCGCGTGTCCGCAGCCAACTCCAATACCGCACGTCGCTCGCGCTCGACTTCTCGGTGTCGTTCGTGGTGACGTTCCTCGACTTTGCCGTCGTGGTCGTGTTGTTCCAGCACCTGCCTGCGTTGGGGGGCTGGACCCCTCCCCGAAATTGCACTGTTGTACGGCATGAGCGGCATCGGCATCGCGATCGCCGACATGGTGATCGGCCAGGTCGAGGACATCCACGTCGACATTCGGTCCGGCCAGTTCGATGTGGTGCTGCTGCGCCCGGTGCCGACCCTGCTCCAGGTGATGGCGTCGGATCTCGCGCTGCGCCGCATCGGACGCGTGCTCCAATCGGTCGCCGTGCTCGTGTACGCGCTCGCCGCTGCCGACATCGCGTGGAACCCGGCACGTGTCGCGCTGCTGCCGGTCGCGGTGGTGTGCGGCGCGTTCGTCTTCGGCGCCACGTTCGTGCTCGGCGCCTGCCTGACGTTCTGGGTCGTCGGGAGCACCGAGGTTGCGAGTACGTTCACCTATGGCGGCAACCAGATGACCTCGTACCCGCTTACCGTGTTCGGCCCGTGGCTACGACGCATGCTGGCGTTCGCGGTCCCGCTCGCGTTCGTGACGTACTTTCCCGGTCTCTACCTCCTCAACAAACCCGACCCCCTCGGATACCCGCAGTGGTTCCAGTTCGCGGCGCCGCTCGTCACCGCAGTGTTCGTCGTCACCGCCGGGCTCGTGTGGCGGACCGCCGTCCGCCACTATCGGAGCACCGGATCGTGAGCGACACCGTGAGCAGCACCGTGCGCGACATCGTGCGCGTCGAGGACGTGCGAAAGACGTTCACCGTGTGGCGCAAGCGCGGGCGCGTCCGCCGCGAGCGAGTCGTCGTGGACGCGGTCGACGGCATCACGTTCTCGATCGCCGCCGGCGAGACGGTCGGGTACGTCGGCCCCAACGGCGCGGGGAAGTCGACGACCATCAAGATGCTCACGGGCATCCTCGTGCCTACCTCGGGCCTGGTCCGCACGTGCGACCTCGAACCGTCGCGGGAGCGCGTCGAGTTGGCCCGCCGCATCGGGGTCGTGTTCGGCCAGCGGTCGCTGCTGTGGTGGGATCTCCCGCTCGCCGACTCGTTCGACCTGCTGCGCCACATCTACCGTGTCCCGGCGCCGGCGCACGCGGCCCGCCTCGCCGAATGCACCGAACTCCTCGAACTCGACCCGTTCCTCGCCACCCCGGTGCGCCAGCTCTCGCTCGGGCAGCGCATGCGCGGCGAGATGACCGCCGCCTTGCTGCACGGACCCGAGTTGCTCGTGCTCGACGAACCCACCGTCGGCCTCGATGTCGTGAGCAAGGCGAAGGTCCGCACCTTCTTGCGCGACCTGAATGCGCAGCACAGAACGACGGTGCTGCTGACGTCGCACGACCTTTCCGACATCGAGCACCTGTGCAACCGCTTGCTCATCGTCGACCACGGGCGGCTCGTCCACGACGGCAGCCTCGACGCACTGCGCGACCGCTACGGCGGCGAACGCACCCTCGTGATCGACCTGACCGAGCCGGGTCCCCCGATCGACGTAGCCGGCGCCACCGTGCACCGCATCGACGGGCCGCGCCAGTGGCTGCGCTTCCGGCGCGCCGAGACCACTGCGGCCGCCCTCGTCGCCGAGATCGCGGCGCGCTACCCGCTGCGGGACCTCTCGATCGAGGAGCCCGCCATCGAGGACATCGTGCACCGCATCTACGTCGACGGCGCCTGACCCCACCCCTGGGGTGTCGCAGGGCGCTGGTACGGTCGACCGCATGGTCGCCAAACCCGTCGGGCGGGTGCTCGGAACCGAGGATGCGACCCCGCTCGAGTTCTGGGTCGCGCTCGCACCCGAGCAGTACCTCCAGCTCGACGACGTGGTGGTCTGCGAACGGGGCGTTCCGGGGCGCGACCAACCGGTGCGGCTCTCGGGAGTCGTCACGCAGGTGCGGGCCCGCCATGAGGGCGCGCACTTCGACTCCGACGTCTTCTTGATCGCCGACGGTCAGCTCCCGGCCGAAACCATCGAGGCCGCACAGGTCATGACGACGCGCGTCGAGCCCGAAGTGTTCGTACCCCCGCTCCCCGGCTCCGAGGTGCGGCGCGCCACCGGCCTCGAGCGCGAGGTCGCGCTCTACTTCGACGGGATGAGCGCGCGCCTGCCCATCGGACTCGGACGCGACGGTCAGGCCATGTTCGCCAACCTCGAGTTCATCGACGGCACGCGCGGCGCCCACGTCAACATCTCGGGTATCTCCGGCGTCGCGACCAAGACCACGTACGCGATGTTCCTGCTGTACGGGCTGTTCCACTCGGGCGTGCTCGGTGACGAGGCCGACAACACCAAGGCGCTCATCTTCAACGTGAAGGGTGAAGACCTCCTCTTCCTCGACCACCAGAACACCAAGCTCGCGCCCGAGCAGTCGGAGCGCTACCAGCGCCTCGGCTTGCTGCCCGGCGCGTTCGGCGACGTGAACGTGTACGCCCCACCCCGGCGCGACGACCCGAACGCGCGCCCCGATGTCGCCACCCGCGATCTCGGCGTGTCGCCGTTCTTCTGGACCATCGAGGAGTTCGCGACCGAGGAACTGCTCCCGTTCGTGTTCGCCGACGGCGAGGACGAACGCCAGCAGTACACGATGGTCGTCCACAACGTCGCCGCGGCATTGCGACGCGACGGCGCGCCCGCGGGCGACGGTGGCTGGCGCATCAACGGCATCACCGTGCGCACGTACCGCGACCTCGTCGACCTCATCGTCGAACGGGTACAGGACGGCGACTGGGCCGGGCCCGCCATCGGTACGGGCACGATCAACGCCTTCATCCGGCGCTTGCTGTCGTCGCAACGGTCGCTGGCCCGGCTGATCCGGGCCGACGTGTCGGCCGAGGCGTTGAAAGAGCACCGCATCGACACCGCCAACGCCCAGGTCACGGTCGTCGACCTGCACAACCTCGACGACCGCGGCAAACGCTTCGTCGTCGGCGTCACGCTGCGGCGCGCGTTCGACGAGAAGGAACGCAGCGGCCTGGCCCGGCCGTTGCTGTTCGTCGTGCTCGACGAGTTGAACAAATACGCCCCCCGCGAAGGCGACTCGCCCATCAAGGAGATCCTGCTCGACGTCGCCGAACGCGGCCGCTCCCTGGGCATCGTGCTCATCGGCGCGCAGCAGACGGCCAGCGAAGTCGAACGCCGCATCATCGCCAACTCGTCCATTCGCATCGTCGGGCGGCTCGACCCGGCCGAAGCGACCCGGCCCGAATACGGCTACCTGCCGAAGGCGCACCAGCAGCGGGCGATCATCGCGAAGCCGGGGACCATGTTCGTGATGCAGCCCGAGATCCCGGTACCGCTCGTCGTCGAGTTCCCGTTCCCGTCGTGGGCGACGCGGCCGTCGGAGCGAGGCGCGAACCCGGCCGAAACGGGTGTGCTCGCCATGCCCGACGATCTGCTCGAGGGCGTCCCGCGCGGGCCTCGCGATCGCGGCCTGGGCGAGTAGGCGGCCGTGCGCGTCCTCCACACCTCCGACTGGCACGTCGGGAAACTGTTGCGCGGCATGTCGCGCGTCGACGAGCATCGGGCGGTGCTCGGCGAGATCGCCGAAGTCGCGCAGCGCGAGAAGGTCGACCTGGTATTGGTCGTCGGCGACCTGTTCGAGTCGATGGCGCCCCCACCCGAAGCGACCGCCGTCGTATGGGATGCGCTGCTCGCGCTCCGTGAGACGGGTGCCCACGTCGTGGTCGTCGGCGGCAACCATGACCAGCAACAGCAACTCGAGTCGGTCGCGCCCGTGTTCTCCCGGCTCGGCATCACGGTGCTCGGCCTCCCTGCCACCCACGAGCGCGCGGTCGTCGAGGTCGCCGGTGCGCAGGTCGTGATGTTGCCGTGGATGTCGCAGCGCTGGGCCATTCGGATCGAGCAACTCATGGAGGCGCGCGCGTCCGAGACGATGCAGTACTACGCCGCGCGCGTCGCCCGGCTCCTGGCGTGGCTCTGCCGCGACTTTCGCGCCGACACCGTCAACATCATCGCCGCGCACTGCATGGTGCAGGGCGGCGTGCTCGGCGGCGGTGAACGCGACGCGCAACTCATCGACGAGTACGCGGTGTCCGCGCACGCGTTCCCGGCGGCGGCCAACTACGTCGCGCTCGGCCACTTGCACCGCACCCAAGCCATCTCCGGCGCCGCACCCATCTGGTACTCGGGTTCGCCGATCCAGGTCGACTTCGGCGAAGAACGCGACACGAAACACGTGTTGCTCGCCGACATCCCCGAGCACGGCGCAACCAAAGTCACCAAGGTGCCGCTTACCCGCGGATGGGAACTCCGCACCTTGCGGGGCACGCTCGCCGAGATCGAAGCGTTCGCACCGGATGTCGGCGACGCGTGGCTGCGGGTCGAGGTGCGCGAAGCGGCGCGACCCGGGCTCGCCGACGATGTGCGGCTCCTGCTCCCCCGCGCCGTCGACGTTCGGGTGGTGGCCCCCGAACGTACGGAGACGGCCGCGCGTGTCGCCGTCCCGCGCAGCGCGGCTCCACGCGAGTTGTTCGGCGCGTATCTCGACGCCACCGACCGCGCCCGCGACGAACGCCTGCTCGCGCTGTTCGACGACCTGCTCGACGCCGACACCGGGGGCCACTGATGCGCCCGCTCGAGCTCGACCTCGAAGGCTTCGGTGTCTTCCGTGAACGCACCGCCGTCGACTTCGCCGACGCGGAACTGTTCGCCATCGTCGGCGCGACCGGTCACGGCAAGTCGACGCTCATCGACGCCATCTGCTTCGCGCTCTACGGCAAGGTCCCGCGCCACGGCGAGCGCGACATCGCCCCGGTCGTCACCCTGGGCTCCAACGAGGCAAAGGTGGCGTTCACCTTCGAACTCGCGGGCCGTACCTACCGCGCCGCGCGCGTGCTACGGCGCGACCCGAACGGGCCCGGTGCCAAGACGAAAGCCGTGCGCCTCGAACTGGTCGGTGCCGACGGTTCCGTCGAGGTGCTCGCGGGTTCGGTGCGTGAGTTCCAGCACGAGATCCAGCGCCTCGTCGGGCTCGACTTCGACCAGTTCACGAAGTGCGTCGTGCTTCCCCAGGGCCGCTTCGCCGAGTTCCTGCACGCCCCCGCCGGCGACCGCACCGCGATTCTCAGCGCGCTGCTCGATCTCGGCCGCTACGACCGCATGGCCGGGCGGGCTCGCGAGCACGCGAAAGAGTCGGCGGGCCGCCGGGCCGTTCTCGAGCAGGAACGGGCCCGGCTCGGTGAGACCACACCCGCGTCGGTCGCTGCCGCGCGCGCCCGCCACACCGAACTCGTTGCCGCCCTCGCCGACGTCGAAGCCGCGGCCCCCGCCGACGTCGCACTCACGGCGGCCATCGCCGAGGCCGAAGCCGCCGTCGGCGCGGCCCGCCGCGTGCTCGTCGCCCTCGACACCATCCGGGTGCCCGCCACGATCCCCGATCTCGCGCGCACCGTCGACGATGCATCGGTTCGAGTCGAGGCGGCCACCGATGCCGCCGATGCCGCCGACATCGAGGCGAGCAAGCTCGAAGCCGAACGCGGACTGCTGCCCGACATCGCGGCCGTTGCCACGCAGGTCGAACTCCGTCGTGAGTACGAGGATCTGGGCGAACGCATCACCAAGGGAACGACGGTGCTCGACGAACGCGCCGGAGTCGCCGCGACAACGCGTGCCGCACTCGCCGCCGCCCAGGCCGAGAACGAGCGTTCGCAGCTCGCGCTCGACGATGTGCAACGCACTCACGCGCATGCCGATCTGCGCCGCGAGCTGACCATCGGCGCGCCGTGTCCCGTCTGCGAACAGGTCGTCACCGCCGTACCCGTTCGTGTCTCGACCACCGCCGTCGCGAAGGCACGCACGGCGCTCGACGCGAGGCGCGCCGTGCTCCAAAAAGCCGAGACAGCCGACACGTCGGCGCAGTCCGAACTCCACGAGGCCGAAGTCCTGCTTGCGCAGCGCCGAGAGCGGCAGGCGGAACTCGGGGCCCGCATCGATCTCGCGACCGACGTCGCCGCCCTCGAAACCGAGATCGGGCGCGTCCAACGCGTCCACGCCGAAGCCGCCGAGGCGCGCACGCACGCGACGGAGTTGCGCAAGCCGGCCCGGGCCGCGGCCGAGGCGCTCGCGGCCCTGGGAGCCGCTGTCCGCGATGCCGAAGGTGAGCTCCAGACGAGGCGGGACGCGCTCGTCTCGGTCGGAGTCGATCCACCGGGCGGGTCGACCGAGTCCGATCTCGCAGAACGTTGGGGAGGGCTCGCACAGTGGGCGGCCGACACGCGGCCCGACTACGAGAAGCGGGCGGCGGCGGCCGAGGACGCGGCCCGAGCGCACGCCGCGGAACGCGACGCGCTGTTCGGCGATCTCGCCACCCGGGCCGGGTTGGCAACCCCGAGCACGTTTGCCCAACTCCTCGCCGGGGTGACCGCCGCCGGGCGCGATGCCGAACACGCGTCCGCGGACGCGCAGAAGCAGCTCGAGCGAACCGAGGAACTCGACACGACGATCGCCGAAGAACGCGGTCGCGAACAGGTTGCGGCCGATCTCGGGCGCCTCCTCGACAAACGACATTTCGGCCAGTGGCTGGTCGACGAGGCGCTGCACGGACTCGTCACCGGCGCGTCGGACCTGCTCGAACGGCTCTCGGCCGGCCAGTACGCGCTCGCGGCCGTCGCCGACGGCGAACTCGTCGTCGTCGACCACGTCAACGCCGACGAGACCCGGTCGGTGCGCAGCCTGTCGGGTGGCGAGACGTTCCAGGCGTCCCTCGCACTCGCGCTGGCTCTCGCCGAGCACATCGCCGAACTCGCGAGCGACGGCGCGGCCTCACTCGAATCCATCTTCCTCGACGAGGGATTCGGCACCCTCGACCCGGAAACACTCGACGTCGTGGCGAGCACGATCGAGTCGCTCGGCCATGGCACGCGCGTTGTCGGCATCGTCACGCATGTCCCCGAGCTCGCCGAACGGTTGCCGACGCGCTTTCGGGTGCGCAAGCAGGGCCGCACCGCGGTCGTCACCCGGGAGGATGCATGAGGTTCACCGTCGACCCGTGGGATCCGTCATACGGAGCGTCGGTGCAGACGGAACTCGGCGAGGCGATGTCGCCCGCGACGACCGACATCGAGCGCGCCGACCACCAGTGGGCACCGATCGCGCCCCGCGGGCCCAGGAGCGACGCCGTGCTCTTCGTCGACGGTGTCCGCCGCATCGAGGCCCGCACGTGGATCGAGGGCGGCATCGAACCCGTTCCCGGGGTGTTCGCGTCGTGGGCGGCGGGCGCCGTGCGGACGCAGCGAAGCCACGGACGGCGCAGCGAGGGAGCCATGGAAGACGTGCGGACGCAGCGAAGCCACGGACGGCGCAGCGAGGGAGCCATGGAAGACGTGCGGACGCAGCGAAGCCACGGA
>JAWXCJ010000260.1:0-9875 GCA_034408875.1 Actinomycetota bacterium
CCGGTCGCGGCGCACGCGGCCTCGACGTAACCGTCGGCGTCGAACGTCATGTCGCTCCTTGCACGGCACCCGACCGTTGGATCGCGGCTTGGTTGGTCCCGAGGTACGACGCGACGACGCGCGGGTCGTTGCGCACGGCCGCGGGTGGGCCTTCGGCGATCACCGCGCCCGCTTCGAGGCAGTACACGCGATCAGAAATGCCCATGATCAGCGGCATGTCGTGCTCGATGACGAGCATCGCCGCGCCCAGCTCTTGTTGGATGCGCTTGATCAGCGGCCCGAATGCCTCGGCCTCGCGCTGCGCGACGCCCCCGGTCGGTTCGTCGAGCAGGAGCACGCGTGCGTCGACTGCGAGCAGCGTGGCCAACTCCACGATGCGCCGGGTCCCGGTCGAGAGGTTCGCGATGAACTCGTCGGCGTAGCGACCGAGCCCGAGGAAGTCGACGAGCTCCTGCGCCTCCGACTGCTTCCGGCGCTCCGACCCCGGCGACGGCGGCAGCCCGGTCATCGACGGCAGGAGCCACGAGTGTTCGCGCGCTTCGAGCGCGACCATGACACTCTCGCGCACGGTCAGCGACGGGTAGAGGCGCGCGGCCTGGAACCCGCGCCCGAGCCCGACCCGGTGGCGCCGGTACGCGGGCATGTGGCTGACGTCGCGGCCGAGGACGTGTACCGAACCTTGCATCGGGACGAACCCGCCGATGGCATTCATCAGCGTCGACTTGCCCGCGCCGTTCGTTCCGATGAGCCCGACGAGTTCGCCCGCGTGCACGTCGAGGTTCACGTGGTCGACAGCCTGGTTGCCACCGAAGCGAACGCTGACCTCGCGCACGACCAGCCACGGTTGGTCTTCGGCGATGACCACTTCGCGTGCACGAACCGGCACCCTCTTGGCAACCGCAGGCACCGACTCCGCAACCGCGCGGTCGCCGAGTCGGCGGTCGGCCCAATCGAGGAACAGGTCGCGCAGCTTGTACACGATCTGCATCAGCCCGCCCGGGAAGTACATCAACAGGATCAGCAGACCGATGCTGCTCGTGAACAGGCGGACCTGCTCCGTATCGCTGAAGAGCGCGGGGAGACCGCGCACAAACAGCGCGCCAAGTATCGGCCCGGCGATCGAGCCGAGCCCGCCGATCACCGCGGTCGCGACGACGATGAGCGACTGTTCGGGCGTGAACACGAACCCGGCCTGCACGCCGTCGCGAACGGTGATGAGCATGCATCCGGCCAGTGCCGCGATCCCTCCCGACACTGCGAACGACATGACCTTGACGCGCGCGGGCGACACCGTCGACGCCGCGGCCATGTCTTCGTTGTCGCGCACCGCGATCATCGAGCGGCCGACGCCGGTCCGCCGCATGCGGGCGACGACGAGCGTCACCAACGCGAGCACGACGAACACGAGGTAATACATCGTGCGGCGGTTGGTGAAATCGATCTCGGGGAGGAACGGCCAGTCGATGACGGGCTTCGCCGTGTTCGGCAGGGTGGTCCCGGTGCCACCGGTCCACGTCTTCAGCTCGAACAACCAGGTCGAGCACATGACCGCGAACGCGAGCGTGATCACGGTGAGATACAAGCCCCGCGCCCGCAACGCCGGCACGCCCATCAGGATCGCGGCGAGTACCCCGACCGCAGTCGAGACGACGACCGCCGGGAACCACGCGAGGGTGAAGCTCATGCTCCAGAGGTCGAACGGAACCGGAATGTCGAGGCCGGCCCGAACCAAGACCATCGTCAACGCGCCCAGCCCGACGAATCCGAATTGACCGAGCGAAAGCTGCCCGGCCCAGCCCGCGAGCGGCGTGATCGACAGGGCGACGAGCGCGAAAACGAGGATGTCGGTCCACGTGTTGAGCTGGCTGTTCTTCTCCAGGAACACCGGAAGGATCGCGAGCCCGGCGAACAGCACCGCGAACCCGGCCACGGACAGGTAGCGGACGTACCAGAGAGAACGCAGGCGTTCCGGGATCGGCTTGATCTGCGCGGAGAGCGTCCAACCCGTTTCCTCGCGGCGCCCGCGACCGGCGAACCACACCAAAACCAGCGCGGCGATGAACAGGTACAGGTTGACGATGTCGCGGTCGTCGGGACCGGCGGTGACGACTGCCTGCTCGAACACGCCGACTGCGATGCCGCCGAAGATCGTCATCGGTAACGAGCGCATGCGGGCGATCAGGGCGACGACGAGCGCCCGCAACAACAGGTTCGGCCCCATCGCTTCGATGCCGCCGGCGACGACGTTGCCCGGGCTCACATTGTTGAGCGGCGCGTAGAGGATCGCGGAGATCGCGGCGAACCCGGCCGCGATGGTCCACACGATCGTCGACGTGCGCTTCACGCTGATGCCGTAGACGCGGGCGGTATCGGAGTTCGACGCCGAGGCCCGCACCGCGAGCCCGAACGGCGTCTTCGTCATGAACACGGCCAGCGCCAGGATCATGACCGGTACCACCATCAGCACCAGCACGTCGCGTGGGAGCATGCGGATGGAGTCGGTGAGCTGCCACGTATTCGTGAACGGGAAGGGGAACCGCCCGCCCTTCGACAGGTTCGGAAGGGTGATGCGGAAGAACAGCAGCAGCTGGCCGACCCCGACCGTCGCGATGAGTAGGACGAGACGCGGACTGTTGAAGAGGCGCCGCACCACAGTCAGCTCGATGATCATGCCGATGAGCGCGGCGAGGGCAACCGCGGCGATCAGCGCAAGCCAGTACGGCACGCCGTACTGCATGTGGAAGAGGACGAACAGTCCGAGTCCGAACAAGCCGATCTCGCCCTGCGCGAAGTTGAGGACACCCGTAGAGCGGTAGATGAGGACGAACCCTGCGGCAAACAGCGCGTACGTGAGCCCGATGATGACGCCCAGGTAGAGCGAGTACTGCGTCAGCTCGAACTCGGGCATGGGCTCAGCCGCCCTCGCCGCCGAGGAACACCGCGCGCGCGAGGTCGTCGCGTTCGGCCAGGTCGCGAGCCGTTCCTTCGAAGCGCACCTTGCCCTTCTCCATGAAGATGGCCCGGTCGGAGAACGCGAGCGCAACGTTGAGCGACTGCTCGACGACGATCATCGTCTGGCCGCGCTCCTTCAACGCCTGCACGACTGCCAGCAGCTCCTCGACGACCAACGGGGCGAGACCGAGCGACAGTTCGTCGATGAGCAGGATCTCGGGCTTGTGCACGAGCGCCATGGCGAGGGCGAGCATCTGTTGCTGCCCGCCCGAGAGATCGCTCGCCGTCAACCCCCGCCGGTCGGCGAGCGCGGGGAACGTCTCGAGCACCTGCGCGATGCGGTCCTGGCGTTCGGCGCGCGAGATCTTGCTCGAGAGGAGCGAGCAGTGCAGGTTCTCGCCGACCGTGAGTTCGCCGAAGGTTCCGGCGCCACCCCGGAGTTGCACGATGCCGGCGCGGAACCGCACTTCGGCGTCGACGTACGTGAGCGTCTGGCCGTGCAGGCGCACGACACCCCGATCCGGGATGCCGAGCCCGCTGACCGCTCGGAGCAACGTCGACTTGCCCGCGCCGTTCGTGCCGAGCAGGGCGACGACCTCGCCGCGGCGCACTTCGAGTGACACGTCGAACAGCACCTGGACCGGCCCGTAGCTGTAGTCGAGGTTGTGGATCTGGAGCACGGGGATGTCGTCGGGGTTGGCGCTCATGCGCTTGATCTCCGACTGTTCCTCGAGCAACTCGTCGACGGCGAGCGAGATGTCGCGCTTGAGATAGCGCGACCCGTACATGAACAGCAGGCCGCCGAGCGTTCCCGCGATGGGTGCGACGATGGTGAGCGCGGTGCGCTCGCCGTGCGAGTCGGAGAGCGCGCCGACGAGGAGCCCGCCGAAGAAGCCGCCCATGAGGAACAAGAAGACGGGAATGAGGGCGAACGCCTGCGTGCGCATCCGGTAGGGCGCGACCGCGCCGACGATGGGCCCGACGCTGACGAACGCCGAACTCGTGCACGCGCTCGCCAGCGCGACGAACAGCAGCAACAACGCCGGCTCCGTCATGCGCACCGCGATCAGCATGAGCACGCCGTAGGCAATGATGAAGCTGCCTGCGAGTTTCACGACGAGGACGGGGTTCTTGCGGAACAGCCGGTCGTAGGTGACACCCGCGATCGGGATGGCGATGAGTGACGCGAGCGCAGTCAAGGAGAACATCCAGCCGCGCGTGTACGCGCCGTACCCGTACACGTCGTCGAAGAGCAGGCTGAGCTGGATGGGCACCGTGATGAGCGCGAAACCGAGCACGCCGATGCCGGTGCAAATGAAGTAGAAGGTCTTGATCTTCTTCATCCGTTGGTACGCGTTCGACATCGAGACCGGCAGTTCTCTGCGCACGTCGGTCGGCTTGAGCATTTCGCCGAGGACGAGTTCCTGCTCGTAGCGCCCCCGCGGTGGCTCACGGAGGAACGCGAACGCGACCAGTGTCAGCAACGTCGGCGGGATCGCCAGGATGACGAAGGTCCAGCGCCAGCCTTCGGTGCCGCCGGCCGCCTCCGCGATGGATCCGGCGACGAACGGGCCGAGCAGCAAACCGATCGGTTGCGCGAGCCAGTACATCGAATAGATGCGGGCGCGGCCTTGAATGGGATACGTATCGGTCAGCAACGACGCGAACACCGGCACCGAGTACGCCTGGCCGAACCCGATCCCGCCCCGCACCCAGAACAGCTGGAACGGGTTGATGACCAGCCCGTGCAGGAGCGTCGTCAGACCCCAGGCCAGGGTCGCGATCCACACGATCTTGACGCGCGACATGCGGTCGGCGAGCCAGGCCAGCGGGATGGCACCGAGCACGAGCGCCACGCCGCTGACGAGCACGATGCCGGACAGCGTCGTGTCGCTGATGTTCAGCGTGTCCTGAATGTCGGGCGCGAGCACGCCCCCGGCCGACCGTTCGAGTTGTTCGGCGATCGTGATCAGCGCGAGCACGATCACCATCGACCGGCCACCCTGGCGCAGCGTCTCGCGCAACGGCATCGCTTCGGCACCGACGCCCGGAAGTAGGTCGTCGGGCAGGATCACTTCGGCCGAACGCTCGGCCTGTTCCTCCTGCCGCTTCGCCTCTTCAGCCAACACCGCAGACGCGAGCGCCGCGGGATCCTGCCCGCCCTGGTCCGTGTCGAGCGTCATGGGTAGGTGCGCCGGTTCACGAGGTCGGGAACGGGAACGCGTCTCCTTCGGAGATGATGCACATGCCGTCGAACGGGATCAGGTCTTCGTCGCACGGGTAGTGGAACGTCATCTTGTTGAGCTGGTTCGGTGCGGTGAACTTGTCGGGCCCGAAGCTGCCCGGGATTTCGCCGCCCTGGTCGAACGCGCCGATGCCGGCGAGCGCGGCAGCCAGGTCGGCGCGAGTCGGGTTCGGTCCGGCCGCGTCGACCGCCCGGGCGATGAGCCGCACGAACGTGCACGAGCCGACCGTCGCGCCGTACGCGGAGTTCGTCTCCGGGTCATCGGCGGTGTAGGTGTCACCGCCGGCTTCCTGATACTCGCGGTTGCACATCTCGGAGTACGGGCTCGGCTCGAAATCGGGCAGACGGAACGTGCCTGTCGCGCCCGAAGCAATGATGATCGTGCCGTCGTACAACGCGCCGGCCTCTTCACCGCCAAACGCGATGACCTTGCTCGACACCAGGTCGCCCGACTGGGCGTTGAACCCGGTGTTGTAGAACTGGACGTCGCCCGGCTGCACACCCTGGGTCACCATCTCGCTGATGTAGCCGGGCATGCTGATGACGTTCATGAGCGGGAAAATCACGTCGACGCCGTCGGCGATCATTCCCTGTACCGACTCGATGACGCCGCTCGTGCAGTTGCTGCCACCGGCGCAACCGATCTCGTCGACGCGCTGCACGGGAACGCCGAGTTCGTCGAGCGTGTCGACCAAACCCTGTTGCACGATCTCGGACTCACCCGCCGAGTCGGTGTGGACGATGCCGATCGTCTTGCCTTCGAAGGCACCTTCGCTGTTGAGCACCTGCGCCGCGTACCGGAGTCCGTCGACCGGTGCGAGTGATGTGGAGAACAACCGGCCGTCGGAGTTGGCGATTTCCTCGTCGGTGATGTTGTAGGTCGTGATGTAGACGGTTTCGTGGTTGCCCGTGACGCAGCCCGCGCCGCCGTTGCCGCCCCAACCGGAACCCGACCACGCGAACACTGCGAGATTGTCTTCGGTTGCTTCGATGCACGCGGCCTGCGCGATCGCATTCGGGTCTTGACCCGACGGCGCGATCGGCGGCGCTTCGACCGTGGTCAGTTCGAGCAAGCGGCCGTTGATGCCGCCGCAGCGTTCGTTGATGATGCCGACGAACTTCTCGGCCTGGTCGGCCGGGTCGCCGATCGGGATCGCGAACCCGAGACCTTCGAGGTCTTCGAGCGTCACGCGGATGTGCGTGATCGAGACCGCGTCTGCGGTGATGCCGTCGTCGGTCGCCTCCGGCACTTCCGCCGGTTCTTCGGTCGCGGGTTCGCAGTACGACTCGAGCCCGGCGAAGCGACCGGTACGGTCGACTTCGAGCTCGGGGATCTCGCCGGTCGATTCTCCGGCCGTGTCGCCGGTGTCGTCGGTCGTCGCCTCGGTCGTATCGGGGTCGGTCGCGTCATCGTCGTCGTCACCGCCGCCGCACGCGGCACCGAGCACCGCGGAAACGATCAGCACGCTCGCGATGCGAACGAAGTTACGCCCCATGACAGACCCCCGGTCTCGCCCACTGCGCGGGCGGTAAGAGGATGGAAGCGCGCCAGTATGCAAGGTGTCAAGCCACCCCGCACCCAGGTGGCGTTCGGGCATGACAATCGCACGCTTTCCGGTCGAGGCCGGGCCCGTGATGATGTTCGCCCGGAGCATCGGCGACCCGAACCCCGCGTACTACGACGACGACTATCCGCTTCGACCCACGATCGGTGCGGCGTAGTTCGGTTCGCGAAAGGACCGAAGCGGGGTTCGCCGTGAACGTAGCGCGGAATCAGGCAGCGGAGGTGGCGGGGACGGGGGTACCGGCCTCCGCGCCGAGCAGCACTACACGTACCACGCGACCGCGTGCATCGACACCGTTTAACCATCGAATCCATGGGTAATGCAGCGGCATGGATGCCATCACGATGCTCAAAGACGACCACAAGACGGTGAAGCGGCTGTTCCGCGAGTTCGACCGCGCCGACAACGGCCGCACCAAGAAGTCGATCGCCGACAAGATCGTCGAAGAACTCTCGGTGCACGCGTACATCGAAGAAGAAGTCTTCTACCCCGAGGCCCGCGAACGGGTCCCGACGACCGAGGACCAGGTCCTCGAAGGCTACGAAGAACACCACGTCGTCAAGTGGCTCATGGCCGAGATCGCCGACATGTCACCGGGCGAGGAACGGTTCGAGCCCAAGGTAAAGGTGCTCGCCGAACTGGTCCGCCACCACGTGGAGGAAGAGGAAGAGGACTGGTTCCCGAAGGTGCGCGACGCACTCAGCCGGACGGACCTCGCCGAGATCGGTGAGCGGATGGAGAAGGCGAAGACCAAGGCGCCGCACACACCGAAGCCGCAACCGGCGGCGCGGGGCTAAGCCGGTTTCACCGACTCGCAGGCGCGCTTCGCCGCGTTGGCCGCCAGGGTGGTCGCGGCGCGCATTCCGTTGGTGAGCCGCAGCAGCCCTTTGATGCGCGACGGCTTCTGGACGAGATAGCGCGCGACTGCGACGATGCTGCCGCTGCCGTCGGGCCCCGAGAGTTTCATGATCTCGGGGTCGATGGCGGAGTCACCGGCGAGGTCGCTGATGCCGACGACGATCACGTGGTCGATCTCGGTCGAGTCGAGGAGTTGCCCGGTGACCTTGGTCGCAGGTTCCATCCCGATACCGGTCATCAGGGCGATGACGTCGACGTTGCCGACCCGGCCGACCGAGACCGGAATCGCGCCGAGCTTGCCGCGTTCCAGCTTCATCACCTTCACGATCGGCAGAAGCTCCGGCTTCATCGGAGCAAGGATGCCAACGCGGCGTACGTTCTCGTTCGTGGCGTTGTTCATGCGGCTACGTCATTGCAATCAGGGCGGGTTGCCGCACACCTCGGCCGACAGCGGCCCTTCGAGGCCGTGGTTCGACACCGCGGTGACGCTGTAACAGCGCGCGCCCTGCGGGATCCAGCCCGACGGCCACGGCCAGAAGTCGGCCGCGTCGACAATGCCGAGGCGACCCGGCGCGAGCGCGCCCAGCGCGTCGTCGGTGACGACGGCGACCAGCCACCACGTGCCCACGCCCTTGCGTTGGTACACGCGGTACATCACCGCGCCCGCACCTGCGGGCAGCGGATCCCATGTCACCGAGATCTCGCCGCTCCCGCCGCCCGGTTGGGCGGTGATACCGGTGACCTCGGGCGGCGGCGGGCAACACCGCCGGCGTCGTAACGAGTCGAAGAAGTCGGTCGCGCGTGGAGCCATAGCCGTGACCGTACGCCCCCAACCCAAGGTTTGGCGGCCGACTCAGATCGAGAGGTAGTCCAGGATGTCGGGAATGGCTCCGGCGGCTTGGGCGAAGAACGCGTGGCCGACGGACCCGTTGACGAAGAGGAGCCACGACCCTGGACGGATGTGCTCCAATTGCCCCAGGTAACTGCCGAGAGGACACGCCAATGTCAGTCGACCTTCGCATCCGCACCGACGGACCCCGCGAACCGGTGCGGCCCGGAGAGTTCTTCGACACGACACTCCCCGACGCGGTCGCCGACCAGTACGACAACATCGCGCCCGGGTTGCGCTTCTTGAAGCCCCGGCCGCTGACGATCGAGATCGACGGCGAACCGTGGACCCTTGCGTGGGACGACGAGCAGGTCACCGTGAACCCGGGCACGATCGACGGCGCCGCGTACGTGAGGATGAGCGCGGAGCAGTTGCACGACATCGTCGACGACCAGTCGACCTTCATGGGTCTGTGGACTAACGGTGCGCTCGAGCAGACGAACGGGCACGTCGGCCATCTCAACAACTGGTGGCTCGTGTTCCGCGCCGCGCTCGACGCGCGCTTGATCTACACGCCGGGTTCGGTGACGTTCCGCGACCGCGACGGCGACCCGCTCGACCCGCGCCACTCGTTCCGGCCCGACGACGACCGCGACGAGATGCGCCACTTCCTCGAAGAGGTCGGGTACCTGCACATCCGGGGTCTGTTCACCGAGGACGAGATGGCGCAGGTGTCGGCCGACATGGACGCCGCCGCGCCCACGTACACGCCCGACGACAAGCGGTCGTGGTGGGCGAAGACCGCCGACGGCGCCAACCGTGTTGTGCGCATGCAGGGCTTCGACCAGCACTCGCCCACGACGATGGACATCCTCGCCGACCGCCGCTACCTCGACATCGGCGACATTCCCGGGCTCGGGCACCAGTTCGGCGTGAAGCGCACGACCAACCGCATCGAGGCGTTGTTCAAACCGATCGGCATCGTCGAAGGCATCTCCGACATCCCGTGGCACAAGGACTGCTCACTCGGCCGGCACTCCTACGACTGCTGCGGCGTCACGGTCGGCATCTCGGTGACCGGCGCCGACGACGTGTCGGGTCAGTTGCACGTGATCCCGGGTACGCACCGCGCACTCGTGTGGGCCGGCATGCTGCAGCCGCGTCTCGAACTCCCGGACCTGCCCCTGCCGACCGAAACCGGCGACATCAGCGTGCACCTGAGCTGCACGCAGCACATGGCGCAGGCGCCCACCGAACGCGAACGCCGCGTCATGTACACCGGCTTCTCGCTCCCCGCCGCCGACCCGGTTGCCGCCGCGGAGGCACGCAAGCGTTTGGGTGCGGTCCGCGAGCAAGCCCCGCTCACCGTGCTGTCGAAACACATGGCCAGCTAGACCGCAACGAAAGGATGCGTCGATAGCCCACA
>JAWXCJ010000261.1:0-5060 GCA_034408875.1 Actinomycetota bacterium
GAACATGCAGGTCCGATCGTCCGGCCGCGGCCCGACTTGACCCATTCACGCTACGTCACATCGAGCTACGGCCGACACTGAGTACGGTTTGCTTGTCGACAATCATTGTTGATAATGTCGCCGGTGTCATGAAGCCGGTCGACGAACTCACCGAACTCTTCCGCAGCCGGGGTTTGCGCGTCACGCCGCAACGCCAGGCGATCTTCCACTTGCTCGAGGGCAACAACGCGCACCCCACGGTTGACGCGCTGTACGAGCAGGCGCGCGTCGACATGCCGACGATCTCGTTGAAGACCGTGTACCAGACGGTGCACGACCTCGAAGGACTCGGTGAGGTCGACGTGCTCGACCTCGGCACGGGCACGCTGCGTGTCGACCCGAATGTCGAAGACCGGCACCACCACCTCGTGTGCAGTGTGTGCGGTCGTGTCCGCGACGTACCCGTCGAATTCGACGGGATCCGTCTTCCCATTCGTCACCGCCGCGATTTCACCGTCGACGCAGTCGAAGTGATTTTCCGCGGTCGGTGCGAGAGCTGTTCGTAACACCGACCGATCACGATCCCAAGGGAGCCGACGCAATGGCCAAGCTTGAAGGAACCAAGACCCACGACAACCTGAAAGAGGCCTTCGCGGGGGAGAGCCAGGCGAACCGTCGCTACCTCTACTTCGCGCAGAAGGCCGACGTCGAGGGTTACCCCGACGTGGCCGCGCTGTTCCGCTCGATCGCCGAAGGTGAGACAGGCCACGCGTTCGGTCACTTCGACTTCTTGGCCGAAGTCGGCGACCCGGTCACGGGTGTCGCGGTCGGTCAGACCTCCGACAACCTGAAGTCGGCCATCGAGGGCGAGACCTACGAATACACCGAGATGTACCCGGGTTTCGCGAAGACTGCCCGCGACGAAGGCCTCGAAGAGGTCGCGGAGTGGCTCGAGACGCTCGCACGCGCCGAGCGCAGCCACGCGGGCCGCTTCACGCAGGGCCTCGAAACGCTGAAGTCTCTGACCTGACGTTTCGGGTGCGAGCAGGACAACCCGTGAAAAAGCTTTCGGTTGCACACATCAAGGACCAGCGCGAGTACGAGCGCGAACGCGACGACTTCCGGCGCTACATCATCGACCTCAAGAAGCGCCGCCGGATCGCGCTGGGCACAATCATCAGCCTGGTGTTCGAGAACACCGACACGATGCGCTGGCAGGTACAGGAGATGGCGCGCGCCGAACGCATGACGCGCGACGAGCAAATCGAGACCGAGATCGCGACCTACAACGAGCTGATTCCGGAGGCGTGCGAGTTGTCGGCGACGATGCTCATCGAGTTGCAGGCCGAGGAGCAGCTACGGGAGTGGCTGCCGAAGCTGGTCGGCATCCACCGAGCGGTCGTCATCACGCTGCCCGACGGTTCGCAGGTGCGGGGCGTAGCGCAGGACGAGGACCGGCTGACCCGCGAAGACACGACACCGGCCGTGCACTTCCTGAAGTTCGCGTTCACGCCGGCGCAGGTCGAGGCGTTCGCGGCGGGTCCCGTGCGCGTCGGAATCGATTTGCCGGCCTATCTCGAGGACGCGACGCTGACCGACGCGCAGCACGAGGAGCTCCTGGCAGACTTGCGCGGATGACCGTTCGCATCCCGATCCACCGCATCGATCCGTCGCTTCCGTTGCCGGCATCGGCCCACGCCGACGACGCCGGACTCGACCTGTACGCACGCGAGGGTGCCGTGCTCAAACCCGGTGGAGGGCGAGCCGCGATCCCCACCGGTATCGCCATCGCGATCCCGCCCGGCTACGGCGGGTTCGTCCAACCTCGCTCCGGGCTCGCACTCCGCCACGGCATCAGCATCGTGAACACGCCCGGACTCGTCGACTCCGGCTACCGAAACGAGATCGGCGTGCTGCTCGTCAACACGGACCCGAGCGAGGCGTTCGAGGTGGCGCGGGGCGATCGCATCGCCCAACTCGTGATCCAGCGGGTCGAGACCGTCGAGTGGGAAGAGGTCGCCGCACTCGACGACCACGCCCGCGGCCTCGACGGCTGGGGTTCGAGCGGCCGCGCCTGATTGACTGCCGGCATGCACGAGCGCCGGTTCCGGTTCGGGGTCATGGTCACGAACGTCGGCTCCGGAAAGGAGATGTCCGAGCTGGCCCGCCGCGCCGAAGGGCTCGGCTACTCCACACTGTTCGTGCCCGACCACTTCGTCGACCACCAGCTCGCGCCCACGGTTGCGCTCGCGCACGCCGCCGCGGTGACCGACACGTTGCGCATCGGACCCCTCGTCTTGGGCAACGACTACAAGCACCCGGTCGTGCTGGCACGCGAGGTGGGCTCGCTCGACCTGCTGTCCGACGGGCGGCTCGAACTCGGCATCGGCGCGGGCTGGATGACCGTCGACTACGAGAAGGCCGGGATGACGCTCGACCGGCCCGGAGTGCGCATCGCCCGGCTCGCGGAGTCGATCACGATCCTCAAGGGCCTGCTGGCCGACGGACCGTTCACCTTCCACGGCGAGCACTACCGCGTCACCGACCTCGACGGGCAGCCCAAGCCGGTACAGCGGCCGCATCCGCCGTTCCTGATCGGCGGCGGGGGCCCGAAGATCCTCGCCCTCGCGGCAAAGGAAGCGCAGATCGTCGGCATCAACGCCAACCTGCGGTCCGGTGAGCCGACCTCGCCCGACGCCGCACACTCGCTCGTCCCCGCCGCGACCGACGAGAAGCTGGCGACGCTGCGCGCCGCGGCCGGCGATCACTTCGACGATCTCGAGATCAAGACGCTTGTCGGGTTCGTGCACGAGACCGACGACGCCGCGGGCATCGTCGAAGGAATGGCCGGCGCGTTCGGCGTCACCCCCGACGACGCGCGGATGGCACCGGTGACGCTGGTCGGAACCCAGGGTGAGATGGTCGAACTGCTCGAAGCTCGGCGCGCGCGCTGGCAGATGTCGTATCACGTCGTGGGTTCCGAAGTGCTCGACACGTTCGCGCCGATCGTTGCCCAGCTCGCAGGTACCTGAGGAGGAAACGATGCCGGGTCCGTTCCGTTTCGGTGTGCAGGTGTCGCAGGGCGAGTCGATGTCCGACTGGCGCGACAAAGCGCGCAAGATCGAAGACCTCGGGTACTCCACGCTGTTCATGCCCGACCACTTCGGTCAGGAGTTGGCACCCATGCCCGCGATCGCCATGGCGGCCGCGAGCACCACGACCCTGCGGATCGGATCGCTCGTCTTCGACAACGACTACAAGCACCCCGCGATCCTGGCGAAGGAAGCGGCCACGATCGACGTGCTCTCGGACGGGCGCGTCGAACTCGGAATCGGCGCGGGGTGGATGAAGTCCGACTACGACGCGCTCGGGCTGCCGTACGACTCGCCCGCGGTGCGGGTCGATCGCTTCGAAGAAGCGCTCGCGATCATCAAGGGCTGCTTCACGGGCGAACCGTTCACCTACCACGGCGAGCACTACCGGGTCACCGACTACGCGTCGTTCCCGAAGCCCGTTGGTCTGCTGCCGATCCTGATCGGCGGGGGCGGCAAGCGGGTGTTGTCGATCGCGGGCCGGGAAGCCGACATCGTCGGCATCAACCCGAACCTGCGAGCGGGCGAGATCAACGCCGAGGCCGCCCGCGACTCGCTGCGCGAGCGGACCGACCAGAAGGTGCAGTGGATTCGGGAAGCGGCCGGCGCCCGCTGGGACGACCTCGAGATCCAGATGCGCTTCTTCGTGTGCAAGATCACCGACGACCGGAACTCGTTGGCCGAGGCGATCGCGCCGATGTTCGGGGTCGGTCCCGACGAAGCGCTCGAGTCCGGCTCGGCGCTGGTCGGCACGGTCGACGAAGTGATCGACCAGCTCCAACAGCGCCGGGACCGGTGGGGCCTCTCGTACGTCGTGGTCGGCGACGAGAACGTCGACGAGTTCGCGCCAGTGGTCGCCAAGCTCGCGGGTTCCTAGTCCGGTAGTTGTCTGCGGACGATCTCCACTACTGGTCGTTGCCCAGTCGGTGACTACGCGAACCGTTCCGGGATCCACGCGAGCAGGCGTTCGCGCACTTCGTCGCGCACCTCGCTCAGCAGATGCCCGGTGTCCGGCAACATCACGATCTCGCCCTGCCCGGCGATCATCTGCACGATGCCGCTGGTCTCGGGCGGCAGGATCTCGTCGTTGAGTCCGTGCAGCAAGAGCAGCGGCGCCTGGAGGTCGGACGCGTACTCGCACCCCGCCGATTGCGTCGCAAGGGTGACGACGCCCCGGCAGTGCCCGGCCAGCACGATGCCCGCCTGAATCGCGACCGCGCCGCCGAACGAGTGCCCCACGGTGACGAACTGGCGAGCGCCCGAACGGCTGGCGAGATCGGCGGCGGCGGCCAGATCGTGTACGCACCGGTCGAGGTCGTTGGGCTTGCGGTACCCGACGCGAATGGTGGCGATTCCCTGATCGGCGAGCGCGATACCGAGGTCGTGATACAGGCCCTCGGCCGGGCCGAGCAGGCCCCCCATGCCTCCGCCACCCGTCACGACCACGGACACCGCGTCCTTCGGACCGTGCCACAAGAGGGTGAGCAACCCGCGCATCGTGTACATCTCGACGTGCCGAAACCCGGGCGCGATCTCGATCTCTTGCACACCGAGCACTTCCAGCATCTCGAGGGGGGAGCGCGGCGCGTCGGTCATGATTGCCGTCTATGGGGGAACGAGAGCTGGGTGACGTCGCGAGCCGGGTGTTGTTCGAGAACGACCGGGTGCGCATGAAGGACAGCTAGAGCAGGGACTTCAACACCTCGCGGGTGCGGGCGCGTTCCTCACGCGTTCCGTACTCGACGGCGACGAACTCGGTCACGCCCGCGTCGGCGAGTTGACCGACCGCTTTGCCGACGAGTGCTTCGTCGCCGATGATTGCGACATCGGCCGGACCGGCCGCGCCTTCACGATCGAGCATGGCGCGGTACGACGGGAGGAAGCCGTAGACCTGGAACTCAGTCGCGGCCTTCTCGCGTGCGGCGTCGGGCGCGTCGGTGACACACACCGGCAGGCTCGCACTGATGCGCGGCGCGGGCCGGCCCGCGC
>JAWXCJ010000262.1:0-6151 GCA_034408875.1 Actinomycetota bacterium
GTGGAAGCGGTCGAGGTCGCGCCCGCGGCGACGACCGATTCGACGGTGCCGGCGACGACCGAGACGACCACGGCGGCCACGCCGACGTCCTGACCAGGGGCTTCGGCGAGCCGGCCGGGGCTCACAGCACGCGGACACGGGCTTCACGATCTCATCACGAACCGAACCGTTGTAATGGCACCGGATCACACGAACAACGGAGCCAAGACAATGACTGCCATCGACGCCGCCGACGAGCGAGTCCGCAACGTCCGCCTCGACGTGACGTACGACACAATTCAGGACGCCATCGACGAGGCAACGGACGGCGACGTGATCGCCGTGCGCGCCGGTTCGTACTGCGAGACGCTGCGGTGCGACCGCTCGCTCACGATCGAGGCGATCGGCGACGGTGTCGCCGTGGTGATGCCCCCGCCGAACTGGAACGCGCTCGTGGCGTACGGCGACCACAAGATCACCATGAAGGGCCTCGCCATCTATCTGCTCGGAACGAGCACGTTGGCCGTGTCCGACAGGGCGACGATTTCGATCATCGGTTGCTCGGTACGAGGTGAAGGCGAGGCGACGCTCGGCGACCTGGGCGCCCGCGCTCAGCTGCGCATCGTCGGCACGGCGATCAGCGGCCTCGGGCCCCTCGCGGTCGAAGCGTCGCCGGTCGCCCTCGCGGTCGCATAACACCGAACGACCGCGCGCGGGCAGGCGGGAGTGCCAGGATGCCCGTCGTGGACGACGACGACGAGCAGCTTCCGATCAAGTTTGGGCCCGTCTCGAACGGCGAGTTCCTGCCGATCCCGCACAGCCCGATGCTGCGCGAGACGATCCGACGCACACACCAGCTCGCCGACGAGAACGCCCGTCGCCTCGGCATCTCACGCCGCCGGTTCCTTGCGAGTGCGACGGGCGCGGCCGCCACGCTGTTCGTCCTCGCCGCGTGCTCGAAGGAAGAGAAGGCGTCCGAGGGAACGACGCCCGGTGGCACGTTCGCCGTGCCCGAAGAAGCGACGACCGACACCACCGTCGCCGTCGACGCGCTCGGCGGTGAAGAGTTCGTCTTCGACGTGCAGACCCACTACGTGAACTATGACCTCGCGGTCGAAGGCGGTGAGTGGACCGCGGTGTTCCCGTTCGCGCGCTGCGCCGAGGGCGTCGAGGCCGGCAACGGCAAGGTGTGCTTCACCGCCGACGCGTACTTCCGTGAAGTGTTCGTGCGTTCCGACACGTCGATGTCGATCCTGTCGGCGCTGCCGACACCGGGCGGAACGGGACTCGGTGCCGACGACATGGTGTACGCCATCGACGTCGCGACCACGATCGGTTGCGACGGGCGCGTGCTCATGCACGGTGGGGCGTATCCGCACCGCGGGCCAATCGACGCCGCGCTCGCGGGCATGAGCGACCTACGCGAGAACTACGACATCGCCGCGTGGAAGATCTACACAATGGTGCCGACCGACGCGCACTTCTACTTCGACGACCACGACCCCGAACGCCCGCAGATCGGGCAGCGCTTCGTCGACCACGTGCGCGATATCGGCCCGCCCATCATCTGCACGCATAAGGGCATCTCGTCGATCGTCGGCGCGACGCCCGAACTGGCCGACCCGAGCGACATCGGACCGGCGGCGGCGCGCAACACCGACGTCTCGTTCGTCGTCTACCACTCGGGATTCGAACCCGGTGCCGGCGGCACCGGCGCGTACGACCCGAACGATCCCGCACCCGCCGGCGTCGACCGGCTGATTCGCACGATCAAAACATCGGGGCTCGAACCGAACGCGAACGTGTACGCGGAATTGGGCGGAACGTGGTGGTATCTCATGCGCGACCCGACCGCGGCCGCGCACGTGCTCGGAAAGTTGTTGAAGTACGTCGGCGAGAATCGCGTCGTGTGGGGTACCGACTCGATCTGGTTCGGGACACCGCAGGATCAGATCCAGGCGCTGCGCACGTTCGAGATCTCGGAGGAGTTCCAGGAAACGTACGGGTACCCCGCGCTCACACCGGAGATCAAGGCCAAAATTCTCGGCCTCAACTCGGCCGAGCTCTACGGCGTCGATCCGATCGTCGGCCAGTGCCCGGTGAGCGCCGAAGAACTCGACGCGCTCCGGGCGAGCATGCCGCTGGCCCGCACGTACGGACCGACAACGTATGCGGAAGCAGCGGCGATGATCAGCGCCCACCAGGCGGGCTACCTGCTCTGACCGTGGGCCGCGCCCGGTTACCCCACGAACGTCGACAGACTCAGTCCTTCCGGACCGTACGCGCCGAGCGGGTCCTTGCGAACGGCCTCGTCGAGCTTGTGCGCGTCGTCACCGACGAGGATGCGCCACTCACCGTTGCGCACACCGTCGAGGATGATCGTCGCGGCCTGTGCGGCCGAGACCGGCGCCGCGTCGCGGAAGAACTCGCCGATCATGTTGACGCGGGCGCGCACCTCGTCGTCGGTCGCGTCGGGCGGCAGCGTGCGCCCGAGCGGGCTGTCGCGCATCGCCTTGATGTCTTCCTTCGTCATCTCACCGAGCATCGTGCCGCCGTGGATGCGCATGCTGTTGATGACGATGTCGGTCCCGATGTGGCCGGGCATCACGACCGCAGCCTTCACGTGCGGCGCGTTCAGCCTGAAATCTTCGAGCAATGCTTCGGTGAACCCCTTCACCGCGAACTTGCCCGCGCTGTACGCGGTGTGCGGAACGCCGGGGCCGAGCGCGGCCCAGAAGCCGTTCACGCTGCTCGTGTTGATGAGGTAACCGTCGGTGCCCGCGACCAACAGAGGCACGAACGCTCGGCAGCCGTTGTAGACACCGGTCCAGACGACGCCGAACGTGCGCTCCCACTCGACTTGGTCGCCGGAAACGAAACTCCCGCCGCCACCGATACCGGCGTTGTTGAACACGAGGTCGACATGGTCGGTGGCGTGCTGCTCGACGACCTCGTCGCGAAACCGGTTCATCTGGGTCGCGTCGGACACGTCGCACACGTGGGTGGTGATGCGGGTTCCGGGCGGGGCTTCCTTCTCGGCCCGCAGCGCGGTCTCGCGCATCGTGTCGGGGTTCAGGTCACAGAACGCGACCGAGCAGCCCTCGGTTGCGAGCTGGATGACGAGCTCCCGGCCCATGCCGGTGCCGCCACCGGTCACGACCGCCAAACGCCCTGCGAACGAGTCCACGCCTGCCTCCCTGGTCAGGCGCGGACCCTATCGCCGGTCGGGTCGAACGGGCACGTTCCCCGCGTTCGGATCAGCTGTCGCCGATGACCGGCTCGGTCGTCGTCGTCGGGCGGTGCGGGTGATCGGCAGCGCCGTGCACCGCCTTGAACTGGCTGCCCGGCTTCCGACGCCGTGATCACCGCTTCTGGACGCGCCCATCTGTTGCTCACAACAGATGCGCGCGTCCAGAACCAGGGTGATGGTCTGGCTCACGCGTTTCGTATCCTTTGCTCATGTCGCCGACACCCGCTACCGCCGACGAACTCGACGCCGTCGTGCGTCTCATTGCCGCCGAGCAAGCACGGCCCGAACGCAACGTCGCGTTCCTCGGCGACGAGTCGAACGTGCGACATCCGGTTCCGTAGACCGGCGCCTTCTCCATTCGGCCACATCGACTTGTCTCTGCTTCTGGTGGCGCGTATGTGTTGCCAGGAACACATACGCGCCACCAGAACAGTTCTTGCGCTACCGGGGTAACAACCCGGTGCCCCACCCGTCAGGCGTGACGCGCATGTACGTGGGTCGGGAGGGAATCGAACCCCCTGTTCGTTGATACGAGGCTGTGTGTCATAGGAGAACTGATAGTGGGAGAAAGCGCTGTACCTGTCGAACGTTTCTCGTGCGGCGGCCGGCGGCATACGATCTCGCGCGTATGCCCGATCACTCCCGCCGCACGCTGCCCCACATGTCGCACTGGGGCGCATTCCACGTGACCGTCGACGGCAACGAGATCGTCGGCGTCGAGGGCCACCCCGACGACCCCGCACCCTCTCCCCTCCTGGCGAACTTTGTCGACGGCATCCGCCACGAGTCGCGCGTCGCGCGCCCGGCCGTGCGCCGCGGGTGGTTGGAAAACGGGCCCGGGCCCGACCCGCGTCGGGGCGCGGACGAGTTCGTCGAGGTCGAGTGGGACGAAGCCCTCGACCTCGTGGCCGGCGAACTGCGCCGCGTGCGCGCCGGGCACGGAAGCGAAGCGATCTACGGCGGCTCCTACGGATGGGCCAGCGCCGGTCGCTTCCACCACGCGCAGAGCCAACTGCATCGGTTCCTCGCGTGCACCGGCGGCTACACGGCGTCGGTCAACAGCTACTCGCTCGGCGCTTCCGAAGTGATCCTCCCGCACGTCGTCGGCGGATCCACCGAAGTGCTGCGCCGCGCGACCACATGGAAGGCGATCCTCGAACACACCGAACTCGTCGTCGCGTTCGGCGGCATGAACGTGAAGAACGCGTGGGTGAGCCCGGGCGGCGTCACCCGCCACACGCTCCCGCCGAGTTTGGCCGAAGCCGGCCGGCGGGGCCTGACGTTCGAACTGTTCAGCCCGTTGCGCAGCGACCTGATCCCCGAAGTGGCGGCGACGTGGCACCCGATCGTCCCCGGCACCGACACCGCGGTGATGCTCGCACTCGCGCACGTCGTGGTCACCCTGGGGCTGCACGACACCGCGTTCCTCGACCGGTACTGCGTCGGCGGCGATCGTCTCATTGCGTACGTGCTCGGCGAGGAAGACGGGCAACCGAAGAGCCCCGAGTGGGCCGAGACCATCTCGGGCATTCCCGCCGAGACACTGCGCGATCTCGCGCGTCGCATGGCGAACTCGCGCACACTGGTCACGGTGAGTTGGGCGTTGCAACGCACGCGCCACGGCGAGCAGCCGGTGTGGATGGGCATCGCGCTCGCCGCGCTCCTCGGCCAGATCGGTCTCCCGGGCGGCGGCTTCGGTCACGGCTACGGCTCGATGGCCGACGTCGGCGCGCCCCGAGTGCCGTATCCGCTGCCGACGTTCAAGCAGGGTCGCAACCCGGTCTCCACATATATACCTGTCGCGCAGATCACGCACCTGCTCGAGAACCCGGGCGGCACGCTCGACTACGACGGCCGCACGTTGCCGCTCCCCGACATCCGTCTCGTGTACTGGGCCGGCGGCAACCCGTTCCACCATCACCAGGATCTCAACCGGTTGCGGCGCGCACTCGCGCGGCCCGACACGGTCATCGTGCACGACCCGTTCTGGACGGCGACCGCGCGCCACGCCGACATCGTGCTCCCCTCGACCACCACCCTCGAACGCGACGACGTCGGCGCGGGCCGCAACGACGGCTACGTCATCGCCATGCCGCGCGCGCTCGAGCCCTATCACCACGCACGCGACGACTACGAGATGTTCGCCGAGCTGGCCAAGCGCCTCGACGCGTACGACGACTTCACCGAGGGCCGCACCGCCCGCGACTGGGTCGAGCACATTTACGAGGGTTTTCGTGAACGCGTGGGTGCGCGCGACGTCGTCGTGCCCGCGTTCGACGACTTCTGGGCCGCGGGTGAGGCGCGCCTGCCATCGGACTCCGACGACCATTCGCTGCTCGACCGGTTCCGCGGCGACCCCGAGGAACACAAGCTCGCGACTCCGAGCGGCCGCATCGAGCTGCACTCCGAGACGATCGCCGCGTTCGGCTACGACGACTGCCCCGGGCACCCGGCTTGGCTCGAACCGGACGAGTGGCTCGGCAACAAGCGCGCCGAAGCGTTCCCGCTCCATCTCATCGCGAACCAACCGTCGTCGCGCCTGCACGGGCAACTCGACGCCGGTGCGCACAGTCAGGCGTCGAAGGTCTCGGGACGCGAACCGATCCGGATCCATCCCGACGACGCGGCGGCACGCGGCATCGCCGACGGCGACATCGTGCGCGTGTTCAACGACCGCGGCGCGTGCCTCGCCGGCGCGGTGCTCACGACCGACGTCCGCGCCCAGGTCGTCAACCTCTCCACCGGTGCGTGGTTCGATCCCGCCGACCCGGCCGTGCCCGGTTCGCTGTGCGTGCACGGCAACCCGAACGTCCTCACCGCCGACATCGGGTCCTCTCGGCTCGCCCAGGGCTCGACCGGGCAGCACGTGCTGGTGCAGATCGAACGATTCAAGGACGACGCCCCGCCGGTGCGGGCCCACCA
>JAWXCJ010000263.1:0-3261 GCA_034408875.1 Actinomycetota bacterium
GCAGCGCCTGGTAGGTGAGCGTCCCCGAGCGCGACACGATGCCGACCGGGCCACCGGCCAGCGCGATCTCGCCGGGCGTGATGCCGATGTTGGCCTTGCCCGGCGACACGATGCCCGGACAGTTCGGGCCCAGCAGCTGCGTGTTCGGGAAGCGCTGCTTCAGGTCGTTGTAGAAGAAGGCTTCGTCGTGCGCGGGCACACCTTCGGTGATGACCACGATAAATTCGATGCCCGCTTCCGCAGCTTCGATGACCGCCGCCTTCACGCCCGGCGCGGGAATGAAGATGCACGACGCGTTCGCGCCGGTCGCTTCGCGCGCGTCGGCGACGTTGGCGAAGATCGGCACGCCGTCCACATCGGTGCCCGCCTTCTTCGGGTTGGTACCCGCGACGACCTGCGTGCCGTACGCCTTGTTACGCATGCCGTGGAACCGGCCCTGACTCCCGGTCAGCCCCTGGTAGACGACCTTGGTGTTCTCGTCGACGAAGATGCTCAAGACCTCTCCTTGCCGCGCCCCAGTCTGAAATTGCGCCATACGGCGACCGTTTCGGTCGTCAAATGGCGCAATTTCGGCGGGGTCATGTTCGTGCTGCCAGTTCTACGGCCATGCGCGCCGCTTCGAGCATCGTGGGTTGCGAGATCAAACGGTCGGATTCGTGGGGCGCAATGATCGCCCGGCCCTCTTCCGCGTTCGTACCGTCGAGCCGAATCACGATCGGGGCGTTCACCTTCACCGCCGCCAGTGCCGCGATGATGCCGTTGGCGACTTCGTCGCAACGCGTGATGCCGCCGAAAATGTTGACGAGGATCGCTTTCACGTTCTCGTCGGTGTTGATCACCTCGATCGCGTTCGACAGCACCTCGGCGTCGGCGCCGCCGCCGACGTCGAGGAAGTTGGCCGCGGTACCGCCGACCTGGGTCACGACGTCGAGGGTGCTCATGACGAGCCCGGCCCCGTTGCCGATGATGCCGACCGTGCCGTCGAGTCCGATGTAGTTGAGACCGCGTTCCTTGGCGAGGCGCTCGCGGTCGTCCATCTCCTGGGTCGCCGCGTACTGCTCCCAGTCGTCGTGGCGGTACTCGGCGTTCTCGTCGAGCGTCACCTTGGCGTCGAGCGCGTGCACCTTGTCGTCGGGCGTAAGGATCAGCGGGTTGATCTCGGCCAGGTCGCAGTCGCTGTCGACGTACGCGGTGTAGAGCTTCATGAGGATGTCGACCGCGCCGTCGGTGGCCTTCGGGTTGAGCTGCGCGGCCTCGACCCACGCCCGGCACTGCGGTTCGCCGAGACCCGAGACCGGGTCGACGTGGATACGGGCGATCGCGTCGGGGCTGTCGACCGCGACCTGCTCGATCTCGACGCCGCCCTGCGCCGAGAGCATGCCCATGTGCTGCTTCGCGCCGCGATCGAGGGTGAACGAGGCGTAGTACTCCTCGGCGATGTCGGACGCGTGCTCGACCCAGACCACCTTCACGAGGTGGCCCTTGATGTCCATGCCGAGGATGTTGGCGGCGTGGGTGCGCGCTTCGTCGGCGTTGTTGGCGAGCTTGATGCCGCCCGCCTTGCCCCGGCCCCCGACCTGCACCTGCGCCTTCACGACGACCGGGTAGCCCACCCGATCGGCCGCAGCGACGGCATCGTCGACGGTGGTGACGGCCTCACCCGCGGAAACGGGGATGCCGTAGCGCGCGAAGAGAAGCTTTCCTTGGTACTCGAAGAGGTCCACGGGGGCAGAACCTACGTGGCGGGCTCGCCTGCGCGCGAGTCGAGGGCCGATTCGAGCCAACCCGTGATGTCGATCAGGGGGGCGCCCGGCGTGAAGATCGCGGCGACGCCCCGCTCCTTCAGCATGGTGATGTCTTCCGCGGGGATGATGCCCCCCGCGAAGACCAGCACGTCGGCCAGGCCCCGCTCCGCCAGCGAGTCGACGATCTTGGGCACAAGGGTCATGTGCGCACCCGAGAGGAGGGAGAGCCCGACCGCGTCGGCGTCCTCCTGGAGTGCCGCCTCCGCCACCTGCTCGGGCGTCTGGAAGAGCCCGGTGTAGACAACCTCGAAGCCGGCGTCGCGAAGCGCCCGGGCGATGACCTTCGCCCCGCGGTCGTGCCCGTCGAGGCCGGGTTTGGCGATGACGACCCGGTAGCGTCGCTGCATCCCGCCACGCTATCGGGAGCCGAACGGTTGAGGACGAGCCGCCAACGCGCCGGCGACATCAAGCTCATCATCAGCGCAACCGTCGCGGTGCTCCTCGCCGGCGGCCTGATCGCGATCGGCTTGCTCGTGGCCACCAACGACAGCGGCGCCGAATGCGGCAGCATCGCCGCAGGTGAAGCCGACGACGTGCTCGACCGCCTCGAAGCCGGGCCCTTCTACCTGAGCGGCGGCGGCGAGTGCAGTTTCTGGCTGGCGCTCGACGACGGCGACGTCGTCGCCTACCGGGTCCGCCAACCCCAAGGCTGCACGTTGGACCAGCGCCTGCGTGAGTTCGTGTGCAACGGCGAACCCGTCGACACCGCGGAGTTGTCGCAGTACCCGGTGCGCATCGTCACGAGAGCCGAGGTCGACGTATTCGTCGTCGACCTCGACCCGCTCCCGGCGACGACGACCCCGGTTTGAAGCTACATGGCCCCTCAGGGGCCACTGCGCTTCACACTCGTTCTAACGGGGCCCACGCGAGCAGGAGGATCTTCTCGCCGGCCTCGCGGAAATTGACCCGGGCTTCGGCCTTGTCGCCGGTGCCTTCGATGTCGACGATGACGCCTTCGCCGAACTTGTCGTGGCGGACGTCGTCGCCGATCTTCAGGCCGATCTGCTCGGCACCGCGCGCGCCGGGTGTCGCGGCGGGTCCCATCTGCCCTTCGCGGCGCATCGCCGCGGCGACGACCGAACCGCGGTGCGCGCCCAGGCCGCGGCCGCGCTTCTCTTCCGCGCCGACGGCCATCATCAGATCCTCGGGGATCTCGTCGAGGAAGCGGCTCGGCGGGCGGTAGTCGGTGGTGCCGAACAGCATGCGGCTCCACGCGTGGCACAGGTACAGCCGGTCTTCGGCCCGGGTGATCCCGACGTAACAGAGGCGGCGTTCCTCCTCGAGTTCGTCGGGGTCGCCGAGGCTGCGGATGTGCGGGAACACGCCGTCTTCCAATCCGACGAGGAACACGACCGGATACTCGAGGCCCTTGGCCGAGTGCAGCGTCATGAGCGTGACGGTGCTGACTTCGGGGTCGTCGGCGTCGAGGTCGGTGACGAGCGAGATCGCTTCGAGA
>JAWXCJ010000264.1:0-3514 GCA_034408875.1 Actinomycetota bacterium
CCAACTACACACTCAAATGTTGGCGCCACCACCGCCACGAACACGAAGGCCAGTTCACCCCGCCGCGGCGGGAATGACATCAGCGATGCGCGTTCGCACGCACAGTTGCCGGCATCGCATCGCGCGCGGGGTCGATGACGCGAGCATCGCGCCGCGGTGAGTCACTCGAATGCCGGGTGACGCCGGCGTTCGATCGGTCCTCCCGGCATCGGAAGGAGCGCCTCGTATTGGCTGTGGCGACCGGCTCCAGGACGCCGTCGTATCAAACTGCTACAGTTGTAGCAAGGTGATACCGAAGGAGACTGCGATGGCACCCGACAAGCCGACCCGATTCGCGACGGACCTACTTGAGTCTGCGGCGGTGGAGGGTGCGCGCCAGAGCCGGTCGGCCAAGCAGCAGCTCGACTACTGGGCGCGGCTGGGCCGGGCGGTGTCGATGCACCAAACCGCGGCCCGATTGCGGGTCGAGGCCGTGCTGGCCGGAACGATGGCACTCGCTGAGCTCGACCCCACCGAGCGGCTCGTTGCCAACTCGGAGATCGACGTCGCTATCCAACAGCACGCGCAGGCGACGTCATACGGAGAGCTCCTGGCGGCGGAGGGTGTCACGGTCGTGGCGATCGACGACGATGGGCGACTCGTCCGGTACGAGCCTGACGGGACGAGCACCGTCGTCGAGTGAGCCGCCTCGATCTCGTCGTCGGTCCCAACGGCGCGGGCAAGAGCACCTTTGTGCGGCTCACGCTCGCGCACGAGGTGCCTGCGTCCGTATTCGTCAACGCGGACGAGATCGCACGACGGGAGTGGCCCGACGACCCCGTCGCGCATTCCTACGATGCGGCCGCGCGCGCGGCCGAGACGCGGCGGCTGCTCATCGAACAGCATCGACCGTTCATCGCCGAGACCGTCTTCTCGCATCCGTCGAAGCTCACGCTCATCGACGACGCCCGAGGCGGCGGCTACTACGTCGCCCTGCACGTCCTCATGGTTCCCGAGCCGCTCGCCGTCGCCCGCGTGCAGACTCGAGTCGCGGCCGGCGGGCACGACGTGCCGACCGAGAAGGTCGTCGCGCGATACCAACGTTTATGGGACCTCGTTGCCCAGGCGGTAGGCGGCGCCGACACTGCGAGCTTCTGGGACAACGCGCACCGGGATGGTCCCGTGCTCGTAGCGTTCTTCGAAGACGGCTTCATCGTCGGTGAACCATCCTGGCCGGAGTGGGCGCCCGCGGCACTCGTGACACGGTGGCCGAACGCGCAGTAGCGACGAGGCCGACGCTCTGACCCGACTTCGGCGGGGGTAGCGCGTAGGGCCTGGTGGGCGGGTCGGGCTCTGGACGGCGTCGGCTACTCGCCGCCCGGATCGGCCAGCGCGCGGTACGCGACGGCGAGGATCTCGTCCGCCGCGACGCCACGGGCCGACACCTCGAGTTGGACGCAGCGCCGAAGCACTACGTCGGCCGGATCGGCCGCCTCCACGGCGTCGACCTCACCCTCGTTGTCGGCGCGCCGCGTCTCGACCGGCACGGTTTCGTTCGGGCCGAACGGCCACCACGGCGCGACCGCCCATGCGTCGAGCGCATCGCGGCCGTCATCACCGGCGCGGGCGCGCAGCGGTGCGAGGATCTGTTCGCGGCTCCGCCCCCGCCAGGTCAAGAGCAGCCAGGGATCGGCGTCGAGGCGGTCGGCAAAGAGATAGAGCACCGCGGCCACGTGTTTGCACGGGTTCGCAGAGTCGGGGCAACTGCATCTGGCGGCGAGATGCGCCCAACTCGACGGGAGCAAGTTCGTGCCCGCGGCCGTGAACACCGCTTCGAGGTCGGCGGGCACTTCACCCGCGAGCAGCCGCGCGACGAAGCCGACCCGGGCGACCATCTCGCCGTCGATCTCGTTCCATTGCGCGTCGGTGGGCGGCGCAGTCGCGATCGTCACGACATACGGCGTGCGGCGCGATCCTTGCACCTGGGCGAGGAGCATGCCCGCGCGCACGTCGAGCGAGACGACCTGACCCGAACGCGCGTAGCGGCGGCCTCGGGCCATGCGCGTACCAAGACCGTACGACTCGAGCAGTTCGACGAACCGTTTCGACCACCACGTGCCGGCCATCGCGCCGCGCTGCTTCGACGTCGCGAGACCGTCCGGCGCGGGGAGGGGCACCGACTCCGGGAAGCGTTGCCACGGATCATCCCAACGGCTGCGAGCCATCAGTCGTCGCCAACCTGGGCGCTGAGCGCGATGACATCGCGCAGGTCCGCCGTCGACAGCTCGGTGATCCACTGCTCGCCGCTCCCGACGATCTGTTCGGCGAGCGCGCGCTTCGATGCGATC
Organism: Actinomycetota bacterium; assembly: GCA_034408875.1. Taxonomy (GTDB): domain Bacteria; phylum Actinomycetota; class Acidimicrobiia; order IMCC26256; family PALSA-610; genus JANNHK01. Next base: position 2,328 of record JAWXCJ010000264.1, read on the forward strand.
ATCGCGTCGATGCGTTCCTCGATCGTGCCCGCGCTGACCAACTTGTGCACGAACACCGATCGACGCTGACCGATCCGGTACGCGCGATCAGTGGCCTGATCCTCCACGGCGGGGTTCCACCAACGGTCGAGGTGCACAACATGCGACGCGGCCGTGAGATTGAGCCCGGTGCCACCGGCCTTCAACGACACGAGGAAGATCTCGGGCCCGTCGCCGTCTTGGAAACGCTTCACCATCGCATCGCGCCGCGAACGCGCGACACGGCCGTGCAGCCATTCGACGCCGACGCCGTACCTTCGCCGCCAGTACGGAGCGAGCAGCTCTCCCCACTGCGCGAACTGGGTGAAGCACAAGACCTTGTCGCCCGCGGCGATGATCTCGTCGAGGAGCTCGTCGGCCCGTGTCAGCTTGCCCGACCGTCCGCTCAGCGCAGAACCGTCGCGAAGGAACTGGGCCGGATGGTTGCACACTTGTTTGAGTCGCATGATCCCTGCGAGCACGAGGCCCCGCCTGCTCATTCCCTCGGCCTGCTCGGCTTGCTCCACCAGATCGTCGACAACGGCCTGGTAGAGCGTCGCCTGCTCGCGGCTGAGCATGCAGTGCTCGGTCACCTCGATCTTGTCGGGGAGGTCGTCGATGATCGACTTGTCGCTCTTGAGCCGGCGCAACATGAACGGCGCGGTGATCTTGCGCAAGCGCTCCGTCGCCTGTTCGTCGTGTTCGCGTTCGATCGGGATCGCGAACCGGTCGCGAAACGAGCGACTCGAGCCGAGCAGCCCGGGATTGAGGACATGCATGATCGACCAGAGCTCCGACAGTCGATTCTCTACCGGCGTCCCGGTGAGGGCAACGCGTCGCGACGCGGGAATGCGTTGCACCGCGCGTGTCTGCGCGGCGCCGGGGTTCTTTACCTGTTGCGCCTCGTCGAGCACGAGCCGGGCCCACTCGACCCGTTCGAGCTCCTCGATGTCGCGCGCCACGAGCGAGTAGGTCGTCAGCACGACGTCGGCCCGTTTGGCTCGCGTCGCGAGCTTCGCCCGATGGCGTGTGAATCGATCGGGGCCGTGATGCGCGATCACCGTGAGGCGGGGCGCGAATCGTTCGAGCTCTCCTTGCCAGTTCCCCAACACCGAGACCGGACACACCACGAGCGTCGGCCCCGGGGCCGACTCGTCGAGCAGCGCCGC
>JAWXCJ010000265.1:0-5555 GCA_034408875.1 Actinomycetota bacterium
GTCGATGAGGTCCTGCGGTGATGCGACGCGCTGGACGTCGTCGAGGGTCGCGGGTGTGACGCCGCGGTGCGCGAGCCGCAGGATCTGCGCTTCTTGCGCGGCGTCGGGGTAGCGCACGTCGAGCTTCACGAGGAACCGGTCGAGTTGCGCTTCGGGGAGCGGGTACGTGCCCTCGTACTCGATGGGGTTCTGCGTCGCGATCACGAGGAACGGATCGGGGAGCGGGTGCGCGACACCGTCGACGCTGACCTGGTTCTCCTGCATCGCTTCGAGGAGCGCGGCTTGCGTCTTGGGCGGTGTGCGGTTGATCTCGTCGGCGAGGAGCAGGTTCGTGAACACGGGCCCGGGGCGGAACACGAGGTCTTCGCCGCGCAGGGTCATCGTGCCCGTGAGGTCGGACGGCAGCATGTCGGGTGTGAACTGCACGCGCCGGAACTCGAGCCCGACTGCCCGAGCGAATGCGTTGGCGAGCAGCGTCTTGGCGACTCCCGGCACTCCTTCGAGGAGGACGTGGCCACCAACCGACGCCGCCGCGATCAGCACGTCGACGACCGAATCCTGGCCGACGACGACCTTTTGGATCTCTGCCAGTACACGGTTGCGTAGTTCGTTCACGGCCGGGTCCTCTCTTCGATATCTCCGCGCGCGACGCGGGCGGCCAGACGGCCGAGGTCGATGATCTCCTGCGCGTTCTTCGGCGGTATCTCGAGCAGCTTTCGCTCACTTTCGGGAATCTCGATCGCATTGCGCTCGGCGTGGTCGCGCGTCCATTTCGCGAGATCGGCCAATGCGGCCGCGGGGTCGCGGGTCTGCTCGAGTGAACCGGCCATCGCGTTGACGTACTCGGCGCGCGCGGGCGGAAGCGCGCGGTTCGGTTGGTCCGGGGGACCGACGCGCCGGGCGCGCGACCAGGCGAACAGTGCGCCCGCGGCGCCGATGCCGAGTATCGCGATCTTCCAGTTCGTCGGGAGCGCCTGGAGTCCTTCGGACGAGTCGTGACCGTGCACACCTTCGGCGAACACGACGGGGCGGCCTTCCGGGCCGGCGAGTTCGATGCCGAACGCGGCATTGTCGGAGACCCCGAGGAGTTCGTTCTCGAGCGGCGACGGGTCGGCCAGGCCGATCACCGCACCGTCGCCCGTCGCGAACGTTGCCGCGAACACGACGTCGCGTTCCGACACGAGTGGCGTGACAACGGCGCCGCTCCCGCCGATGTCGAAGCCCGTGCCGCCAGCCGTGACGACTTCGCTGACGTCGCCGAGGTCGGGCGCGATGTCTCGGTAGACGTCGGTTCCTTCGACGCGGGTGAAGTCCTGGGTGACCAGTTGATTCAGCGGAGGCGTACCCGACGACGCCACGACCAGGCGCCCGCCACTCGCGACGAATGACCGCAGTACATCGAGTTCGTCGTCGTCGAGGAAGACGCCCTCGCGGCCACCGATGACGAGCGTCGTCCCCGGGTCGAGCTGCGCGTCGGCCAGATTGCCGCGCTGGCGCGAGACGCGGTGGCCGTAGCGAGCGAGCAGATCGGCATAGGCCGCGAACCCTTCGCTCGACGTCGCGTACGACGAGCCGGGTGCTCCGCCCGGTTCGCTGCCGCCGACCGATTCGTCGAGCGCGCTCGCGAGCAGGTTGAGGGCGATGATCCCGACGGCGAACCCGACGACGATCTGCACGATGCGTTTGGCCGTCGTGGTCACCGCGGGCTCCGCTCGATGACGTGGGGCCAGTCGCGCCGCGACTCGTCGACCTCCGGTTGTCCGGCATCGCGGTCGCCGTACGCGACCTCTTCGAATGTCTCGGCGAGGTGTTCGAAGTCGTCCGACGCGACCGCCCGCCGGACTTCGCCGACGGTGACCGACGGCCGGTACTCGATCGTGCCTCGCTTCCCGAGCCGCAGCAGGCCCGCGCGGAAGCGCAGGCGCACGGCCCGCTCGTAGTCGCCGGCGCGCTCGGCTTCGACGGCTTCGCGTTCGAGTGCGTCGGGGTCTTCCGCCTTCGCGGGGCGCGCGGTGCCGACGCCGCCCGACCGGCCGGCGCGGCGGGCTTGGAGGCGCGGCGCCAGGACGGTGACGAGAAACGCGAGAAGGCCGATCGCGATCAGCAGCCAGATGAACCACGGAATCGTGTTGAAGAAGTCGGCGACGGGTTCGAGCCGATCGCCGATCCACTTCAGGACGCCGCGCAGTGGGCGGGGGGCGGGCTCGCTCTGGAACCGGCGGTCGCCGAGGATGTCGCGCGCCTCCGCGCGAGCTTCGACAGGATCGACGGCGGTGATCACCGGTCGCCGGGTGCATCCGTTCGGCGACTGTCGAGGCGCATCAGCATCATCTGCACGTCGAAGCCCTCGGCGCGGATGCGCAGGTCGAAGTAGAGCGCGACGAGCACGGTTGCGATGAGCGGCGTGGTGATGACTGCCGAGACCGCGTTGGCGACCGACTGCGTGATGACCGCGCCCGTCGAACTGTCACTCGTCGTGAGGAACAGTCCGAGCAGCGCGGCAATACCGAACGTGAGGGCGAACGAGAGGAGCTGCACGGTCCAGTACGCGCCGATCGTGATCCAGAAGTACGCCGACGCGAGTTTCCACGAGCGGCCGAGCGCGGCGCTGATGCCGGTCCCTTCGAGCACGAGTACCGGAACCGCGACCGACCACAACGCGATGAGCACGAGCCCCGGGACGATGAGCAAAAACCCGACGAGCACGCCGAGGGTGACGACGATCGAGAGGCCGACCAGGGCAAAGAAGCGCCGGCCGACATTGCGGACCGCGGTAGCCGGGTCCTCGGCGTTGCCGACGTACGCGTCCGCACTGATGCGCGTGGCCGCGGCCGTCACGAACGCGGTCCCCATCGTCTGCACGCCGAGGATGACGAACAGCGCCGCGATCTGAAGCAGGAACTCGCTTTCGTCGTACACGGGTTGTGTGCCGGTGACGCCGACCGTGTACTCGTCCGGTTGGGCCGAGAGCTGCACCAGGGCGGACAGGATCTCGAGCGGGATGACGACCGCGAGGGTGACCTTGATCAGCGGACCGAATCGTTCTCGGTACAACGCGACGCCGGTGTCGAGAATTTCGCCGATGCCACGGGGTCGAAGCTCCGGCATCATCGCCCCGGAACCCTAGTGGTTGCGGGGCGTACCCCCGTGCGTTACAGCGTGCGGACGATGGCCGCGTCGCCTTGGCCGCCACCACCGCAGAGTGCCGCGGCACCCGTGCCGCCGCCCCGCCGCCGCAGCTCGTTGATGAGCGTCAGCACGACACGCGCGCCCGACATACCGATCGGGTGTCCGAGCGCGATGGCGCCGCCGTTGACGTTGACGACGTCGTCGTTGATCGAGAGGTCGCGCATCGACGCGATGCCGACGGCCGCGAACGCCTCGTTGAGCTCGAAGAGGTCGATGTCCTTGACGGTCATGTCGACGACTTCGAGCGCGCGCTTGATCGAACGCGACGGCTGCGTGAGCAGCGAGGGGTCGGGTCCGGCCACCATGCCGTAGCTCACGAGCTCGGCGAGCGGCGTGACGCCGAGTTCCTCGGCCTTGGCCTTGCTGGTCATGATCACGGCCGCGCCGCCGTCGGAGATCTGTGACGCGTTGCCGGCGGTGATGGTGCCGTCCTTGGAGAACGCGGGGCGCAGCCCACCGAGTGACTCGCCGGTCGTTCCCGGGCGCACACCCTCGTCGGTGTCGACGATCACGGGGTCGCCCTTGCGCTGCGGGATCGCGACCGGCGCGATCTCGTCGGCGAAACGACCTTCCTTTTGCGCGGCGGCGGCGCGCTCGTGGCTCTTGGCCGTGAGTTCGTCCTGCGCGTCGCGTGTGATGCCGCCGACTTGGCCGACGTAGTTCTCGGTGCCGCTGCCCATGTGGACGGCGTCGAACGCGCACCACAGGCCGTCGTTCACGAGCGAGTCGACCACTTCGTTGTTGCCCATGCGGTAACCCGAACGCGCTCCGGGCAGCAAGTACGGCGACTGCGTCATCGACTCCATGCCGCCCGCGACGACGACTTCGGCGTCGCCCGCCGCGATCATCTGGTCGGCGAGGTACATCGCGTTGATGCCCGAAAGGCAGACCTTGTTCACGGTCATGGCCGGAACCGTCATCGGAATGCCCGCGTTCGCGGCGGCCTGGCGGGCGGTGATCTGCCCGGAACCGGCTTGCAGCACCTGACCCATGAGCACGTAGTCGACCTGCTCGGGTCCGATGCCGGCCCGCTCGAGCGCGGCCTTGATCGCGAAGCCGCCCAGATCCATCGCGCTGAAACCGGCCAGCGCGCCGGAGAGCTTGCCGATCGGCGTGCGGGCCGATCCGACGATCACGGATCCAGGCATGAGGCCTCCTCGAGGTGCGGAAAGCGTCAGTGTAGGTACGGCTGGTTCGATCCCGCTACTGCCCGGTAGGTTCATGTGCCGTGCGGACGCAGTGCGAGTCTCCACTCGCCGTGGGCCGCAACGACGAGTACGAGGGAGCCATGTAGTGGCCGAGATCGAAGCTATCCGTTCCGCCATCCTCGCCGGCGTTCGCGGCGACGACATCGGGGCCCTGGCGATTCCTACGCATGCGCGTGGCGCGCTCGTGAAGGCGGACGAGCAGGAGATGTTCGCGGGCATCCCGTCCGAGGAGAAAGACCCGCGCAAGTCGACCCACGTCGAGGACTTCCCGCTCCCCGAGCTGGCGCCCGACGAGGCCTACGTCGCGGTGATGGCGTCGTCGATCAACTTCAACACGGTGTGGACGTCGATCTTCGAGCCGGTTTCCACGTTCGGGTTTCTCCAGCGTCTCGGGCGCGAGTCGGTGTGGGGCAAGCGCCACGACCAGCCGTACCACGTGATGGGTTCCGACGCGTCGGGTGTCGTGCTGCGCGTCGGCTCGGCGGTGCGCAACTGGAAGCCGGGCGACGAAGTCACCGCGCACTGCCTGCACGTCGACGACCAGGACCCCTCCGCGCACGACGACTCGATGATGGCCGCGAACCAGCGCATCTGGGGCTACGAAACGAACTTCGGCAGCCTGGCCGACATCGCCGTCGTCAAGGCGAACCAGCTCATGCCCAAGCCGAAGCACCTCACGTGGGAGGAAGCGGCCGTCAACGCGCTGTGCAACTCCACGAGCTACCGCATGATCGTGAGCAAGAACGGCTCGCACATGACGCAGGGCCAGGCGGTGCTCATCTGGGGCGCAACCGGCGGCATCGGCGCGTACGCAGTGCAGTACGTGTTGAACGGCGGCGGCATTCCCGTCGGCGTCGTGTCGTCGGAGAAGCGGGCGAACCTGCTGCGCGAACTCGGGTGCGAGCACGTCATCGACCGCCGCGCGGAGAACTTCCAGTTCTGGAAGGACGACGGTACGCAGGACCCGAAGGAGTGGCTGCGTCTCGGCAAGACTGTGCGCGGCCTGATCGGTCGCGACGTCGACATCGTGTTCGAACACCCGGGCCGCTCGACCATGGGTGCGTCGGTGTTCGTCGCCAAGCGCGGCGGCATGATCATCACGTGCGCGGCAACGTCGGGCTTCACCATCGAGTACGACAACCGCTATCTCTGGATGAA
>JAWXCJ010000266.1:0-14944 GCA_034408875.1 Actinomycetota bacterium
CGCGCGTCGTCAATCGAATGAACCACGTCGAGTGTCTCCTCCCCTCGGCGAGCGTCGCGCTACGCCCCTGGGGATCGCTAGACCCACAAGGTTGTGGGTGACGGGCACCGCGCTGTGCATCACGGCTCCGACCTTGGGGACATGTCGAAGACCATGGTGACAACCACGTGAGACAGTGAAGCGCGGCTGCCGTCCCGAACAGGGGATATCCCTTCCGGGAGTCGGTGGAGCCGTCCACAAGCCTGTGGATGACCACGTTCTCCACAGGCCAGGAAATGTGGCCGCGACACCACGTCCCCCACCCAGCGCGTGAACGGGGCGGTGGTCGCGAACGCGAGCGCGCACAATCCCCAGGGGGTGTGGACAACTTGCGCGCGCTGGGTGGCGGTCGCGTCAGCTCTGGGCGACGACCTCGACCGACACCGCAGCGTTGACGTCGGGGTGCAGTCGAACGGTCAACTCGACCGTTCCCAGTTCCTTGATCGGCTCATCGAGCGCGATCCGGCGCCGGTCGATCTCGACGTTCAGCTGAGCCTCGATGGCCTCGGCGATGTCCGACGAGGTGATCGAACCGAACAGCTTCCCGCCCTCACCGGCACGCGCGGTGACCGTGACCGAGCGGCCCGCGAACCGGGCTGCCACCGCTTCCGCGGACTCGCGGTCGCGGCGGTCCTTCGCGTCGCGGTTGCGGCGCATGGCGTCGGCCTGCTTCTGGATACCGGGCGTGGCCTTGATGGCCAGGCCCTTGGGCACCAGATAGTTGCGGGCGTAGCCGTCGGCGACGTCGACGAGGTCGCCCTTCTTGCCGACGTTCTCGACGTCGGCTCGCATGACGATCTTCATTCCTGATCTCCGTCGACAGCAGCAACCGCTTCGTCGCCACCCGCGTCGTCGAAGCTGGTCTCCCCGCCCGTGTCGTCGAGACCCGTCTCGTCGATGCCGGCCAGTTCGGCCTCGACGCCCGGGGCCACGGTGCGCTCGATTTCGTCGGGCGGAGCCTGCAGCTCGCGCTCGCCCCGGTCGCCTCTGTCGCCCCGGTCACCGCGGTCGCGCCGGCCCTTCGACCGTTGCGTCACCTGGCGCACGCTGTACGGCAACAACGCCATCTCACGAGCGAGCTTGATCGCCTTGGCGACCGCGACCTGCTGCTGCTGATCGTTGCCCGTCACCCGCCGAGCCCGGATCTTCGCCCGCTCCGACATGAAGCGCCGCAGCACGTTCACGTCCTTGTAGTCGATCCACTCGATGCTCTCGGTCGTCAGGATCGACGTCTTCTTCTTGAGCGGACGGCGGTCCTTCGCGGGGCCGCGTTCCTTGCGTACTTCTTTACGAGCCATTGATTCCTCTGTGTCTTCCGCTCTTGGCGCTACGCACCGGGCCGCTCGGGCTCCGGCTCACTGGCAAGACGGGTATCCGTCGCGCCAGATTCCGTTCGCCTCTAGAACGGCTCTTCGCCGTACTGGTCGTAGGACGGGTCTCCGCCGCCGGCGGGCACCGAGGCAGTCGAGCGGTCTCCGCCGCCCGCGGGCACCGAGGCAGTCGAGCGGTCTCCGCCACCACGGGTCTCGCCGGGGCCGCTGCGCTCGACGCGGTGCACATCGGCGGTGGCGAACACGAGGCTCGGACCTACCTCTTCTGCAACGATCTCCACGACCGAGCGCTTCTCGCCCTGTTCGGTCTCCCAGCTGCGCTGTTCAAGTCGTCCCGTGAGAACAACCCGCATGCCCTTGTGAAGGGATGCGACGACGTTCTCGGCCAGGTTTCCCCACGTGACGACGTTGAAGAAACTCGTGCGCTCTTCCCACTCGTTGCTCTGCTGGTTACGCCACGAACGGTTGACGGCGACACTGAAGTTCGTCGTCTGCTTGCCGCTCGCGGTGTACCGCATCTCGGGGTCGCGAGTGAGGTTGCCGGCCACTGTGATCGCGTTGCTGTTGTTTGCCATGGGATCCTCCCCTATGCGTGACCCGCCGGGGTGCTACCCGCAACCTTCGGAGGCCCGTAGACCTTCTCGGGGATGCGCAACACCTTGTGACGGATGGTCTCGTCTGCAAGAGAGAGCACCCGGTTCAGCTCATCCATTGCCGCCGGCTCGGCCTTCGCCTGCATGACCACGTAGTAACCGTCGGTCTTGCGATTGATCTCGTAGGCCAAACGACGCTTGCCCCAGAAGTCGACGAAGCCACGCTCCGCGCCATGGGACTCGATGAGTTGCAGCCACCGTTCGACGGCAGCCCGGATCGTCTCCTCATCCAGGTCCGCTTCGAGGATGACCATGACCTCGTACGGCCGCAAACCGCCACGCGATGCACTCGGCATCGGCATTTACCTCCTCAGGACCACAGCGCAGGCTGTGGGCCCCGTTGCGACCGGTAGAACCGGCCCGCAGGGGCAGGATTTCGGTTGTCGAACCGGGAGAGGCTATCAGGACTCCTCCGTGGGACCTATCACGGCGGACGTTACCGCGTGCCTGTGACAGTTTCCTCCGGTCGGGTGCTGACTGCGGGGCGGCGGGCGCCGCGTAGGGACGAGCGGTCGTTCACCACCACTGCTTCTGCTCACCGAGACGGAGCAAGTACAACCCCGCGCACGAGCTAACTCGGGCACGCGCCGATCGAGCCACCGCCGCCGCTCCCGGCTTCGGTTTCCAATGCATACCGGTAGGGACCGCGCGCCGCGTACGGCGGGCACTCGACTTCGGCGTCGGGACACGGTTGCATCACCGTGCGGTCGACGGGGTCGCCGTTTGCGTCGTACCAGCCGATGTCGAGGGGGATGAGCGTGTCCGCCATCGTGAACGACGAGTGGCTGTCTTCGCCGAACACGAAGAGCATGCCGTCGTAGTTGCCGAGGTCGGACACGCCGCGCAATCCCTGCACGCGTTCGTCGGACTCGTCGGCGATCACGACACGCAGGCAGCGGTCGTCGGTCCCGACGTACGACTCGGTGAAGCCGTCGAACGGTGGGAACGCGTCGGTCGTCGCCGCGAGCGCGTCGGCCGGCGACGTACCCGCGGCCGCGCGCGCGACACCGTCGTCGTCGTCGTCGAGCGACGCTCGGAGCATGTAACCGAAGAACGCGGTACCCATCAGCACCACGACGACGAGCGCGAACGCCAGCCCCAGGCGTGACACTCAGGCGTGCTCCGGCTGGGGAGCAGGGGCGCCGTAGAGGCCGAGGCCGTCGGCCATCTGGTCGGTCATGTGGTACGTCTCCGCACTCGACGGGAACGCCCCGGAGCGTACGTCGGCGCAGAACTGCGTCACGGCATCCGTCGCTTCCGCTTCCATCTCGGCGTACCGCCGCACGAACTTCGGAAGCTTGCGGCCGGGAGCCGCGAAGCCGAGCAGGTCGTGCCATACGAGCACCTGGCCGTCGCAGTGGCGACCGGCGCCGATGCCAATGGTCGGTACCGCGACGCTGTCGGTGATCATGCGCGCGACACCGTCGGGCACGCACTCGAGCACGATCGCGAAGACACCGGCTTCGGCGAGTGCGACCGCGTCGTCGACGAGCGCGCGGGCGCTGTCGAGTTGCTTGCCCTGCACCTTGAAGCCACCGAGCGTGTGAATCGACTGCGGTGTGAGCCCGATGTGGCCCATCACGGGGATCTCGGTGTCGAGAATCGCGGCGATCGCGGCGACGCGCTTGCGCCCGCCTTCGAGTTTCACCGCGCCGGCACCGGCGCGAATCAACTGGGCCGCGTTCCGCACGGTCTCGTCGCGGGTGACGTGATAGCTCATCCACGGCAGGTCGGCGACGACGAGCGGACGGGGCCGCGTGCGCGCCACCGCCGCGACGTGATGCGCCATGTCGTCGGTCGTCACTTGCAACGTGTCGTCGTAGCCGAGCACGACCATCGCGACGGAGTCGCCGACGAGAATCATGTCTGCGCCCGCGGCGTCGACGACTCGCGCCGACGGGGCGTCGTACGCGGTCACCATGACCAACGGGGCATCACCGCCCTTGCGGGCGAGCACGGAAGGCGCAGTCATTCGCGCCTGAGAAGCAGCAGCCATCTCCGCACCTCCACCGTCCAGGGCACACACGGCTCCCGGCAGTGACATCAGGGTACCCAACCGGGGCATGATTCGTCAGGGCCGGGCCGGGACTGTGTCAGGAGCAACACCAGTGACAGAACGGGTCTGCGAAAACTGCGGTATGCACGACGAGGAGCTGGTTCTCGTACGGCGGGTCTATGTCGTGCCCGAGAAGTGGGACACCCCGGCGTCGGTCACCGTGGTGCCCGACCCGGAGTTGTGGTGCGTGGCGTGCGTGTCGCAGTACCCGTGCGAGCCGGTCGACGACGAGGAGTCGGGCGACTGACGGGGACCGCATGATGCGGCGCGCGGAGCGACGGAAGAGCGCAGGAAGCTCGCCGGAGTGACGACGACTCGACCGCGACGCAGCCGCTGATCAGTCGGAGGACGACCAAGCTATTTGTGGTTGCGGCCGTGGAGTGACTGGCGGCGGAGGTGGTTCCAGCCGCAGTCGGGGCACACTTCGACGTCGTAACAGGCGAACTCGTCGTGGGTTTTGCCGAGCTTCTTGAGTTCGTCGTTGCTCGTGATGCAGCGGCCGTTGGCCTGTTTCAGCTTCTCCCCGTAGACGTAGGTGACGAGCCGCAGTTCCTGCGCGTCACATACCGGGCACTCGTCATCGATGGGCGTGCCCACGTGCTCGGCCGCCCGGCGTAGCTCGGGATGGGCGTCGCAGACGTCGAGCCGGGTCAGCGTGCCCCGGCGGAAGTCGCGCAGGACTGCCCTTCGGGCGAGCGCGTAGTCCGTCACCGGATGCACGTTGGCGAGTGTAGGGCCGTCTCGGGCCTTCGTCGTCGCCGGTCCGGGCCGTGACCAGCGGGTGGACGGCCGGTGAACGAATGAGTTGCATCGATATATCGTTTCGATATATCGTATCGGCATGTTGGAGCTGGCGGTGCTGGGACTGCTGAACGAGCAGCCCCTCCACGGCTATGAGCTGAAGAAGCGCTTGTCCGAGACGCTCGGCCCCCTTTGGGGGATTTCGTTCGGTTCGCTCTACCCGGCGCTGCGCCGGCTGGAGCGCTCCGGTGCGATCACCGAGACGGTCTCCGAGGGCGACGACGGGCCCGCGGCCCCAATCGTGCCGACCGGCTCGGTCAAGGGCGACCTCGCGGCCGCGCTGCGGCGCCGGCCGCGCTCGACCCGGCGCACCCGCAAGGCCTACCGCCTCACCGACGCCGGCCGGGAGCTGTTCATCGAACTTCTTACCGCGCCCGAAACCGACGACGAACGGTCCTTTGCGCTGCGGCTGTCGTTCTGCCGGCACCTGACCGGGCCCGAACGGCTCTCGTTCCTCGAACGCCGGCGCACCCAGCTCACCCAGCGGCTCGCGCCCGTCCGGCGGACCGCGCCCAGCCGCACCGTTGATCGCTATACCCGGTCGCTCCTCGAGCACCGGGCCCAGACCACCCAACACGATCTCGAGTGGATCGACGAGCTGATCGCGGAAGAACGCGAGCTCGTCGAACGCACCGAGGAAGGAGCAGCATCGGCATGAGCGCGACCGAAAGCCGCAAGAAGGTACGGGTTGCGATCGCCGGCATCGGCAACTGCGCGAGCAGCCTGGTGCAGGGCGTCGAGTTCTACCGCAACGCCGACCCGAACGAGCGCGTCCCCGGACTGATGCACGTCGAGCTCGGCGGCTACCACGTAGGTGACGTCGAGTTCGTCGCCGCGTTCGACGTCGACGCCGACAAGGTCGGGCTCGATCTCGGCAAAGCGATCTTCTCGAGCATCAACAACACGATCAAGTTCTCCGACGTCCCCGACCTCAACGTGCTCGTGCAGCGCGGCCCGACGTTCGACGGTCTCGGCAAGTTCTACCGCGAGGTCGTCGAGGAGAGCCCGGCCGAGCCGGTCGACGTCGCGCAGGCTCTGCGCGACGCAAAGGCCGACGTGCTCGTGAGCTACCTCCCCGTCGGGTCCGAAGACGCGCAGCGCTACTACGCGCAGGTCTGCATCGACGCCGGCGTCGGCTTCGTGAACGCGATCCCCGTGTTCATCGCGAGCGACCCCGAGTGGGCGAAGAAGTTCGAAGACGCCGGTGTGCCGATCGTCGGCGACGACATCAAGAGCCAGGTCGGCGCCACCATCACGCACCGCCTGCTCGCCCGCCTGTTCGAAGACCGCGGCCTCGCGATCGACAACACGTACCAGTTGAACTTCGGCGGCAACATGGACTTCAAGAACATGCTCGAGCGCGAGCGCCTGCTGTCCAAGAAGGTGTCGAAGACCCAGTCGGTCACGAGCCAGATCGACCAGGGCATCTCGTCGGAGAGCGTGCACATCGGCCCGTCGGACCACGTGCCGTGGCTCAACGACCGGAAGTGGGCGTACATCCGCCTCGAAGGCCGCAACTTCGGCGACGTGCCACTGAACATCGAGTTGAAGCTCGAGGTGTGGGACTCGCCCAACTCGGCCGGCGTCATCATCGACGCGGTGCGGTGCTGCAAGCTCGCACTCGACCGTGGTATCGGCGGCCCGCTGGAAGGCCCGTCGGCGTACTTCATGAAGTCGCCGCTGGTGCAGTTCCACGACGACGAAGCGCACCGAATGGTGGAAGCCTTCGCCGAAGGCGTGTAGTTCGCGCCACAATCGGGGCATGACCAACACGGAGGCGTGGGATCGCGTCGGCGCGCGGCGGGCGACATCAGCCGCGAACGAAGCCGTCCAGTACGGACCGGATGTCCCGACCGACGCCGAGCTCCGGCTCGTCGGCGACCTCAACGGGAAGCGCGTGCTCGACCTCGGCTGCGGCAGCGGGGAGAACGCGGTGGCGTTTGCCCGCCTCGGTGCGCACGTCATCGCGCTGGACCAGTCGATCGCCCAGCTCGCGGTCGGGCGGCGCCTGGCGGAGTCGCTCGAACGGCGGGTGGAGTGGCACCGTAGCGATGCCGCCGACCTCGCCTTCCTCCGGGCCGACTCGATCGACCTCGCGTTCGCGGCCGGCCTCCTCGTCGAAATCGAGGACATCGACCGGCTCTTCCGCCAGGTCCACCGGGTCCTGCGCCCCGGCGCCGCGTTCCTGTTCTCCTACGACCACCCCGCCGCACTCGCGGTCGGACGCGACGACGCCGCGCCCGACGGGCTCCCGCTCGGCCGCCTCGAAGTGCGCCGCTCGTACAACGAACCCGGCCCGATGAAAGTCGTGCGCGACGGCGAAGACATGTCGCTGTGGCCGCGCTCGATCGCCGACGTGTTCGCCGCACTACACCGCGCCGGTTACCGCGTCGACGTACTCCTCGAGCCCGAACCCGTTCGCTCGTCGGACCCGGGTCCGTCGTTCCCGACGACGATCATCTGGCGCGCCCGCAAAGAAGGCCTCTAACCCAGTTAGCTCGTGACGCCGCGCTCGGCGGCCCAGGCGTCGAGACGCGCGTACGCCTCGTCCTTCTCCAACGGGCCTTCGTCGAGACGGATCTCGAGTAGGTACTTCATGGCGTCGCCGACGGTCGGGCCGGGTTCGATGCCGAGGTGTTCCATCACTTCGCGACCGTCGAGATCGGGTCGGATCTTCGACAGTTCTTCCTTCGCCGAAAGCTCCGTGATGCGCGCTTCGAGCTGGTCCATGCGGCGGCCGAGGGCGGCGGCCTTGCGTTCGTCGCGCGTCGTGCAGTCGGAGCGGGTCAGCTCGTTGAGCTCGTTCAGCAGGTGGCCCGCGTCGCGCACGTACCGGCGCACGGCGCTATCGGTCCAGCCCTGGCTGTACGTGTGGAACCGCAGGTGGAGCCGCACGAGTTCGGTCACGTCGTCGACCACGTCGTTCGGGTACCGCAACGCGAGCAGACGTTCCTTGGCCATGCGGGCGCCGACCACGTCGTGGAAATAGAAGCTGACGCCGTCGGCACCGATCTTGCGCGTGTGCGGCTTGGCGATGTCGTGCAGCAACGCACCCAGGCGCACCTTCAGTTCCGGGCCCGTCTTCGCGACGACAGCGATCGTGTGTGCGAGCACGTCTTTGTGCCGGTGGATCGGGTCCTGTTCGAGCCTCATCGCGTTGAGTTCGGGCAGGAACTCGTCGGAGAGACCGGTGCGCGAGATCAACCACAGACCGGTCGACGGGTCGTCGGCCAGCAGCATCTTCGACAGCTCGTCGCGGATCCGTTCCGCGCTGATGATCTGGAGCCGTTCGCGCATCCCTTCCATCGCGGCGACGACGTCGGCATCCGGTTCGAACCCGAGCTGCGCGGCGAAGCGGGCCGCGCGCAACATGCGCAGCGGGTCGTCCTCGAACGACACCTCGGGTGCGAGCGGCGTGCGGAGCCGGCGCGCGGCGAGGTCGGCGAGGCCGCCGAAGGGGTCGACGATCTCGGGCTCGTCGAGCGCCATCGCGATCGCGTTGACCGTGAAATCGCGGCGCGAGAGGTCGGTTTCAACCGCGTCGGAGAACGTCACCTCGGGCTTGCGGCTGTCGGGGCGGTAGACGTCGGCGCGAAAGGTCGTGATCTCGAACCGTTCGTCGTCTTTCTCGCACCCGATCGTGCCGAACCGCTCGCCCTGGTTCCACACCGCGTCGGCCCAGCCGTTGACGGCCTGCTTCACAGCGTCGGGGCGCGCGTCGGTGGCGATGTCGACGTCGGGGTCGCGGGCGACCCGGTCGAGAAAGGCGTCGCGCACGCTCCCGCCGACGAGATACGTGCGGTATCCACCTTCGTGGAGTCGCGCCGCGAGTTCCTGGGTCGGTGACCCAGGTTCGAGAAAGCGCGCGAGCCTCGGCGGTACGGGCGGGGTCATGCTCGTATTCTCGCGGTCGCGGCCCGCCGCCGCGGTACGGTATTCGCCAGATGGACGATCCCGACGGGTGGCGTTGGATCTGGCTGGGCGCAGCGGCGTTCCTCGCCGTTGGCGAGTTGGTGACCCCGGGCGCCTTCTTCATGCTCTCGTTCGCGATCGGCGCCGCCGTCGCGTGCGCGCTCGCGTTCCTGGGCGTCGACGTCGCCTGGGAGATCGCCGCATTCATCGTCACCAGCGTGGCCGCCTTGCTGATCCTCGTCCCGCTGGGGCGCCGGATGAGCGGCGGCGAACAGGGCACGGTCGGCGCGACGCGCTGGGCCGGTCAACGCGGCATCGTGCTCGGCGCGATTCCGGGCTCACCGCACGAGACGGGGTTGGTCCGCGTCGAACGTGAGGAGTGGCGGGCCGAGAGCGCCGACGGTTCCGAGATCGTCTCCGGCACCAAGGTCATCGTGTTGCGCGTCGACGGAACCCGCCTCATCGTGAAACCGCAGGAGGAGTAGTCGCATGCAAGCCGCCGCCGGAGTCCTCGTTGTCGTCGCGATCCTCCTGTTCATCATCATCGCCAAGAGCGTTCGCATCGTGCGGCCGTACCAGCGCGGCCTCGTCGAACGGCTCGGCAAATTCCACGCCACCGTCGACCCCGGACTCCGGCTGATCTTCCCGTTCATCGACCGCATCCTGCTCATCGACATGCGCGAGCAGGTCGTCGACGTGCCGCCGCAAGAGGTGATCACGTCCGACAACGTCGTCGTCTCCGTCGACGCGGTCATCTACTACGAGGCCACCGACCCGCAACGCCTCGCGTACAACATCTCCAACTTCCAACTGGCCATCACGAAGCTCGCGCAGACAAACCTGCGCAACGTCGTGGGCGACATCCAACTCGACGACGCGCTCACGTCGCGCGACACGATCAACGCCAAGCTGCGCGAGATCCTCGACGACGCCACCGACAAGTGGGGCGTACGCGTCGTGCGGGTCGAGATCCAGCGCATCGACCCGCCGCCGGACATCGTGCACTCGATGCACCAGCAGATGCAGGCCGAGCGCACCCGGCGTGCGGTCGTCACCGAAGCGCAGGGTGTGCGCGAGGCCGCCATCACGCGCGCCGAAGGCGACAAGCAGGCCGCCATCCTCGAAGCCGAGGGCATCAGCCGGAAGCAGATCCTCGAAGCCGAAGGACGAAGCCAGGCGATCGAGCGCATCGCGCAGGCGGAGCGGACCCGTCAGATCGCGGTCGCCGAAGGTGAGGCGCAGGCGATCCGCAACGTGTACGACGCGATTCACGACGGGAACCCGTCGCCCGATCTGATCGCGATCAAGTACCTCGAAGCGCTGCGCGCCGTCGCCGACGGCCGGGCCACGAAGATCTTCCTACCGGCCGAAATGGGCGGCCTGTTCGGCACCGTCGGCGGCCTCGTAGAACTGCTCAACCAGCCGCGCCCCGAGGGCGAGATCGAACCGGCGACGCCGGCCCCTGTGCTCCCCGCTTAGCTCGCGCCGCCGACGCTGGCCTGCTCCATCGTGTGCTGCTCGATCATGAGCCGCAGGTCGTGGGGGCTGGTCGACGTGGCGAGGGCTTCGCGCAACTCGATGGTGCCGATCTTGTACAACTCGAGCAGGCTCTGGTCGAACGTCTGCATGCCGTAGTACTCGCCCTCACGGATGATCTCTTCGATCTCGTGGGTCTCTTCGGCGTTGACGATGCGGTCGAACACACGACCGGTCGCAACCAAGACTTCGACTGCCGGAACTCGACCGCCGCCGCGCTTCTCGACGAGGCGCTGGCTGACAATGCCCCGCAACGACGCGGCCAGAGACATACGGGTCTGGCGCTGCTCGTGCGGCGGAAAGAAGTCGATGATCCGGTTGATCGAGTCGGTGGCGCTGATCGTGTGCAGCGTCGAGAACACGAGGTGTCCCGTTTCCGCCGCCGCGAGCGCCGTGCGCACCGTGTCGGGGTCGCGCATTTCACCGACGAGGATCACGTCGGGGTCCTGGCGCAGCACCCGCTTCAGGGCGGAGTAGAAGTCGTGCGTGTCGGTGCCGACTTCGCGCTGGTTCACGATCGAGTTCTTGTCGGAGTGCAGTACTTCGATCGGATCTTCGATCGTGACGATGTGGCGACTCATCGCCTCGTTGATGTAATCGATCATCGACGCGAGGGTCGTTGTCTTGCCCGAACCGGTCGGGCCGGTGACGAGCACGAGACCGCGCGGGTTCTCGGCGAGGCGTTGCACGACGGGCGGGAGACCCAACTCTTCGAACGAGGGGATGTCGCTCTGCACGCGGCGTAACACGAGGCCGACCGAGCCGCGCTGGCGCAACACGTTCACGCGGAAGCGGCCGAGGCCCGAGACGGAGTACGCGAAGTCGGCCTCGCTCGAACCGATGAATTCCTCGGCGCGCTGCTTCGGCATGATCGCGAAGGCGATGCGCTCGGTCTCGACGGGCGAGACGCTCGAATGGCTCGTGCGTTCCAGCCGGCCGTCGATCCGGATGAACGGCGGCGAACCCACCTTGATGTGGACGTCAGAGGCTCCGCGCTCGACAGCGAATCGCAGCAGTTGATCCAGGTCCAACACCGGCGAGTACCTCCCTTACCGCCTGTCTTGATCGGCACGGGCGCGCTGCGTCCTGAGCCGAAACCTGGCGGGATCAGTACCGGATTCTTAGGAACTGGCAGCGTCTGGGTGAAGATCGCGGGCGGCTAGGACGATGTGACCACCCGGTCCGTGGGCCGTAGGCGGTTCCGGACTCCGAGGATCGCCCAGGAGGGTCGAAACCGTCGCGGCCACGGAATCGCGCAGGGCATCGAGGTCGTAGCCGCCTTCGAGGAAACACACGATCCGCCGGCGCGGCCCGAGTTCCATGACGGCCCGGGTCAGGTCCGCGTAATCGCCCGCCGAGAGCCCGAGGCCGGTAAGCGGGTCGGCGCGGTGGGCGTCGTACCCGGCCGAGACGAGCACCCAATCCGGACGAAATGCCGCGGCGAGTGGCGCCACGACGTCGTCGATGGCAGCGCGGTACACGTCGCCGGTTGCGCCCGCCGGCAACGGGAAGTTCACGGTGGTGCCGGTGCCGGGCCCCGAACCCACATCGTCGATGCGACCCGTCCCGGGATACAGCGGTGACTCGTGCATCGACACGTACATCACGTCGGGGTCGGAGAAGAACATGTCCTGCGTGCCGTTGCCGTGATGGGCATCCCAGTCGAGGACGAGCACTCGGTCGCCCCGTTCCCGCAGGTGGGAGGCGGTGACGGCCACGTTGTTGATCAGGCAGAACCCCATCGCGCGCGCGGCCACGGCGTGGTGGCCCGGCGGGCGCACGGCGCAGAAGGCGGCGTCGCCGGTTCCGGCTTCGAGGGCGTCGACCGCGGCCAGCCCGGACCCGGCGCCGAGGAGCGCGGCCTCCCACGAAGCCGTAGAGACCGACGTGTCGGGGTCGAGGGGACCGCCGCCGAGTTCGCAGAACCGCTCGAGCCGGTCGAGGTACTCGCCCGTATGCACCCTTTCGATCTCGGCCCGGGTCGCGCGCCGCGGTTCCAGGCGGTGCACCGCATCGGGGGGCAGGCCGGCATCGATTCCTTCGAGGACGGCCTGGAGCCGGGCCGGTCGTTCCGGGTGCCCGGGCCCAGGGTCGTGGGCCGAAAAGCGAGGATCCGCGGCCAGCAGGAGCACGGGAGCAGGCTACTCACGCCGCCCCGAACGTCGGTCGGCCCGCTACTTTTGAGACAGTGAAGACGCAGTCGTACCGCGTGCGCGGCGGCGTCGTCCGGATCGCAGCGTGGCACGGACGCTCCGACATCGCTTCGCTCGCGTTGCGAGGTCGCGGATTGATCGCGCCCGCTGTCCTCGAGCGACTCCTCGACCGGATGCGTGCCGACGGGTACCAAGAGGTAGTCACCAACGCGCTCGCGCCGGCCGCGAGCACGGCGTTCGTCGACGCCGGATTCGCGGTCAAGGGCCGGTTGCGGGTCCTCGTCCACGAACTCCGGGAACTGCCCCCGATGTCGAACCGCACCCGGCGCGCCCGGCGCGACGAACGCGACGAGATCCTCCGGATCGACGCCGCCGCGTTCGACGACTTTTGGCGCCTCGACGACCGCGCCCTGCGCGACGCCGCCCGCGCCACGCCCACCTCGCATACGCGCGTGAGCAAGGGCGAACTCGACGGCTTCATCCTCGTCGGGCGGGCGGCAACCGACGGCTACGTCCAACGGCTCGCAGTGCGGCCCGACGCGCAGCGCGCCGGGCTCGGCCGAACCCTGCTGAACGACGGCCTGAACTGGCTGCGCGCCCACGGCGCCCGGCGCGCGTACGTCAACACGCAGGACGAGAACGACCGCGCCCGGACGCTGTACGAGACGGCCGGGTTCACGCCGTTACCCGTCGGCCTGTGCGTCCTCGGACGGACCCTGTGAGGAACACGCTCCGGGTACTGCTCGGCGCGGTCGTGCTGTGTGGGCTCGGCGCGGTCGCGACGCTCACACCGCAGCCGGCCGCGGCCGCCGACCCGCGGCTCGAGCTCGTCTCGCAACCGGCGTACGTCACAACGGGCGGGTCGGCCACATTGCTCCTCGACATCCCCTCCGACCGGCTGCCGGCGGGAGAAGCCGTCGTCGTACGGCTGCGGCTCTACAGCCGGGTGACGACGACCGAGACGTTCGAACGTTCGATCTCGGGTGAGCGCCTCTCCGGTCGCCTGACGACCCGCCGCCTACCGCTGGCGGAATTGCCGCGCGACGCCACCGGGTCGGTCTCGGTGACGTTCGGGGTCGGCGACTCGCCGGTCGAGCCCACCGTCGCCGCGTCGCGGCCCGGCGTCTACCCGCTCGAAGTCGCGCTCGAGAGCGGCGACACGCTGACGTCGTTTGTCACGTGGCTCGTCGTCGTCGCCGACCCGGCCGCCGAAGCCGAAGCCGTCGCCGCGCCGTTGCGCGTCGCGTGGACGTGGTCGACCGTGGCCGCGCCCGCCCGTGGTGTCGACGGCGCGAGCTACCCCGACGTCGCCGCCGAGTTCGCGGCCGGCGGTCGCCTCGACGGCGTCTCCTCGGTGCTGGCGTCGGCCGCAGCGTTGCCCATGAGTCTGGTGGCCGGGCCGGAGACACTCGAAGCGTGGAACGTGCTCGCCCAGACCGACCCGACGGTCGCGCCCGCGCTCGGCCGCGTCACCACGGCCGCGGCCCGGCCGACGACACAACTCCTCCCCACGCCGTACGTGCCCATCGACTTGACCGCGCTCGAAGCCGCCGGCCTCGGCGACGAACTACCCAACCAGATCGTCGTGGGTTCCGACACGCTCGAGCAGCAGACGGGAATACGGCCCGAGCCGCGGACCGCGTTCGTCGACCCCGTCGACGGCCCGGTACTGGCGCGGCTCCGACGACTCCTGGTCGACCGCGTCGTCGTACGCGAAGACCAACTCACGCCGACCGAAACCCCGTCACTGCAGACATTCGTGCTCAACGCGGGCGACGGCGAGATCCGCGCCGCCGTCACCACGACACTCGTCGACAGCATGCTCGCCGGAAGCGATCCGCCGGCGTTGCGCGTGCAGCGGGCGTTGACGGCGCTTTCCGTCGTCGCGTTCGAGGACACGGAGGCCGTGCGCGGCGTCGTCATCGCGCCCCCCGAGCAAGTCGAAGTAGAGGTCTATTCGGCACTCGTGACCGCTATGCGGTCGCATCCGCTGTTGGCGCCGGTGACCCTGGACGACTTCTTCGAGCAGGTTCCCAACGAGGCCGGCGACGACCGGCCCGTCGCACGCGAACTCGCGGCGACCGAACCGGGCGGCTTCCCGGTGACCGGTGCCGACTACGTCGACGCCAAGTCGGCGCTCGCGGCGTTGGAGTCGAGCATCGACCCGACGAGCCCAGGGTTCGACCAGGGCGAGCGCGCGCTGCTTCTCGCCTTGAGCACCGCCCAGTCATCGGAGACGGCGGCCGAACAGCTCGCCGTGATCGACGCCGGCGTGCAGCAACTGAACGCGGGCATCACGACAACGCGCAAACGGGTGACACTGACGTCGAGAAAGGCCGACGTACCACTGAGCTTCCGCAACGACACCGGCCGGCCGGTGCGCGTGCGCGTCAATCTCGACAGCACGAAGTTGCTCTTCCCCGACGGCGACGAGTTCGTCCTCGACCTTCCCGAAGGCAACAG
>JAWXCJ010000267.1:0-30386 GCA_034408875.1 Actinomycetota bacterium
CCTTCGCCGAACAGCGGGTAGCGCTCACCGTGGTTGCATTCGAACCACGACATGTTCTCGATCACGCCGACGACACTCAGATTCACCTTGCGGGCCATGTACGCGGCTCGTTGCGCGACCTTCTGCGCGGCGGGCTGCGGTGTCGTGACGACAACGACTTCGGCGCGCGGCAGGAACTGCGCCATCGAGAGCGCGATGTCGCCGGTGCCCGGGGGCATGTCGACGATGAGGAAGTCGGGTTCGCCCCAGTGCACGTCGGTGAGGAACTGTTCCAGCGCCTTGTGCAGCATCGGGCCGCGCCACACGACGGGCTGGTCTTCGCGGGCGAAGAAGCCCATCGAGATGAGCGTGACGCCGTTGGCTTCGGGCGGCACGATCACGTCGTCGATGACGGTGGGGGGACGGTCGATGCCGAGCATGCGCGGCATCGAGAAGCCCCACACGTCGGCGTCGACGGCGGCGACGCGGTGCCCGCGCTGCGCGAGCGCGACCGCGAGGTTGGTCGTGACCGACGACTTGCCGACGCCGCCCTTGCCCGATGCGATCGCGAGCACGCGCGTGCGGGCGTCGGTGAACGGGTTCGACCGGGTTGTCTGGCCACCCTGGAGGTTGTGGCGCAGGCCTTCGCGCTGCTCGTCGGTCATGACGGTGAGCTCGACGTCGACAGCCCCGACCCCGGGCAACGGCGCCACGGCGTCGGTGACGCGGCGGGTGATCTCCTCGCGCATCGGGCACCCGGCGACGGTGAGGGCGACGGTCACGCCCACCCGATCGCCGTCGACCCGAATCCCCTTGATCATCTCCAACTCGACGATCGAGCGGTGCAGTTCGGGGTCCTCGACGGGGCGCAGGGCCTCGATGATCTCGGCCTCGGTGGGCATTTCGCCTCCCGTTTCCCCTACTCGGGGATTTTCACTACGGACGTAGGTAGAATAGGTCCATCACTGCGCAAGACCTGACTCCGGACGAGTTCACCGCGGCAGTCGCCGCGGTCACCTCCGCGTTCGGCGACCCGACCCGGCGCGAGATCTACCTCTTCGTGAAGTCGAGCGCCGCGGGGGCCAAGGCCGCCGAAGTGGCCGAGCGCTTCGCGCTGCACCCCAACGTGGCGCGTCACCACCTCGAAAAGCTGGCCTCGGGCGGCTACGTCGACGTCGAGCTGGTGCGCCACGAGTCGGCCGGGCGGCCGTCGAAGCGTTACCGGACGCGCGAGAACGACACCAACCTTGCCTTCCCGCCCCGGCGCGACGACCTGCTCGGCACCATGCTCGCCCGGGCGCTCGAAAAGCTCCCGGCCGACGAGGCCCGGACGCTCGCCGAAGAGGTGGGCTACGAGTACGGCCTCGCGGTCGCGGCCCGCATGGAGCCGGGCGAGGGCCACCGCTCCGTCAAAGCCGCGCTGGCATCGGTCGCCGACGCGTTGACGGCGCACGGGTTCGCCGCCCACGCCGAAGCGCGCGGCACGAGCCTCACGCTTATCGCCGAGCACTGCCCCTTCGGCGAAACCGCGGCGAAGTATCCGCACGTGTTGTGCGCGGTCGACACCGGCATGATCAAGGGCATGCTCGAAGGCCTCTACGGCGAGACGCATCCCACGATCGAAGAGAGCCGGCCCGGCGGCGACGCGCACTGCGTCACCCGCGTCTGAGCCGTGGCCCGCGCGTATCTCGACCACGCGTCGTCGTCGCCGCTGCGGCCCGAAGCGTTCGAGGCGATGCTGCCGTTCCTCCGCGAGCACCACGCGGACCCGGGCCGGTTACACGCGGAAGGGCGCGTCACCCGCGTTGCGCTCGAAGTCGCACGCGAACAGGTGGCCGAGTTCCTCGGCGCCCGGCCGCGCGAAGTTGTCTTCACGTCGTCGGGTACCGAGGCCGTGAACACCGCGGTGTGGGGCGGGCTGGCCCGAGCCGGTGGGCGGGGCCACGTCGTCACCACGGCCGTCGACCACTCGTGCGTGCGTGACGCGATCGCCCGCGCCGGCGTCGAGGTGACGATCGTCGCCGTCGACGGCCTCGGCCGGTTCGACCCGGACGAGGTCGCGGCCGCGATCCGCCCCGACACAGTCTTGGTGTCGGTGCAACTGGCGAACCACGAAGTCGGCACACTCCAACCGGCCGCCGACGCGTGCGCACACGCGCACGAGCGCGAGGTTCTCGTCCACGTCGACGCGTGCGCCGCCGTCGGGCACGTGCCCGTGTCGTTCGCCGCGCTCGGTGCCGACTTGTGTTCTGTCACCGCGCACAAGTGGGGCGGCCCGAAAGGCGCGGGAGCATTACTCATACGGCGCGGCCTGCGCGTCCCGCAGTTGATCGTCGGCGGCGCGCAGGAGCGCGCCCGGCGGGGCGGGATCGAAGACGTTCCCGCGTGGGTCGGCTTCGGCGCCGCGGCCGCGGCCGCGGAACCGGCGGCCGAGGGCGCCCGCCAACGGATGCTCATCAGTAGGGCTACATCAGTCGTCACGTCGGTGCCGGGCGTCGTGCGGTACGGCGACCCCGACCCGGAAGGGTCGCTCCCCCACCTGTTGTGTCTCGGAGTCGAAGGCGTCGAAGCCGAACCCGTGCTCCTCGCCCTCGACCAGCACGGCGTGGCGGTGCACTCGGGGTCCTCGTGCTCGTCGGAAACACTCGAACCGTCACCCGTGCTCGAAGCCATGGGCGTCGACGCCGACCACTCACTCCGCGTCTCCGTAGGGTGGTCGACGACCGAAGACGAGGTCGAACGGTTCGTCTCGGCGTTTCCGGGAATCGTCGAACGGCTCAGGGGGTTACGAACGCCATGACTGCCGTTCGTCGACTCAACCATGCGGTGCTGTACGTGCGTGATGCCCGTCGCTCCGCCACCTTTTACGAAGAGGCGTTCGGGTTCGAGGCGATCACCGAGGTCGGCGCCGGCGCCGCGGTGTTCCTGCGCGCGGCCGGCGGCGAGAACCACCACGAACTGGGACTGTTCTCGATCGGGCCGGACGCGCCGGGGCCGGAACAGGGTCGCGTCGGGCTGTACCACCTCGCGTGGGAAGTCGACACGATCCAGGACCTCGCGGTGATGCGCGAGCGACTCAACGGCATGGGCGCGCTGTCGGGTCAGAGCGACCACGGCGCGACGAAGTCGCTGTACGCGCACGACCCGGACGGCAATGAGTTCGAGGTGATGTGGATGGTCCCCCGCGAGCAGTGGGGCGACGACGACCGTGCCGCCGTCGTCCGGCACCTCGACCTCGACGCCGAGATCGCCCGCTTCGGCTAACAGTTGCGGTCATGGCCCTTGCCTTGCCGGGCGAACGGTGCGAGCCTCCGGGCCGACGTGGAGGGAGCGACATGGCAATGAGCCCGGACGACATCCGCGACGCCCAACGGGCTTCGTGGGATCGATTCTCCCCCGGCTGGGGCAAGTGGGACCACATGGTGATCTCCATGCTCGGCCCGGTCGGCGAGGTGATGATCGAACAGATCGGCGTGCGCGACGGCATCCGCCATCTCGACGTCGCGGCCGGAACGGGCGAACCGGGTCTTACCATCGCCGGGCTCGCACCCAAGGGCAAGATCACGATCACCGACCTCGCGCCCGGAATGCTCGATGTCGCCAAGAAGAGCGCCGCCTCCCGGGGCATCACAAACGTCGAGTTCCACGAGGCCGACGCCGGCAACCTGCCCTTCGACGACGCGACGTTCGACTCGCTGACGTGTCGCTTCGGCTTCATGTTCTTCCCGGACACCGCGCAGGCCGCGAAGGAGTTCGCACGGGTGTTGAAGCCGGGCGGTCGTGTCGCCGCGTCGGTATGGGTGGAGCCGGCCGACAACCCGTGGATCGCGATTCCCATGGGCGCGGTCGCGGCCGAAGTCGACGTGCCCGCGCCCCCGCCCGACGCGCCGGGAATGTTCCGGTGCAACGCTCCCGGCTACCTCGCGAAACTGTTCGAGGCGGCCGGTCTCGGCGACATCACCGAACACGAAGTGCACGGGACACAGCGCTCCGAGTCACCCGAGCAGTCGTGGCAGATGATCACCGAAGTCGCAGCCCCGATCGCCGGCGCGATCGAACGCGCCGACACCGCCGCCCAAGCGCGGATCAAAGCGGCGGTCATCGAGAAGCTCCAGGCGTTCGCGGGACCGGACGGCGTGAGTGTGCCCCACCACTCCCGGGTTACTGGCGCGACGCGAGCAGGTTGAGTGCCGAGCCGGCGACGAACCATTCGATGTGCTCGTCGGACATCGTGTGATTGGCCGCGAACTCGTCGGTGCTTCCGTCGGCGTGCGTCAGCACGACGCGTAGGTGGCTCCCGGGCGCGAGTGAGTCGAGGCCGATGACGTCGACCGCGTCGTCGGCGCGCACCTTCTCGTAGTCGGCGGGGTCGGCGAACGTGAGCGGCAGGAGTCCCTGCTTCTTCAGGTTCGCCTCGGCGATGCGGGCAAAGGACCGGGCCAGGACAGCCCGGCCGTTCATGTAGCGCGGCTCCATGGCCGCGTGTTCGCGCGACGATCCCTCGCCGTAGTTTTCGTCGCCGATCGCGAGCCACTGGATATCGGCTTCCTTGTACGCCCGAGCAAGGTCGGGGAGTGACTTCGTCGACCCGTCGCGCGCGTCGACGCCTGTCCGGGCTCGCCGGGCGCGAACGCGTTGACCGCGCCGAGGAACAGGTTCTGCGAAATGTTGGTGAGGTGGCCGCGGTACTTCAACCACGGTCCGGCCGGCGACACATGGTCGGTGGTGCACTTGCCCTTCGCCTTGAGCAGCACGCGCAGACCGCGCATGTCGTGGCCGTCCCATGCCGGAAACGGTGCGAGCAGTTCGAGCCGGTCCGACCCCGGTGCGACCGCGATGTCGACCGACGTCGGGTCGGCGGCGGGGGTTTCGAAGCCGAACTCGCCGCGGTCGAACCCGCGTGACGGCAGGTCGTCGGCGACGGGCGGTTCGAACTCGCGGGTGAACCGGTCGTCGAGCTCGCCGAAGATCGCCATCCCGACGACCGTCTCGGGCGACCCGATGAACGCGAGCGTGTCCTTGTTGCCGTCGTTGCGGGCCGGGAAGTTGCGGTTGAACGACGTGACAATCGTGTTCTTGCCCGCCGGCATGTCGTCGCGCTGCCACTGACCAATGCAGGGGCCGCACGCGTTGGCGAGCACGGTGGCGCCGATCGCTTCGAGGTCGGCGAGCAGACCGTCGCGTTCGATCGTCGCCCGTACCTGTTCGGAACCGGGCGTGATCATGAGCGGCGTCTGCACGCGCAGGCCCTTGGCTTTCGCCTGGCGGGCGATGTGCGCGGCGCGCCCGATGTCTTCGTACGAGGAGTTCGTGCACGAGCCGACGAGCGCCGACGAGATGCGCAGCGGGTAACCCTCGCGTTCGGCTTCGGCCCGTACCTCGGCGATCGGCCGGTCGAGGTCGGGGGTGTGCGGACCCACCAAGTGCGGTTCGAGTTCCGAGAGGTTGATCTCGATGACGCGGTCGTAGAACCGTTCGGGGTCGGCGTCGACCTCGGGGTCGTTGCGCAGATGTTCCGCGTAGCGGTCGGCGAGATCGGCGAGAGCTTCGCGTCCCGTGGCCCTCAGGTACTTCGCGGTCTGGAGGTCGTAGCTGAACACCGAGCACGTCGCGCCGATCTCGGCGCCCATGTTGCACACGGTGGCCTTGCCCGTCGCCGAGATGGACTCGGCCCCGGGGCCGAAGTACTCGACGATCGCGCCGGTACCGCCCTTCACCGTGAGAATGCCCGCCACCTTCAGGATCACGTCCTTCGCCGCCGTCCAGCCCGAGAGCGCACCCGTGAGGCGCACGCCGATGAGCTTGGGCACCCGCGTGTTGAACGGCCACCCGGCCATCACGTCGACCGCGTCGGCGCCGCCGACACCGATTGCCACCATGCCGAGCCCGCCCGCGTTCGGTGTGTGCGAGTCGGTGCCGATCATCATCCCGCCGGGGAACGCGTAGTTCTCGAGCACGACCTGGTGGATGATCCCGCTCCCGGCCTTCCAGAAGCCGATGCCGTAGCGCGAGGAAACGGAGCGCAGGAACTCGTACACCTCGCTGTTGATGTCGAGCGCGACGCGCATGTCGGCCTCGGCGCCGACGCGTGCCTGGATGAGGTGGTCGCAGTGGACGGTCGACGGCACCGCGACCGTCGCCAAGCCGGCGAGCATGAACTGGAGCAACGCCATCTGCGCGGTTGCGTCCTGCATCGCGACCCGGTCCGGCCGGTAGTCGGCGTAATCGACGCCCCGGTCGAAGCCGACGGTGCGAGGATCATCGGCGTGCGCGACGAGCACCTTCTCCGCGAAGGTCAGGGGTCGCCCCAGACGTGCGCGTGCGATGCCGACGCGCTCGGCGAGCTTGACGTACGCGGCTTCGACAAGCGCGACGGGCGTGGTGGGGACGACGGACTCAGGCCCAGAACCGTTAAGCATGATGTAGGACTCCTGAATTCAGGGAGAACTCGATCTCGAACGTAGTACGAGCCGCGGGATAGCGGTGCTCGGAGTACAGGACGGGCGCGCCGGACGCGTCGTGCGTCACGCGCCGGACGAAGAGCAGCGGGTCGCCGGGCGCGATGTCGAGCCGGCGTGCGGTCGGTGCGTCGGCGACCTCGGCCGTGATGGTCTGGTGCACGGTAGCGAGGTCGACGCCGCGCAGCGGGAGGACATCGTAGAACGGCGCCCGCTCGATGTCGGCGCGCGACAGTTCGGCGCCGAGGTCGGCGCCGACCCACACGGTGACGAGTGCGAACGGTTCGCCGTCGGCCCGGTTGAGCCGCTCGACGCACAACACGTCGGCACCCCAGTCGGCGCCCAGCGCGGCGGCGACCGCCGGCGTCGCTTCGACGAAGCCGAAGGAGAGAATCTCGCGGCTCGGCGTCGCGCCGGCAGCTTCGACCGCGGCCTCGACCGTCGTCACGCGCCCAAGCGGCTGACGCACGGGGTCGACCGCGGCGAACCAACCCGATCCGCGGCGGCTCGTCACCAAGCCTTCGCGCCGGAGGATGTCGAGCGCCCGGCGCACGGTCACGCGGCTGGTGCCGTAGCCCCGGCCCAGCTCACCCTCGCTGGGTAACGCACCTCCGGGCCCGACGTCACCGGCCGCAATGCGGGCCCGGAGGGCGTCGGCAAGGTCGAGGTAGCGCACGACTTGTATTGTATATGTATACGTTGAGATAGACAAGCCCTAGCCGACCCGGGCGAGGAAGCCGCGGAACACACGGCCGAACTCGTCCGGCGCTTCGACCCACGGCAGGTGGCCGGCGCCCGCGATCGCCGCGACCTCGGCCCGGGGCAGAGCCCCGCCGAGCGAGTCGACACACGCCCACACGGGGCGCGGGTGCTCGGAACCGTGGACGATCAACGCCGGGACGTCGACAGCCCTGCAGCGCGCGGCCGTGTCCGCCTCGGCGAGGGTTTTCAGTTCGCCGCCGAGCGCCGCGTTGGCCTCGTAACTCACGGCGACCGGTTGGTCGAGCGCGGCCGCGAGCTCGCGCGCCCGGTCACGGTCGGCGAAGTCGGGGTGCCACGCGAGCACGCGGCGTTCGTGTTCCTCGGCCGGCGTTCGTTCGATGTTCTTCAGTGTCAGCAGTCGCTGTTCTTCGTCGGGCGTGCGTCGCCGTGTCGCTTCCGCGTGATACGCCGGGTTCCAGTCCGAGCCGATGCCGGTCCCGGACATGTAGACGAGCGCGCGTGTTCGCTCGGGATACGCGAGCGCGTAGTGCAGTGCGAGCGCGGCGCCCCACGAGTGTCCACCCACGACCCACGCATCGTGACCGAGTCGCCCCAATACCGTTGTTCGTGCCACGGATCGCCGGCGTTGTGGTAGCCGTTCTGCTCCCAGAACCCAGGCTGGTCGCCGGAGAGAAACTCGAAGCCGCGCACCCACTTCGCCGACTTCCAGAAGGACAGCTTCGTAGGAAGCGGTCCACCGTGTTCCGCCTCGAGCGGTTTACCGTCGAATTCCCACGCGAGCAGCACGTTCTCGTCGAGCAGATCGGCCAATGGCGTGTTGGTCGTGTACCCATATTCGGCGTGTTGCAACACGTGCGTGACCGACGGGTCGACGTCGACGAGCGCGATGACGTCGCGCGCCCGCACACCGCGCCGGCGCGTGTCGAACTTCGACCACTTGGTGACTGCCCGGGCGCTCGATCAGTGCCTTGCGATTGCGTTCGAAGAAGCCCATCAGCGGCGCTCCCATGCGTCGTCGTCGGCCGTCTTCGCGGTGACGGCCTTGGGCAGTTTGCCGTTGGCGATGTCGGCCAGCGTGACGTGCTCCAGTACCGAGCGCAGGCCGGCGCGCAGCGCAACCCACACCTCGGGCAGGCGTTCCGCCGCGCCGCCGTAGCGAAGGTCTTGGGGTTGGATGCCCTGCACCCCGGCGAGGGGGCCTTCGACCGCGCGCAGGACGTCGGCCACCGTGATCTCCTTGGCCGGGCGGGCGAGCCGGTAGCCGCCCTCCGCGCCCCGCCGGGTCCGCACGATGCCCGCCCGGCGCAGCTCGGTGAGGATGTTCTCGAGGAACTTCTGCGGGATGTCCTGGGCGTGGGCCAGGTGCTCGCCCTTCACGGGCACGTCGGCACCACCGGCCTCGATCTGGGCGCGGGCCAGCTCGACCGCCGCCCGCACCGCATAGTCGGCCTTCGCCGTGATCCGCACGCCCCCGAGTCTCGCGGACCGCTCCCCTTGACCGGGGGTCCCCTATCCCCTACATTGTCGATTGATTTAGTCGACAATCACCGTTGTCCGTCGAGAGGCCCCTCCCGCATGCGCCGTCTGTTGTTGTTCGCCCTCGTGGGCGTGCTGGCGCAGCTGGTCGACGGGGCACTCGGCATGGCGTACGGCGTGACGGCCAGCTCGCTCCTGATCGCCGGAGGTACGACGACCGCGGTCGCGTCGGCCAGCGTGCACCTCGCCGAGGTGGCGACGACGTTCGTCTCGGGCGTATCGCACTGGCGGTTCGGCAACGTCAACTGGCGGACTGTGCGCTGGATCGCCATCCCCGGCGCGGTCGGCGCGTACGTCGGCGCGAGCGTGCTCAGCAACATCGACGGCGCGGCCGCGAAGCCGTGGATCGCGGGTTTGCTGTTGGTCCTCGGACTGTACGTGTTCGCCCGGTTCGCGTTCGGCGTGAACCGCAAGCCGCTCCCCGAGCGGCGCTTGCGCGGCCGGTTCCTCGCTCCCCTCGGACTCACCGGCGGATTCGTCGACGCGATCGGCGGCGGCGGGTGGGGTCCGGTCACGACGCCGGCGTTGCTCACGGCCGGGCGGATGGAACCGCGCACGGCAGTCGGGTCCG
This sequence comes from Actinomycetota bacterium, assembly GCA_034408875.1. Taxonomy (GTDB): domain Bacteria; phylum Actinomycetota; class Acidimicrobiia; order IMCC26256; family PALSA-610; genus JANNHK01. The sequence goes on from JAWXCJ010000267.1 coordinate 9,268, forward strand.
CGTCCGCGTCGGAGTTCGTCGTCTCGCTCGCAGCCAGCATCGGATTCCTCACGAACCTCGGCGGGGAAGCCCTCGATTCGCGCATCGTGTTCGGGCTGATGCTCGGTGGCGTCTTGGTGGCACCGTTCGCGGCGTGGCTCGTGAGCCGACTCGAAGCCGCGGTCCTCGGCACGCTCCTCGGAACATTGATCGTCGTCGTCAACTTGCGCACGCTGCTCATCGCCAACGACGTTCCCGGTGGCGCCCGACTCGCCGTGCTGGCGAGTGCGACCGCGCTCGGCGCGCTGGCACTGCTGCGCGTTCACCGCGCCGTCAAAGCGAACGCGGTCGCAGACGCGTCGCAGCTCGAGACCGTCTGAGCTCCCTGCCGCCCACACCTAACCATGGATGCGTCGATAGCCCACACTACGTGTGGGCTATCGACGCATGCTCGGGGTTAGCGGTCGCGTTCTTCTACTACTACTGACTCCATGCCGTCGCCGACTTTGGTTGCCTGCGCGACGTCGATGCCTTCGACGGTGTGGCCGAAGAGGTTGTAGCTCTTGGCAAGCTTGCTCTGGCAGTCGTCGATGCAGATGAAGAACTGCGAGCCGTTGGTGTTCGGGCCGGAGTTCGCCATCGCGACGGCACCGAGGACGTAGTCGGCGGTCACGGGTTCGTCGGCGAACTTGTAGCCGGGACCGCCGGTGCCGCTGCCCTGCGGGCAACCGCCCTGGATGACGAACTCGGGCACGACGCGGTGGAACGTGAGACCGTCGTAGTAGCCATCGCGCGCGAGGCCGATGAAGTTGTTGACCGTGTTCGGCGCGAGTTGCGGGTCGAGGTCCATCACGATCTTGCCGCGGTTCGTCGTGATTGTCGTGCGGTAGATCTTCGACGCGTCGGTCTGGGGTTCGGGCTGCTTCGGCACTACGGGCCTCCGGTTGTCGGGCTGGTCTCGGATGCAGAGATAGCACGCGCGAGCGTGTCGAGCACGGTCTCGCGCATGGGGTGATCGTCGGGAGCGAGGGCGAGGAACGCCTGGAAGTCGGGCACCGAGCCCGCGGCGTCGCCCACGACGTTGAACTCGAGGATGCCACGGAACACGAACGCGTCGGCGTAGTTCGGGTCGAGCGCGGTGGCGGCGTCGAGGCGTTCGAGTGCCCGGGTCACGAGCAGGTCGCGGTCGGGGCCGGGTTCGGAACCCTGCGCGGCCAGGCCGATGATCCAGCCTGCGTACGTGATCGGTTCGGGCTGCGTCGGGTCGAGGTCGGCGGCCGCGTCGTACTCCGCGAGTGCCCGGACGCGATCCTGACTCAAGAGCACTCGGGCGTAGGCCATGCGGGCCTCGTAGTCGTCGGGACGCGCAACGGCGGCCGCGCGCAGCGTTTCGGTCGGGTCCTCGGCCGCCTGGCTGTTCCCGGTTGCCGTCTGACCGGCACCGCGCGTCCCCACCGCGCGCGTGAGCAGGAACGCGGCAGACAGCGCGAACGCGATCACCCCGACCACGGTCACGATCTGCATCCACCGCACGGGTGGCGCGGGCTTCGGCACCGCCGGTTCGGACGCGCTCTCGATGGCGCGGATAACGGCAGCGGCGCGCGCCGTGTAGTCGCCGTGCAACGTGCTGTACGTGTCGTCGTCCATGTTGCCCGCGTCGTGCTCGGTATCGAGATCGTCGAGCGACCGCAGCAGGAACTCACGCTCCGATTCGAGTTCGGCCTGATCAGGCATCGTCGTGCTCCCGCGCCTCGCGCACGACGTCTTCGTCGGCGGCGCTGGCCGTGAGGCGGGGTTGGTTGCTCCAGCGGCGGAGCGCGACGACGATGCCCGCCGCGCCGCCGATGAGCACGACGACGGGCAGTCCCCATGCGACGAGCCCGATCCCCGAGTCCTCGGGGTTGAGGAGGATCCGTTCGCCGTAGCGGCCGACCTGGATCTGCGTGATCTCGGCGTCGGAACGGCCGTCGGCGATGAGTTCGCGGATGTCGGTCTTCATGGCTCGCGCTTCGGGCGCGTTGCTCTCGGCCAGCGCCTCGCCGGTGCATACCGGGCACGCGAGTTCGCGTTCGAGACGGCGGGCGCGCGCTTCGGGGCTGTCGGAGGGACCCGAGCGCGCGATGAGCACACCGAGCGCGACCACGACGACCGCCAGCAACGCCAGCCACGGCACCCACCGCTTCACGACGTACCGCCTCCCGCGGCTTGCACCATCGCTTCGAGGTCTTCGACCGATACCCGGAACCGTTGTTCGGCGGCGACGACGCCGTCGGGTCCGACGACGAACGTTTCCGGTTGGCCCGTCACGCCGAACGACAGTGCGGTGCGGCTGTCGGGATCCATCGCGATCTGCCAACCGACGTCGTACTCGGTCACATACGCCGTCACCGCGGACTCGGTGTCATCGCGCACGACACCCAGGAACACGAGATCAGGGTCGTCCTTGTGCTCCTCGTAGAACGCGTCGAGCGCGGGCGCTTCGTCGATGCAGGGAATGCACCATGTGTTCCAGAAGTTCACGACGACGGTCTTACCGACGAGTTCGTCCGATGCCAGCAGGTCGCCGTCGAGGGTCCGTACGCTGTAGTCGGGCCGCTTACCCACGAAGCCGCCGTCGGTCGTCGGTGATCCACTGTCGACGTTGAGCGCGAGCACCACACCGAACGCCACGACAATCGCTCCGACCACCAGCGCAACAACGCGCACCCTGCTCATGCGGCTACTCACGTTGCGACCTCGACGGCTTCGACGAGTTCGGAATCTGGCGATTCAGGCGATTCCGACGTCACCGGCACGCGCGAGCGGCGGCGCGCCGGTATCAACGCGACGATCGTGCCGAGCACCATCACGCCGCCGCCGATCCACAGCCAGACGATCATCGGGTTCACCTGGACCCCGAGTGTCACGGTTCCGGTTTCGTTGGGCGACGAGATGAGGGTCAGGTAGAGGTCCTCGCGAAAACCCGTGTGCACCGACGGCGTCCCGATCCCGCCGCGCGAATTCGGGAACGTCGAGATCGCCGGCGCGTACTCGCCGAGTCCTTCGACATCGACGAGCGCCTTCACCGTCGTCTTCTGGGGCGAGCGGTCGATCTCGGTCCCGAGATACGTGAGCGTGTACCCGCGCACCGTGGCGGACTCGCCCTCGGTCAGCGTGACCTCGCGCTTGACGACGTACCCCTGCGACGCGGCCAGCGCGACCGCGACGAGGACCACGCCGACGTGCACGATCAGCCCGCCGTACAGGCGCGTGTTGCCGCGCACCATACGGACGGCCGCGACGGGCACCGACTCCGCGCGGGCGCGGCGACGAGCCCGGATGCCGATGACGACCGTGCGGCCGATGCTCGTGAGCGCGAACGCGCCCAACGAGAACGCGACGACCTGCGCGACACCGTCGGCCCCGGCGACCACCAACACGACCAGCGTGATGGCACCGACCCACGCCGGCACGAGGAGGCGCCGGCGCAGCACGTCCCCACTCGTCGCCCGCCAGGGCAACAGCGGGCCGACCGCCATGAAGAACAGCAGCGCGATACCGATCGGCACACCCATGCGTTCGAAGTACGGCTCGCCGACGGTCAGGCGCCGGTCCTGGAACGCTTCGGCGAGCAGTGGGAACACAGTCCCGGTCAGCACGACGAGCGCGAACCCGGCGAACAGCAGGTTGTTGACGAGGAACGCGGCCTCGCGCGACACCGGCGAGTCGATCCGTCCGGGCGAGCGCAGCTTGTCGGCGCGCCAAGAGATAAGAGCGACGCAACCCAACGCGACGACGCCGAGGAACGCGAGCAGCCACGGCCCGATCGACGACTCGGAGAACGAGTGCACCGACTCGACCACACCCGAACGCGTGAGGAACGTGCCGAGGATCGTGAGGCAGAACGTCGCGAGCACGAGCGAGATGTTCCACACCCGCAACATGCCCCGCCGCTCCTGCACCATCACCGAGTGGATGAACGCGGTGCCGGTGAGCCACGGCAGCAGCGATGCGTTCTCGACCGGGTCCCACCCCCAGTAGCCGCCCCACCCGAGCACTTCGTAGCTCCACCACGCGCCGAGGATGATGCCGACGGTGAGGAACGCCCACGCGACGAGCGTCGTGCGGCGCACGTCGGCCAGCCAGCCCTCGCCGAACCGGCCGGTGATCAAGGCCGCGACCGCGAACGAGAACGGGATCGTGAAACCGACGTAGCCGAGATACAGCATCGGCGGGTGGAAGGCGACGAGCGGATGGTTCTGGAGCAGCGGGTTCGGTCCGGTGCCGTCGACCGGGACCCGTGAGAGTTCTTCGAACGGGTTCGCGGGACCGAGCATCAGGGCGAAGAAGAAGAGCGTGACACCGAGCGCGACGATCGTGGCCCACGCGACGAGTGGATCGGTCGCACGCGCACGGAAGTGCCAGGTCGTCACCGCGAGGTACCCGGTCAGGGCGAGGACCCACAACAGGATCGAGCCCTCGAGCGCGGCCCACGCGGCCGTGAACGTGTAGAGCCCCGGTGTCGCACGCGCGACGTTGCCCGCGACGTACTTGATCGAGAAGTCGTGCGCGAACAGCGCCGACTCCATGATTGCGAACGCGCAGATGGCGGCGACGAACACCACGCCGACGTACCGGCGCCCGGCGCGCAACAACGAGTCGCGACGAAGGTGCAGACCGGCACCGAGGGTGGCGATGCCGAGCACGGAACCCGCGGTCCCGACCGCGATCGCGAGATACCCGAGCGCGGACCTCACCCCGAGCCGTCCCCCGCGTCGGGACAGTCGTCGTAGGACTCACCGTCGGGCGGCTCGTACTCGTTGCCGTGTCGGATCAACAGCCGATCCGACTCGAATGTGTTGCCCGCCCACCGGCCTTCGACCACCACCGGTGCACACGCCTCGAAGAGGTCGGGCGGCGACCCCTCGTGCACGACATCCATGACGACGCCGCCTTCGGTCATCTCGAACGCGACTGCGCCCTCACGGCCGTCGATGGTGCCGGGCACCACCGCGCCGCCGATACGGGTCCGGCCGTCGGCCTTGTCGGCGACAGCTTCGGATACCGGGTCGAGGTACACGACGTTGTTCTTGAGCACGACGAACCCCATGCCGGCGACGGCAAGGCACCCGACGGCGACGACCGCCCAACGAACGCGCATCAGTGATCGAGGTCGGCCCGGCGGGCCCGGCGCAGCCGGAACCACATCCACCCGCCGTACGCCGACAACACGGCGATCGTGATGACGTACCCGGCGACGACGTAACCCCAGTTGTCATCCATCAGACGGTCACCGCCACTCGTTCTGCGATCGCTTCTTCGAGCTGACGTTCTTCGCGGCCTTCGTCGAGTTCGGCCAGCCGCAGCCGGACCATGACGAGGAAGGCGTAGAGGAGCGTGAACGCGAACACCGCGAAGATCAGCGTGAACGGCATCCAGAAGCCCTCGAACTGCACGTCGAGATCGCGATTGAAGACGGTCGCCTCCTGGTGCAGCGTCTCCCACCACGTGACCGAGAAGTGGACGATCGGCACGTCGACGAATGCGATCAACGCCGCGATGGCGCACCGAGTGCCCCGCTCCTGCGCGGTCGCGCCGGTGCGGCGCAGCGCGAGGTAGCCGAGGTACAGGAAGAAGAGAACGGCCGTCGTGGTGACACGGGCATCCCATTCCCACCACGTGCCCCACGTCGGGCGACCCCACAACGAGCCGAGCACGAGCGTCAGCCCCGTGAAGACCACACCGATCTCGGCCGACGCGCCCGCGAGCAGGTCCCAGGTCGTCGACCTCGTGCGCGGCACCAACCACAACACCGACGCGACCGCGGTCACGAAGAACGCGAGGTACGCGAGCCATGCCGCCGGGACGTGCAAGTACATGAGCCGCTGCGCGTCGCCCTGGCGTTCGTCGGGCGGCGCGACAACGAGCGCGAACACCGCCAGCGCGCCCAAGCTGACGAACGCCGCCGCGCCCAAGATCTTCGTGCCCACACCTACGCGGGTACTCAACTGTCCTCCTCGAGCAGCGGTCCGAACGCCAGTACACCAGCGACCACCGCCAGTACGGCGAACGCAGCGAGCAATTGCACCCACGGCCAGCCATCGGAGGGCGCGCCGGCGAGCGCGGCTTCGAACGCTCGGGTGCCGCCGAGCACGACCGGCGTCACAGCCGGCAGCACGAGCAGCGGGACGAGCGTCTCGCGGGCGCGCAACCCGGCGGCCAGCACGCCGTAGACCGTACCGGTCGCCGCCAGCGCGACGGTCGCGACCACCGTGGTGCATGCGATCAGCACGACCCCGCGAACCGACACGTCGTACAGCACCACGACACCGAACCCCAACACGACTTCGAGCAGCAGCAGCTGGAGCGCAACCGCCGCCGCCTTGCCGAGGAAGATCGCTCCGCCGTCGAGCCCGCTGAGCCGCAATCCGTCGCGTGCGCCGTTGGCTTCCTCGATCGAGAACGAACGCGTGATCGAGAGAAGTGACGCGAGGAGCACCGCGGTCCAGAACAGCCCCGGCGCGACCCGAGGGAGCAATCCCCGATCCGGGTCGAGGGCAAACGCGAACACGATGAGGACGATCCCGCCAAAGGGGACGATCTGCTGGAGCGCGACCCGCGACCGCGCCTCGATCCGCAAGTCCTTCCCCGCGACCAACAGCGCCTCTCGGAACATGTTCATGCGGCTACGACCTCTGGTGCTCGATCGCCCGTGCCGCAGCCCCCGGCTGACCGCACCGCCGGTCTGCGCCTGGAGAGCCTCACGGCGAGACCTCGACCGGTTCGGGATCGGGCGCAACCGGCAATCGCACTTGGCCGCCGACGATCTCGACCTCGCGCGTCGCGAGTTGCCGGACCCGGTCCAACTCGTGCGACGCGATGAGGATCGTCCGCCCGTCGGCCGCCGCGACCCGCACGACCTCGTCGACCACGGCGCGACCGTCGGCGTCGAGGCCCGCATGCGGCTCGTCGAGCAGCAACAGCTCCGGATCGCGTGCCAGCGCAATGGCGAAGGCGAGCCGACGGCGCTGACCCTGCGACAGACGCGAGTGCACGACGTTCGCCTGCGAGCCGAGTCCGACCCGAGCGATCGCGAAGTCGGCCTCGGCCACGCCGCGCCCCACGGCCCGCGCCGCGAAGCGCAGGTTTTCGGCCACCGTGAGGTCGTCGTAACAGAACGTCTCGTGCCCCACGAAGGAGAGGCGGCGGCGCAGCGACCGCCGGTCGCGTGCCAGATCGCAGCCGAGCACCTCCGCCGCGCCGGAACGCAACGGCAACAACCCCGCACACAGACGCAGCAAGCTTGTCTTCCCGGCGCCGTTCGGACCCGAGAGCAGCACAACGTCGCCGGCCTCGACGTCGAGGTCGGCCCCGGCGAGCACGGGAAACCGGCCCATCAGGCATACGGCCGAGCGGAGACTGACGACACGCGAACGAGGACGCGAACCAGGGCGCAAAGGGGGCTCCGAGAGGAGAGCGGTACCGGCGGAGTCTACGAACGGGCCTTCCCGACCTGCGAACCGCCCCTCCCCGCGGTCAGAACCCCTCGCGCGGACAACTACCCTGGCCCGGTGCGCCGGACGATCGCCGCGATCGGCCGAACCTTGGTGACGGTCGGCCTCCTCATTCTGCTCTTCGTGGTGTACCAGCTGTGGGGCACCAACGTCCTCCAGGCCCGGGCCCAGGACAACCTGAAGGACGACCTCCAGGAACTCCAGGACACGCTCGTCGACACGCCCGAGCCGGAAGAGGTCACGACGCCCGTGACCGGCCCGACGACGACGACCACGCCGGCACCGTTGCCCGCTTTCGCCGAGAAGGACCCCGTCGGCTCTATCGAGATCCCGAAGCTCGGCGTCAACCAGGTCTTCGTACAGGGCACCGGAATCGAGAGCCTGAAGCGCGGCCCCGGCCACTATGCGTCCACGCCGATGCCCGGACAGATCGGCAACGCGGCAATCGCCGGGCACCGTACGACCTACGGCGCGCCGTTCAACCGGCTCGACGAATTGGCCGTGGGCGACGAGATCATCACGACCTTGGCGAACGGCGCCCGCTACGTGTACCAGGTGCGCGAAGCGCCCGTGATCGTGGCGCCGGGCGACGTGTGGGTCGTCGCGAACACGGACAAAGCGCAACTCACGCTCACGACGTGCAACCCGAAGTACTCGGCCCGGCAACGGCTCGTGATCTTCGCCGACCTCGTCGTCGAAGACAGCCCGCCTCCGATCGAGTTCGACCCCGAGTCGCTTCCCGAGACCGACACCGAGCTAGCCCGAAGCGACGATCCGATCGCGCTCGAAGAAGGCCTCCGCGGCGAACGCAAGTCACTCGGGCCGGCGTACGGCTTCGGTGCGGTGGTCGTGCTGATCGGCGCCGCGTGGTGGTGGCTGTTCCGGCGCTGGCGGCACCCGATCACCTGGCTGGCCGGAGTCGGCCCGTTCCTCGTGTTCCTCTTCGTGTTCTACGTGTTCCTCGAACGCGTGCTCCCGGCGGGCTACTAGAACGTCGGTGCCCGACATCGACGACGTGCGAGCGGCCGCGGCTCGCATCGCACCGTTCGTCCATCACACGCCGGTACTCACGAGCACGTCGCTCGACGAATGGCTCGGGGTACACGCGTTCCTCAAGGCCGAGCACCTGCAACGCACCGGCGCGTTCAAGTATCGAGGGGCGACGAACGCGGTGCAGTCGCTCACCGCCACCCAGGCCGCACGCGGCGTCGCCGCGCACTCGTCGGGAAATCACGCGGCCGCGCTCGCCCTCGCGGCCCGCACCCGCGGCATCCCCGGCTACGTCGTGATGCCGGACACGGTGCCGGCGGTGAAACGCGATGCGGTCGTCGCGTTCGGCGCCACGATCACGCCGTGCGAGAACACGCCCGAGAGCCGCGCCGAGACGCTGGCCGAGGTCGTCGAACGCACCGGCGCCGTCGAGATCCATCCCTTCGACAACGACCAGGTCATCGCGGGCGCCGGAACCGCCGCCCTCGAGCTCATGGAGCAGGTCCCCGGGCTCGACATCGTCATCGCACCCGTGGGTGGCGGCGGGTTGCTGTCGGGCACGTCGATCGCGGTACACGGTGTGAGCCCCGAGACCCGCGTCCTCGGGGGCGAGCCGCTGCGGGCCGACGACGCCGCCCGGTCGCTGGCGACCGGCACGCTCCAGCCGCCACTGCCGCCCACGACCATCGCGGACGGGCTGCTCACAGGCCTGTCTGAGAGAACATTCACGATTCTGCGCGAGCACGTTGAGCAGGTCGTCACCGTGACCGAAGAAGACATCGTGGCCGCGATGCTGATGATCTGGGAACGCGCGAAGCAGGTGATCGAGCCGTCCGCGGCCGTCGCCGTCGCCGCGACCCGCGCCGCGCACCTCGGCGGTGCCCGGGTCGGCATCATCCTCAGCGGCGGCAACGTCTCGTTTCCCGTGGCCGGCAGGCGGGCGTGACGACTCTCGCGGTCATGGCCACGGCACCAGGCACCCCAGTCGCGGGAAGTTTGCTCACGCCGCCGTGCACGCCCGACGAAGTCCGCCAATTGGCCGAGGCCGCCCTGGCCGACACCCTCAACACGGTGCGCGCGACCCCGGCCGACCGGCGCGTCGTCGTCCTCGAGGGCCAACCCGGAAAGTGGCTGCCCGACGGTTTCGACGTCGTACCGCAGGCCGAGGGCGATATCAGCACCCGGCTCGCCTCGGCGTTCGCGGACACGATCGGGCACGTGCGCGAGCCGACCCTGCTCATCGGCACGAACGCGCCTCATGTCTCCGCGACGGTGCTCGCCAACGCGTTGGGCGCGCTCGCCAACGCCGACGCCGCACTCGGCGTCTCCGACGACGGCGGCTATTGGGCGCTCGGGTTACACAGTGCCGACCGGCGCGTGTTCGAAGAGGTCCCGATGCGGACTGCGGACACGGGCCGGCGCCAGGAAGAACGGTTGCGCGCCCTCGGGTTACGCGTCGCGTCGCTCCCCCAGCTGCTCGACGTCGACACCTTCGACGACGCCCGCGTCGTCGCCGCGCTCGCCCCGCAGTCGTGGTTCGCGGCCGCCGTGCGCGGCCTCGTCGACGTCGTCGCCAAACGCGACGACGAGACGATGCCTGTGCTCGAGCGGCCCGCGACTGCGCTCGTCGTGGGCGAGCACGTGCGTCCACTCGGCCGGCCGATCCCCACGACGACGCCACCGACGCCGGTGCTCGACGTCGCGTGGGGCCGGTTGCTCGCATCGTTGTTCGATCCCGCGGCGCCTCCCGGCCGCTTCGCGTCGGCGTTGCTGCCGGACGGCGTCGTCGGCGCGGGAGGGGCTCCGGAGCGCGTGTTGCGCCGCGTCGGCATGTTGTTGCAATCGGGCGGGCGGGCGATCGTCGAACTCGATCCGCCCGACGCACCGACGGGCGTGCTCGAAGCGTGGCTCGACGGCGACGGGCGGCACGGCCCGGTCCCGTGGACCGCGGTCACACCCGACACCCTCGAATCGGTTGCCGGTCGGGCCGGACTCCGGCTCGCGTCCGATCCTGCAGCACGCAACGGTCGCTGGTTCGCGACCCTCGAAGCGCCGTAGTGCGGACGCAGCGCACTGCCCTCGCGCCGCAGGCCACTGCGCGGTGCGCGAGGGAGCCATAGTCGTGCCGATCAGCGGCCCTTGAAGTCGGGGTTGCGTTTTTCCTCGAACGCGGCCAACCCCTCTTGCAGATCTTCGCTCGCGAACGCGCGGGCTTCGAGCTTCGCGATTTCTTCGCGCGCTTTCTTGTTCAACCAGTCGTTCTCGGCGACGAGGTTCAGCGACCGCTTGTGCCCCTGGACCGTGAGCGGCGCCGAGGCGGCGATCTCACCCGCGAGTGACAGGGCTTCGCCCACGACGTCGTCGGCGACGCGTTGGATGAGCCCGAGCCGCAACGCCTGCTCGGCGTCGACCGTCCGGCCGGTCAACAGGAAGTCGCGGGCCGCGCCCGGTCCGACCAGATCGGCGAGCCGCCAGATGTTGCGAGCGCTGAGGTGGATGCCCAACCGCCCACCGGGGATGGCGAAACGGGCGCCGAGCGAGCCGATGCGAATGTCGCACGCGACCGCGAGCTGCATGCCGGCCCCGATTGCCGGCCCGTTGATCGCGGCGATGACGGGCGCCGGGTACGCCACGATCGCGTCGAGGACCTTTTCGAACGCGGGCCGGAACGTGTCTTTGCCCGTGGCGGTACCGTCGCTCGCGAAGCGCGTCACGAGGTCGGCACCCGAGCAGAACGCGGAACCGGCCCCGGTTATGACCACCGCGCGCAGGTCGGCGTGCTCGACCAGATACGTTCGCAACTCATCGCACAACTCGCCGTTCAAGGCGTTGCGCCGCTCCTGACGGTCGATCGTGGCGAGGCCGACGAAACCCCGCAACTCGAAGCTGATCACGGAACCTGGAGCACGGCCGAGGCGCTTACGACTCGTCGATGATGGCGATCAGATCGCCCTCTTGCACCGTCTGCTCGGGCGCGACGTGCAGTTCGCGCACGACGCCCGGCACCTCGGTGACGACCGGAATCTCCATCTTCATCGACTCGAGAATGCAGATCTCGTCGCCCTCGGCGACCATCTGTCCCTCTTCGACGACGACCTGCCACACGTTCGCCGCAATCTCGGCACGGATCTCAGCCACGGCGGGAGAGTACCCGGAAGGCGTACCGCGCCTACACCGGGAGCACGCCGTGCTTGCGCGCGGGGCGTTCGACGCGCTTGTCGGCCGTGATGCGCAGACCCCGCGCGATGGCCGCGCGGGTGTCGGCGGGGTCGATGACGTCGTCGAGTTGGCCGTGGCCGGCCGCGACGTAGGGGTCGATGTTGGCCCGGATCTCCTCGGCCAGCTCGAGCCGGCGGGCGGTGCGCTCGTCGTCGTCTTCGATCGCCTCGAGTTGCTTGCGGTGGATGATGTTCACCGCGCCGTCGGGCCCCATGACCGCAATCTCGGCCGTGGGCCACGCGACGATGTAGTCGGCCTCGTACGCCAACCCGTTCATGACGAAGTACCCGGCGCCGTAGCTCTTGCGCAGCACGACGCTGATCTTCGGGACCGTCGCCTCCGACACCGCGAACAGCATCTTGGCGCCGTGGCGGATGATTCCCTGCTTCTCGACCGCGGAGCCGACGATGAAGCCCGGGACGTCGTGCAGGAACACGAGCGGGATGTTGAACGCGTCGCACAACCACACGAAGCGAGCCGCCTTGTCGGCCGCGTTCACGTCGAGCGCCCCGCCCAGCACCATCGGCTGGTTCGCGACGATGCCGACCGGCTGACCGCCCACCCGGGCCAGGCCGGTCACGATGTTCTTGGCCCAGTCGGGCTTCATCCAGAACACGTCGCCGTCGTCGACGATCGCGCTCACGACCTTGCGCATGTCGTAGGCGCGGCGTGGCGCGGTCGGCACGATGTCGTAGAGCTCTTCGGTGCGGCGGTCGACGGGGTCGGCGGTCGCGCGCTTCGGCGGCCGATCGCCGTTGTGCTGCGGGAAGAACGACAGGTACGCCCGCACGATGCGGAGGCACTCCGCGTCGTCGGCCACTTCGAGGTCGGCGCATCCCGACACCTTCGTGTGCACGGCCGACCCGCCCATCTCCTCTTCGGTGACGTCTTCCCCGACCGCGGCCTTCACGAGGTGGCGCCCGCCCAATGCCATCGACGACGTGCCCTTGACCATCGGCACGAAGTCGCACAACGCGGGGATGTACGCGGTCCCGGCCGCGCAATGGCCGAGCATGGCCGCGACCATCGGCACGACCCCGCTCATCGCGACCTGCTCGCGGAAAAGCGCACCCGCGCCCGCGAACGACGAACCGCTCGTCGACTGGATGCGCGCGCCGGCCGAGTCGAGCAGCCACACCATCGGGATGCGCTGGCGCAGCGCGTGCGCGCGCATGCGGGCGATCTTGTCCTCCCCGACCTTGCCCATCGAGCCGGCCATGACGGTGAAGTCGTACGCCGCGATCGCGATCGGACGCCCGTCGATCTCGCCGATGCCGGTGACCGCGCCGTCGGCGGCCAGGAACCGGTCACCGATACCCGCATCCATGTGATCGGCGAGGAGCCCGTATTCAACCCAGGTCCCCGGGTCGAGCAGCAGGTCGAGACGCTCGCGCTCGGTCAGCTTGCCCAGCGAGTGCTGGCGTTCGACCCGATCGGGTCCACCCATTGCCAGCGCCGCGTCCTTGCGCACCTTCACGGCGCCGACGAGCGGTCCCCAGTCGTGATTGGTCATGACCATGGCTCCCTACGTTCCGCGCCGAGGGGCCTACGGCAAGCGGGGCTGCACTGCGTCCGCACTAGCGGCCCTTCCAGATCGGGTCGCGCTTCTCGGCGAACGCGGCGACTCCCTCGGCCGCGTCTTCGGTCATCGTCGTCATCGTGAGCATGCCCTGGAGGTACGCGAGTGCCTCGTTCGCGTCCATCTCCAGCACCCGGTAGAACGCATCGCGACCCCACTTCATGATCAGGGGACTCTTGCGCGCCAGTTCGCCCGCGAGTTCGTCGACAGCCGCGTCGAGTTGGTCGACAGGGACGACCCGCTGCACGAACCCGAGGCGTTCGCCTTCGTTGGCGTCGACGCGCCGGCCGGTCATCATGAGGTCGAGCGCCGTCTTGGGCGCCATCGAGCGCAACAACGGCACCGTGATCATGTACGGCCAGAGACCGACGTTGATCTCGGGTGTTCCGAACGTCGAGTCGTCGGACGCGACGACGATGTCGCACGCGCACGCCAGCCCGAACCCGCCCGCGAGCGCAAACCCGCGCACGCGCGCCACGATCGGCTTTCCGAGCGACCACATGTCGCGGAAGAGGTCGGCGAGCAGGCCCCGGCCCTCATGGGCCGCGGCGGCGCCCGAGTTCTCGGCGATGCCGCCCAGGTCGGCACCCGCGCAGAACGCCTTGTCGCCGGCGCCGGTCAGCACGACGACCCGCACCGCGTCGTCGGCCCGAGCCTGCGCGATGGCGTCGCGTAGCCCCTGCATGACCCCGTACGACATCGCATTGCGCCGTTCGGGCCGGTTGATCGTGACCCGCGCGATCCCCGTGTCGACCTCATACAGCACTTCGTTCGCGTCCATCGCGAGCGGAGCGTAGGCGGTCCGCCGATCAGCAGATGCCGGCGGCGTATCCGGTCGCGGCGGCCTCGCCCCGGTTGGCACAGTCGAGCTTGCGCAAGATGTTCGAGACGTGCGCCGCAACCGTGCGCCGGCTGATGAACAGCTCCTCGCCAATCTCGGGGTTGGTCCGCCCCACGCTGACGAGTCGCAGCACCTCGATCTCGCGCCCCGAGAGCCCGAGCTGCGGATGGCACTCCTCGTCTTCGAGATCGAGTGCCATCTCCGCCGCGAGCCGCGACAGGTGTCCCGCCAAGTCCTGCATGCCGGCACCCGTCGCGGTGGCATGGGCATCAGCCAGCGCCCGGGCAACCCGCACCCGGGGCGGAGCAACTGCTCCCCCGCCGTGTATCGAAAGCTCCGCCCAGATCGCGGTCACGATGTATCCCCCCGGATAGTCCCCTGCCGTATCTGGTATACGCCCGTACCGGTCAATTGGCATCGGCCGCAGGTCGGCATCGCGCGGGGCCGAGTCGTAGGTCGTAGGACGGAGCCCCCTGCTACCTGAGGGCATCCGGCCGCGACGCCGCCGGTCCCGTGCCCGCCTGCGAGTACGTCCCGGCAATCGCCGGGACGCGTAGTGTTCGGCCCAGCATGCTGGCGTACGTCGTCGCCCTCGGGATTGCCGCGATCATCCCGCTCGTCACGGGGGGCTCGTACTACCGGCTGTTGATGACGCCGTGGCGCTGGGGCGGGCTGCTCCTCGGCGGCTTCGCCATCCAGATCTTCCTGGAGTTCGCCGACATCCCCGTGGACCGATGGCACACCGTCGGCTACGGGCTGCTCACCGCTTCGTACGTGTTGATCCTGGGGTTCTGCGTCGGGAACGCCTTGATCAAGGGCATGACGGTCGTGCTCATCGGTGTGGCGTGCAACGCGCTGGTCATCGTCGTGAACCAGGGCATGCCCGTCGACATCCCGCCCGATTGGGAGGCCGAGACGTGGATCGAACCGACGATCAAGCACCACGTTCAGGACGACGACGACCGGCTCATGTTCCTCGCCGACATCATCGTGCTGCGATCACCGTTCGACATCGTGATCTCGTTCGGCGATCTGATCCTGGCCGTGGGCCTGGCCGACATGTCGTACCACGCGAGCCGCCGGCCCGACCGCAAGGCGAAGCGACGAGAGCGCACGACGCCCTCGGGTACCGACATGGAGGTTGCCATAGACGTCGTCATCCTCGACGGCCTGAACGGGATGTACTCGCAGCCCCGTCGCCGGGGATTGTCGACCTCACGCGGCACTGACTGAGCCGGAGTGCGCGGGCGCTCAGCGCGGGACGCTGTGCGCCTTCACCGCCCGTTCGAGGGCGCTGAGGAGCCGAGGATCGTGCACGAACGCGGGCGCGGAGCGCAGCGTTTCGATGGCGATGTCGGCGGACGTTCCCGACGTGGCGGTCAGGTCGTCGTACTCGCTGGCGAGGCGCAGCGCGTGGCCGGCGAGCCGGTGTTTCGGGTCCTCGGCGTCGCCCGCGACGATGTCGCCCGCACCGGCGAGTGGCCGGATCTCGCGCAGCATCCCGCCGGTCACCGCCGCGACCTCGGCCGGGTCGGGTCGGCCCGCGACCTCGGGGTCTTCGAGGGTGACCTCGCCGAGGTGATGGAGGAGCGCCGCCTTCTCGAGGTCGTCGACTTCCGACGGCGAGAGGCCGAGGTCATGGCCCATCGCGACCGACAGTTGCGCGACACGCTGCGCGTGGCCGGCGACGACGAGCCCGCCGAACTCGGGTGCCATCGCCAGTGACTCGATGGTCTGCGTGTAGGAGAGCGTGGCGGCGTCGAGCCGCTCGAACGCATACCAAGCGGCGAGCAAGGGCGTGGCGAACAGCAAGGGGCCCCAGATCCCGACATCGCCGTGGCCGTCGACACCGCGGTAGCCGACGGCCATGAGCATCCCCGACGACGCCACGGCCAGCCACGCGAGCCGGGCCCGGACCGAGAACGACGGCGAGATCCGCAGCGCGGTCCGTACCAAGTAGTCGGCAACGACTTGGGCCAGGGCCGCGGCGCCGAGTGCGGTGAGCACGGCCGCGACGGATTCGCGTCGGTCGAGCGCGTCCCATGCGACCGCGTACGCGAGAAACGTCGCGCCGGCGACCGCGAACCGGTCGACGAGTATCGACAGCCGCCACCGAAGGCTCGGCTGCGAGATGCGCACGAAGTACGCGATCGCCTCGGCGCTGAAGATGGTGAGCGCATACTCCTCGAAGTCGAACGACGCCGCGAGCACGATCATCACCGCGAAGCTGAGCGGTACCGCGCTGCGGTCCTCGAGCCGAAGCACGAGCAGCTCACCGATGACGATTCCGGTCGCGAGGAGCACCAACTCGTCGGCCCGGCTGTTGGGCTCGATGGCGAACGCGACGATTGTCGCGAGCGCACCGAGGGCGGCAACAATTCCGGCGCGGGCCGCGCGGCTCATGACGCGATCTCCGTGCGGAGCAGGTCGCCGAGTCCCGCTGACCCCAAGCCCACGTCGGGCGCGTTGTCGAACTCGGTGTGGATCTCGAACCCGGCGCCGTGCATTTCGCCGCGCTTCTCGATGGCGTTGATCAAGGCTTCGACACACGCGGGGTGGAACTGCGTGCCCGACTTGTCGCGCAGCTCTTGGAACGCGACTTCCTGCAAGACGGCCTTGCGGTACGAGCGGGTCGACGTCATGGCGTCGTAGGCGTCGGCGATCATCACCATGTACGGCTCGACCGGGTGGTCTTCGTCATCGGGGTCGAACCGCATGGCGTCGCTGTTCGTCACGGCGGCAATGGGGCGCAGGAACTCGATGTGGCTCAACATCTGCACGGAGACCTTCTCGTGCAGGCGAATCCGGGCGAACTCTTCTTCGGTCAGTCGCCCCGGCTTGTTGAGGAGATGGTTCGGCACGACCAGCTTGCCGATGTCGTGCATGAGGGCGGCAAACCGCAGCCGCTCCATGCGGGCGGGCCGGAAGGCGAACTCCTCCCCCATGTACTGCGCGTACGTCGCCACCCGCTCAGAATGACCGGCGGTATACCGGTCCTTCGTCTCGAGCGCCCGAATGAGCATGTGCACGGTCTCGTCGTGCGACTCCTTCACTGTCAGATACGAGGCGAACATCTCGCGCGCAATGAGGATCGGGACGATGATGAGGACCATGACGGCCGCGCCGAGGTCGAGGTAGAGACGCCCGAGGAGGAACCCGAGAATCGCGAAGGGGACCATCTGGAGCACGACCGGCGCGACGTCGCGGAGGAAGCCGCGCCAGTCGAGTTGGCCTTCGAAGGCGTCGGAAACGGCGAGCAGCAGCGCGTTCACGGCGAAAAAGACCAACGCCACCGCCACGGCGACGACCGCAGCCGCGGGCAGATGTTCCGTAAACGACGGCGGCATTGCCGCGTAGACGAGCGCGGCGCCCAGGGTCGAGAGCGCGGCGACCGCGGCGTTGAATGGGATCCACGGCCAGGCGCTGCGGTGGAAGTGAAGCGCGTAGAGGCCGTTGGCACAACCGACGAGAAACGCCCCGAGCACCGACCCTTGGGCGACGAGGACGACGATCGCCGAGAACAGCACCAGTGAGCCGCCGGTCCCGGAGATGCCGTTGGGCAGCCGCACCGGCCTGTGCTCGCTGAAGATGAGCAGGCTGGCGAAAACCACGACAGGGACCAGGGGCGGCGCGCCCTCCACGGCCGCGGCGGCGGTCGCTGCCGCTGCCGCGAATGCGAGCAGGGGCACGGTGAACCACCAGAGGCGCCGGGGGAAAATTCTCACGCTTTGGTATCCATCGGCAGTGGGGACAACCCGGAAAGAGGCGGCAAGGCCGCGGGTCGAGCTGATCTACCTCTTGCTGAGCAGCGCTCCGCCGCTGAGCAAGAGCGCCATTGCGCTCGTCGCGAGAACAGCAACTCGGACAGTGACCTTCTTCACAAGGAATTCCCCCTACGAAATCGCCTCCGCCGCTGCCGCTATGCGCGGTGGGGTCAAATCCGCTTCGCTAGGGGTTGTTGAAGCCCGGCCCGAGGCCTTGCCGTCTGTCTCCTGGGATGCTCTGTGCCTTGGCGCCCCCCCGAACAGCCCGGTCACATTCCCGCTCAACGCACGCCCGAGGTAACAGCGCGTCACATTGGCCACAGCAGTTTCACGAACCAGGACCAACCAGGCAAGATGCCGGTGGGACTTTTTTCTTCGCCGTTTTTTCTGCCAAATATTAACTAATTGCTCGAATGGTACAGTGCCCGCTCCTTCCGGATGGGCCAATCGAGCGAGATTGCGCGGGCTGTCATGGACGACCACTACTGGACGGGCGGCGATGGCGAGTTCGAGGAACTCGGCGTCCTGGTCGAAGGCGAGGTCGTAATGTCCGCACCGGCCCCTGAATCCCGGAGTACCGAATCCCGGAGCAGTGCCGTGGAAGATCTCGATCTCGCGGATGTCGAGCGGGAGATCTGTCGCTTACCCGACGTGTCGATCGCGCGGATCGTCGCCGAACCATCGGGCCGGGTCAGCGAGGTCCACGTCGTGGCGCATCCGGGCAAGCATCCGAAGCAGATCGTGCGCGACGTCCAGTCGGTCGCGCTCGCGTCGTTCGGCCTCGAGATCGACCGGCGCGTGATCTCCGTCGTGCAGCTCGGTCAAGGCCTGGTCGACACCGAGGTCGCGGCCGGGCCGAGGCCTTCGATCATCGCCATAACCGCAGAGGCAAGCGGCCTCCGCTCGCTCGTACGCGTCACGCTCGCTCGTGACGACGACGAAGCCGTCGGGTTCGCCGAGGGGTCGATCGCCACGACGGCGCGGCATCGTTTGGTCGCCGCCGCCACCGTCGACGCGCTGCGTCAGCTCGAACCGGCGGCCGAGTGCGTCGACATCGACCACGCGCAGATCGTGCGCGTCGGCTCCCACGACGTCGCGGTCGTGACCGTCGTGTTCGTGTCGCCGCCGTCGGAACAGATCGTGTCGGGGTCGGCCATGGTCCGGCCCCAGCAGGAAGCCGATGCGGTGGCACGGGCCGTGCTCGACGCCACGAACCGGCGCCTCGCGTTCCTCCCGGTTACCTGATCAGACCAAAGCGGGGCGTCAGCCCTCGAAAGTGCGGGGGAACCGTTTCAGCGCGATCGCGAACAGGACGGTCGCCAGCCCGGCGAGCACGGTTACCGGAACGAGCACATCCGACAATCCTGCGTTCGTCGACACGAGTTCACTGAGCCCGTCGACCGCCCACGCGTGTGGCGTGACGTGACCGAGGATGCGCATCCAGTCCGGGACCAACGTGAGGGCGAAGAAGCAGCCACCGAGCAGCGCCATCACCGCGGAGGCGCCGACTCGGGCGAACGTCGAGTCGACGGTCGAGCGCCGCGAGCCGACGATGAGCCCGATCGGTGTTGCAACGAGAGCGAAGAGGACCACGACCGCGGCCACGGCGCCACGATTCCCCCAATCGATGCCGAACAGCAGCGCACCAGCCGTGACGAGCAGGAAACCTTGGAACACCATGTGGACGAAGCGTCCGAGCGTCTGCCCGGCGACAATTTCCCGGTCGCGCGTCGCAGTGGTGGCCATCCGCGCGATGATCCCGGCCTTTCGGTCTTCGACGAGTAGGAACGACTGCACCAGCGCCGTCTCGAACGTGAAGTAGACGAGCATGCCCGCGGTGGCGCGCCCGAGACCGGTGGCGCGGGTCGCCTTGTTCGCCGTGATCTTCTCGACATCAGTGGCCACCGCCGAAACGATCTCGCGGGCCTCGGCGATCGCTGTGTCGAGTGCGACCCCGTTCGTCGCGGCCAGGTCGCGCGCGACGGCAATCGTCTGATCCTCTCGGTCGACGACCAGCGCGACGCCGGCGCTCGCGGCGATGAACGAGGTCGTGGAATCGTCGCCGAGGATCTCGACGTCGGTGGGCGTGCCGTCCCCGACATCGGCGTCATAGCCGGCCGGGATGATCACCCCCGCGAAGATTTCTCCGCGGCGAATAGCGGCCTGCACCGAGTCGCGGGTCTCGAACTCGCGCACCCGCAGCGCGGGCTCGTCCGAGATCTGGTCGACGAGATCGGTCGCCAGCGGCCCGGCCTCCAGCGTCACGACCCCGATCGGCAACGACTCGCTGCCGCGCTTGTCGGCCAGGCCGAAGATCGCGGCGATGAGGATCGGGACGATGACGATAAAGATGACTTGATACGCATCGCGCATCTCGCGGCGAAGGAACAACCACGAGATCGCCCGCACCCGGCTGAACGTCATCCGTCGACCGCGCGCCGCACGAGAACCTGCCCAATCGACGCGAAGAACAGCGTGAACAACAAGATCACGAACACAGGACCGAGCACGTCGCGCACGCCGTAGCCGTTGGCCGCGACATCTCGCAGAGCACGAATGGCAACTCCATTCGGCGTGACGGCGGCGATCGGGCGGGCGGCGTCGGGAAGGTTGTGGAGCGGGACCAGGCTGCCTCCGAGCACGGCGAACCCGAGCGCGACGATGACCTCGAGGTTGTGGGCCGTCGACGACGTGCGCGCGAGCGCCGCGATGAGCAGGGCGATAGAACCGACCGCAAGGGTTATCGCGAATCCGATCAACGCGACCGCAGCCAGGCTGCCCCACTGCGCGCCGTACAGGACGCCCATGATGAGGAAGACGATCGCGAGCTCGATGCCACCGACGATGACCACGGTCAGCACTTTGGCGAATGCGATCGTGCCGGCACTGATCGGTATCGACCGCAGCCGCGCCAACGTGCCCTGCTCCCGCTCCTCCTGGAGACTGCGCGCGACGAAGCCGGCCGTAAGGAACAGAAAGAAGATGCCGATCACGGGACCGTAGAGTTCGGCACCGCTGAGCGATCGTTTACCGCCATCCACGTCAACGGTGATGACAGCCGGAGGTGGAAGATCAGCGTGCGAGGCCGCGGCTACTCGGGTCGCGAGCGTGCGGGCTCCGCTCGCGGCCAACTGGCCCACGAGCGGCACGTTTCGATTCACGATCACCGCGATCGGCGTCGTCGCAGACTCGTCTTCGTCCGGCAGGATCAGCGCGGCGTCGGCATCGCCCTGGGCAACCATCTCGCGCGCGCG
>JAWXCJ010000268.1:0-3973 GCA_034408875.1 Actinomycetota bacterium
TCGTCGTCGTCGCCACCGCACGCGGTGAACGCCAGCATCGCCGTGAGTCCCACCGCGAGCATGCGCAAGCTCGGACGCATCAGTGCCTCCCCGTGTCCCGTACCAGGATCTACCGATCGCACCGTATCCCCACGCGCCCGGCGAAACTACCCGGGCTCGGGTTGCAGGACATGTTCTGTCTGTTCCCGGGCGACGCGATTGCTCGGACGATCGTCACGAACGACCCGCCGCCCACCACGACGACAACGCGGCCGGCTACCACGACGACGTCGAAAAAGGCGACACGGGCACCGCGAAGTTGACGTTCAAGGCAGCGGCTACGTCCGCAAGATGGGCGTCGGCACGATTCCCAAGAACGAGACCTCGGGCACCTTCACCGTCGCGGTCAAGGACGACACCGCGATCGAGCGGGACGATACCTTGCTGATCGAACTCCGCGATCCGAAGGACGGTCTGATTCTCGACGCCACGGCCGTGGCCACCATCGTCGACAAGGACTGACTCGGCCCCACTCCGCCTCGGCGCATGGGCCCGGGGACACCTAGTCTCCGGGCCCATGCCGCACAACGTTCCCGCGTTCGAGTTCTCGGACGACGCCAAGCAGATCCGAGCGCTGATCTTCGACCACTGGTGCGCGCACGGCCACGGGCCGACGCTGCGTGAGGTGAACGAGTCGACCGGCTTCGACCGGCGCCGCATCCTCGAGGCGTACAAGGAACTCCAGCTCGGCATCGTCATCACCGTCGACGAAGACTCGCAGAACGGCAACCTGCTCAAGGCGCCGCCGTTCTCGTCGTTCCCGTCGCAGGTGCGCGCGTACATCGACGACGAGTTCCATTCGTTCGTCGGCTGTGCGAGCGAAGCAGTGGCGTTCTCGCACATGCCGCCGTTCAAGGACAAGACCGTGCGACTCGAGTCGCACTGCGCGTGCTGCCTCGCCCCGGTGACGCTCGTCTCGAAGAACTTCGAGTTCGAGTCGGTGGAGCCCGCGGGTGTGATGCTGCACATCTCGCTGAGCCCGTACGACTGGAACAACGTCGACATGCGGCGCATGTGCGACTCGATGAACTACGTGATCGACGCCGAGCACGCGGAACGCTACGAACGCCAGACCTCGTCGCGCGGCATCCTCGTCGACCTCAAGCAGGCGAAGATGTTCGTGTCGGGTGTCGCCAACGAGCGCATGTGGAACCATGACTGGAAGCCGGGCATCCTCAACCCGAAGGCCGTCATCAAAGGGTTCCAGATGATGGGCGTAGACACGTCCCCCTGGGGCACCTAAAGGATGCGTCGATAGACCACCTCAGTGGTGGGCTATCGACGCCTGCAGGGTTTGGCGGTCGGGTTTGCCGGTGGCGAGCACCGGGAACTCGGCGACCACGATGACCTTCTCGGGGGCCTTGTACTTCGCGACGCCTTGGTCGGCGAACCAGGCGCGCGCCGCGTCGACGTCGAAGCCGGGCTCCGCGATCACGAACGCGGCGACGCGTTCGCCCATGAGGTCGTCGGGGTAGCCGACGACCACGGCCTCGCGCACGGCCGGGTGCGCTTCGAGCACGCCTTCGACTTCGGCCACGGCGATGTTCTCGCCGCCGCGGATCACGACGTCGTTGATGCGGCCGACGATCTCGACTCGGCCAACCGAGGCGCCATCGAGGGTGGCGAGGTCGCCGGTGCGGAACCATCCGTCGGCGGTGAACGCTTCCGTGGTCTGCGCAGGGTCGAGGTAACCGACACACAGTTCGGCTCCCCGCACGAGGAGTTCGCCGTTCGTATCGATGCGCAGTTCTACGGGTCCGATGGGCGTGCCGTCGGTGACGATCGTCGGTGCCTCGGTCGAACCGTACGTGCGTTTCACGCGCGCGCCGAGGCGAGCCTCGGCCTCGGCGACGAACGCGGGGCTCACGCCGGCACCACCACTCGAAATCAGGCGCAGGCTCGCAACGCGCTCGGGCGCGAACCCGGGCGCGCCCATCAGCGACACGAAGAACGTCGGCGGCCCGACCATGAACGTGACCCGCTCCGACTCGATGAGGCCGAGTGCGGTCTCCGGATCCCAGCGGGCCATGAACACGGTCCGGAACGGCACGACACCCGGCAGCGTGATGCCGTTCAGCAGTCCCGAGATGTGGGCGCACGGTGCGGGCATGAGCACGCAGTCGGCGGGCGTGAGGCCGTGCGCATCCTGCATCTGCACGGCCTTGTACGCGAGCGTCGCCTGCGTGTGGACGACGCCCTTCGGTGCGCCGCTCGACCCCGACGTGAAGAGCACCGCGGCCCGGGCCGACGCGTCGGGCCAGAACTCCCTGACGGGCGGACCGTCGGGCAGCGCGTCGAGGTCGTCGACGGCGAAGCGGGGCGCGACCGCCGCGCGCATGGCCTGCGCGTCGGCGGGCCCGACTTGGTGGTGCAACGGTGCCGCGACCGCGCCGAGCCGCCAGCACGCGCGGTAGAGCAGGCCGACCTCGACCCGGTTCGGTGACTGCCACGCGACCGCGTCGCCGGGACCAACGCCCGCGGCGCGGAGCCCGCCCGCGATCCGCGCCACCCGCTCGGCCACTTCGGCCGGTGCGACGCGGGTCAGAAGCGTGTCGAGCGACGCAGTCAGCGCCGGTGCTTCCATCCGTCACTCGCGGGCGTCGCGCCCTTGAGGACACTTGAGCCGATGTAGTTGCGTTGGATCTCGATCGTGCCCGCGCCGATGCACAGCCCGCGAATGTCGCGGTATACGCGTTCCACCGGGTACTCGCGCGAGAAGCCGTAGCCGCCGAGCAGTTGGATCGCTTCGTCGCACACGAACTTGGCGGCGAGGTTGGCCGCGGTCTTCGCCATCGCGGTCTCGAGTGCGGGTGGCGTGCCGTGCGGGCCGGCCATGTGCACCGCGCGTTGCAGCAGCAGGCGCGCGCCTTCGAGCTGCGTCGCCATGTCGGCGATCTTCCACTGCAGTCCTTGATACTCCGCGAGGAACTTGCCGCCGGTCTTGCGCTCGTTCATGTACCCGACGGCGTACTCGAGCGCGCCCTGCGCGGCGCCGACGCACATCGCCGCGTTTCCGCACCGCTCGTGGTTGATGTGCGCGATCAGCGTCTTGAACGACTCCGTGCTGTCCGTCTCGCCCCAGACGAGCACCTCGTCGGGTTCGATACGCACGTCGTCGAATGCGAGCTCGGCTTCGCTCGTCGCGCGCAGGCCCATCTTCACGTGCGTTCCTGCGACGGTGACGCCGGGCTTTTCGAGGTCGACGACGACGGCGCCGATGCCTTTGATGCCCTCACTCCCGGGGAAGCGGCACCACACCACACACACCCGCGCCTTGTGGCCGCCGGTCACGTAGTTCTTGTACGCGTTCAGGCGGAAGCCGTCGCCGTCGGCTGTGAGCTTCGCTCGCATGTGCCCGACCGCGCTGCCCGCTTCGGTTTCGCTGATGCCGATGCAGAACAGCCCTTCGCCGCTCGCGGCGATCGGCAGCCATGTGTTCTTCAGGGTTTCGTTGCCGAGGTGTTCGATCGCGCGCGGCGGACCGTTGAAGGTGAGTTGGGCGAGGATCGCGGCCGACACGTCGGCGCGGGCCAGTTCTTCGAGCACGATCGCGGCCTCGACGTCGCCGAGGCCGGCGCCGCCCCACTGCTCGCCGATCGTGATCCCGAACAGTTCGGCTTTGCGGATGCCGTCCCACGCCCACTGGGGGAACTCTTCGGTCTCGTCGCCGTGGCGGGCCATCGGGGCGAGTTCGCGCTCGGCGACGTCGCGGGCGAGTTGGCGCAGCGCGGCTTGGTCTTCGGTGTCGGCGAACGGGTTCACGGCCCCCGAGACTACGAGGAACTGCTCGAACTACCCGAGGACGACCGGCAGGACGATGCTGAACAGCATCAGGAGGAACCCGCCGATGACGACGGGTTTCAGCACGGTCGAAGGCCCGTAGACCTTGGCCTTCTTCTCCTTGCCGCCTTTTTTGGCCTTTGCGCCCTCCGCA
>JAWXCJ010000269.1:0-6589 GCA_034408875.1 Actinomycetota bacterium
GATCGCGACGAGCGCGGGCGTGCGGCTGTCGTCGAGCGCGTAATACGCGCGGGCGAGAAACAACAACGCACCGTAGGGATACAGCCCGAACGCGAGCGCGGCCAGCGCCGCCGCGAGCAAGCCGGGCCCTTCGGCACCGGCTTCGCCGAACGACACGATCCGCATGGCCGGCAACGCGAGGGCAGCCATCGCGAACGACACCGGGACCACGAGCACGGCCATGCGGTCGAGGCCCCACCGCACCGTCTCGGCGAACGCGTCCGACTCCCCCGCGCCGGAACGCGTCGACAGTTCGGGCAGCACAGTCGTCAAGATCGGTTGGGCGAGGATCGCATACGGCGCGAGGAAGAAGACGAACGCGACCTGGTACGCGACGACACCGCCCGCAACGCTGTTCCCGAACACGAGGGTCGCGCCCAACAGGATGCCGGCGTTGGCATGCAGCAGCACTCCCCACGCCGCGAGCCGTAACAGCCGACCGAGCGCCGGGTCGCGCCGGATTCGCTGCGGCCGGAGCCCGAGCCCGCTTTGGCGCGCGGCAAACGCAAGCACCGCGACGAAGCCGACGACGCCGCCGGTGCCCGCCACGACGAGCAGCGAGCGCTCGCCGATCGACAGGTCGAAGCCGGGATCAGCGCCTGCGACGGCCCGGAACGCGAGCAGCGCGCCGACCATGACCGCGGTGTTCGCGATCGGCGCGAGTGCGGTGACGACGAAGCGCCGCCGCGCGTACAACCATGCGGTCGCGACCGTGCCGTACGCGTATAGGAGCACCTGCGGGACGAAGAACCAGAGGAGAAACGTCGCGAGGCGCCGTTGGTCCGCGGCGATACCGGGATCCTCGACCCCCGACGCGAGCAGGCGCGCGATCAGCGGCGCACACACGAGTGCGACGACCGTGACCACACCCAGGCCGACCAGCGCAACCCACAAGAGCCCGCGAGCAAGACGGCGCGCCTCGTCGTCGTCACCGGAGTCGAGCAACGCGACGAACGTGGGAACGAGCACCGCGGACAACGCACCCGCGGCCAGCAACTCGAAGAGCACATTCGCCATCGAGTTGGCGGCAAGAAACGTGTTGCCGAGATATGTAGTTCCGAGAACCGCGGCGACGACCAGCACCCGTACGAACCCGACGGCGCGCGAAAGCGCCGTCGCGGCGCCCATCGTGGTCGCCGCGCGCCCGAGGGTCGGGTTCGTCATGACTGTGGTTCGGGCAGGGGCCCGCCGGCGTCGCTTCCGTAGCCGTAGTGCCCGACGACGCTGCGCCCGAGGTCTTCGAGCGCGAGCACGGCCGCGACCCGGCCGGCCACGACGTCGAGATGATCAACGGTCGAGATCTGGTCGGCGACGGCGTCGTCGGTTCGGATCGGCGCGAGGGTCGCGCCCTGTACGGGCGCGTTTTCGTCGCCCGCTTCGTAGACCTCGCCGACCACCGTCGCCACGCCGGCTTCTGCGAACGCGCGGGCGGTCGCGAGCGTGACACCGTCCTGGCCGAGCTCGCTTCGGGTGCCGGTGACGAGCAGGGCGCGTGCGGGCCGGGCCGAGAACTCGGCGAGGGCCGCGTCGTCGCCGTCGTACCCGAGGAAGCCGGCGCTGCGGAGCGCGGCGATCAGGTCGCCCGACTCCGCGGCCTCGCCGGCGGCGGGCGGACCTTCGACGAGGCGGGTCGCAAGCGCGTCGAGCGCGAGCGCGCGGGCCGCGACCTTGCTGCCGGTCGCTCCGGTTGCTTCCTTCAGCGCGCGCACCTCCTCGACATCTTCGAGCTTCCACGACGGTTCGAGCCAGAGCACACCGGGGATCTCGGCACCCGCCGCACGCAGCATGTCGACGGTGTCGCCGACGCGGTCGTCGTCGACCCCGCGTTCCGCGATGACCGCGACGGGAATCTCGGCGAGCCGGGCTTCGACCGCGAACGGAGCCAAGTCTTCGGTGTAGCGCTCGGCCGTGGCCAGCTGGTCGCGCAGTTCGTCGTTCTCGCGGGTCCGTTCCGCCGACTCGGTCCGGACCTCGTCGATGTCGCGTTCGAGCCGGTCGACGATTGCGTCGTCGACGACCGTCGAGCCGACGACGATGCCGAGTCCGAGCGCGAGGAACACCGCGATGAGAGAGATGAGGTGGAAGCGAAAGTTGATCATGAGGGCTTGGTTGAGCCTACGACGGGACCCGCCTCGAAACGGGGCGGGTCACCGGTAGGAACGAATCTAGAAGGGGCCGTTCAGCCAATCGCCGATGTCGAGTCGCATCCCGTCGATGAAGACACGCAGTGAGTCCGATGCGAATGTCATCGCGACCATCGCCGCGACCGCCGCCGCGACGAGCAAGACCATGTCGCGCCGCCGGACTCGTCCCTCGTACAAGCGGCTGACACCCTTCGCGTCGACCAGCACGGGTCCGAGCCGGAGTCGCGTCAGGAACGTCGAAGCCATACCGCGCCGGCCCTTGTCGAGAAACTCGACCATCGTCGCGTGCGTTCCGACCGCGACGATGAGCGTCGCGCCCGCTTCGTACGCGAGCAGCATGGCGACGTCCTCGCTCATGCCCGGCGCGACGATGCGATGGAACGGCAATCCTTGCGACTCGAGCAGTTCACTCGCGGGCGAGTAGCCGTCGCCGCGCTCGTGCGCGACCAACTCGGCGCCGCAGTGCAACGCGCGGTCGGAGAGTGAGTCGAAGTCGCCGACAATGATGTCGGGCTTGGCGCCGACTTCGAGCAACGCATCCGCGCCACCGTCGACGGCGATGCACACGGGCTGGTACTCCTTGATGTAAGGGCGCAGCGCCCGCAGGTCGTGGCGGTAGTCGTGCCCGCGTACGACGACGAGCGCGTGCCGGCCGCGGATCTTCGTGTGCAGCGGCGGCAGGTCGAGGGTTGCGAACGTCAGCTCGGCTTCCTTGTCGACGTATTCCAGCGTGTTGCGGGCGAACGCCTCGAGTTCGGAACCGATCGAGTTGCGCGCGTCGTCCATGCGGGCGGTGATCTCGTCGGCGTCGAGTTGCACACCCGCGGCGATCTTCTCGCCGTCGCGCCAGAGGGCACCGTCGCGCAGTTCGAGCACCTCGCCGTCGCGCACGAGATCCATGACGTCGGAACCCACGTCGTCGAGCAACGGGATACCGGCCTCGACGATGCGGATCGGTCCACCGTTGGGATAACGCCCGGAGATCGACGGGCTCGCGTTCACGACCGCGGCGACACCCGCCGCGACCAACCCGTCGGCGGCCACCCGGTCGATGTCGCGATGGTCGATGACGGCGATCTCGCCCCGTTCGAGCCGCTTGACGAGATCCTTCGTCCGGTCCCCGACCCGGGCCACGCCCTTCGATGCCGACCGGGCGCGCGCGGCGCGCCGTCTCCGAAGCTTCATCCGGCTCGCACTTCAGTGCGTACCTCGACCGAGCGGCCGAGGAGTTCGCGCGCGTGCTTCTGCGCCGCGGCCGAACTCCCGTCACCGCCGAGCATCCGCGACAGTTCCGAGATGCGCGCGTCGTCGAGCAGCAGCGACGCGGACGCGACGGTGCGCCCGCCCACTTCTGACTTCGCGACAGACACCTGCGCGTCGGCGAACGCTGCGACCTGGGCCAGATGCGTCACGCACAGCACTTGGTGTCGTCCTCCCAGCGCGGCGAGTGCCCGTCCGACCGCCGTGCCCGTTTCCCCGCCGATACCGGCGTCGACCTCGTCGAAGATCAGCGTCGGCGGCGCTTCGGAAAGCACCACCCGCATACCCAGCATCGCACGGGAGAGTTCGCCACCCGAGGCAACTTTGGCAAGCGGCCGGGCCGGCTCCCCGGCGTTGGCGGCGAGGAGGAAGGTCACGTCGTCCATGCCGTCGTCCGAGAGGTCCGTTGCGGTCACGACTACCTCAAAGGTCGCCTTGGGCATCGCGAGTTCCCGGAGGTGCCCGGCAACGGCTGTGGCCAGCTTCGATGCGGCTTTCTTCCGGATTCCCGAAAGCGTGGCGGCCGACTCGGTGGCCCCGCGCAGTACCTCGTCGCGCCGCGCGCCCAGCGCCGCCGCCCGCTCGTCGTGTTGTTCGAGATCGGCCAGGCGGCTGCGGGTCTCGCCGACGTAGACGAGGACCTCGCCGAGTGTCGGGCCGTACTTGCGCATCAGCTCGCGGAGCTTCGCCCGCCGTTCGTGCGCGGCGGCCAATCGTTCCGGGTCGGCGACAATCTGCTCGCGCGCCACCCTCGCTTCGTGCGCTGCGTCGGTGACCTCGCCCTGCAACGCGCGCAGCCGCACGGTGAGCGCGTCGAACGGCGCGCGGCCGGAGAGTTCCGCGACCGCGACTCCGAGCGCGTCGGCCGCGGGTCCTTCGAGCGCGTCGTACGCGGCGGAAACAGCGTCGCGATGCGCTTCGGCATCGCCGAGGAGATCTTCCTCCTGAGCCAGCCGCGCGTCCTCGTCGGCGTCGGCAAGTTCCGCTTCGTCGATCTCGGTGAGTTGGTAACGAAGCAGATCGACTTCGCGCGCGCGGGTGCGTTCGTCGCCACCGAGCGCGGCCAGTTCGTCGTCGAGCCGGCGGGCCTCGCGGCGCGCGGCGCGAATGTGATCGCGGGCGGCGAGCGCCTTGTCCCCCGCGAACCGGTCGAGGAGTTCGCGCTGCTCGGCGGGCGCGAGCAACGACTGGTGCGCATGCTGGCCGTGCAGATCGACGAGCTTGCGGCCCCACTCGGAGAGCTCGGCCGCGGTCGCCAGGCGTCCGTTGATGTACCCGCGGCTGCGTCCCACCACGGGGATGACGCGTGCGAGCACGATTTCGTTGTCGTCGTCGAGCGCGAACCGGCCCTCGACCCGGGCTTCGGCGGCACCCTCGCGCACCGAGGCGGGGTCGGCCCGGCCGCCGCACAACAGCGCGAGGGCGTCGACGAGCAGGGTCTTGCCCGCGCCGGTTTCGCCGGTGATGGCGGTGAGGCCCGGCCCCATCGGCACCAGCAACTCGGCAATGATCCCCAGGTTTTCGACGCGGAGTTCGAGCAGCATCAGCGGTCCGGGAGCGCGAACTTGGCCTTGAGGATCTGGTGGAAGTCGCGCGGGCGCAGCTCCACCATCCGCAACGGCTCCTTGGCGGCCTGGCACGTCACCCGGTCACCCGCGTTGAGCACGCCCTCGTCGCGGCCGTCGATGGTGCACACGGCCCGGCGCCCCTCGCTGATGACGAACTCGAGCTCTTCGTCCTCGGCGAGGATCAGCGAACGGTCGAAGAGCATGTGCGGCGAGATCGGGGTGAGCAGCACGCAACGCAACGCGGGCGAACCGATCGGGCCGTGCGCCGAGAACGAATAGGCCGTGCTCCCGGTCGGCGTCGCGATGATCACGCCGTCGGCCGCGTACGACGTGAACGGCGTACCGTTGATCGAGAGGTCGAAACGGATGAGGTGGCCCGCCCGTTCCTTTTCGAGCACCGCCTCGTTCAACGCGAACTTGGTGCGAATCTCGCCCGCGGCGGTGATGCGCACGTCGAGCATCATGCGTTCGGTCACCGTGTAGTCACCTTCGAGGAGGCGCGGTAACGCGCCTTCGAGTTCGGCGATCTCGAGCGCCGACAGGTACGCAAGCTGGCCGACGTTGACACCGAGGACGGGTACGCCCTCCGGGTACACGAGCTGCACCGTGTGCAGCATCGTGCCGTCGCCACCGAGCGAGACGA
The DNA here is from genome assembly GCA_034408875.1 of Actinomycetota bacterium. Classification (GTDB taxonomy): domain Bacteria; phylum Actinomycetota; class Acidimicrobiia; order IMCC26256; family PALSA-610; genus JANNHK01. The sequence continues at coordinate 5,655 of JAWXCJ010000269.1, forward strand.
CGAAGTCGAGGCCGCGCGCGAAGTCGTCGACGGGACGCGCGTACTGCGCGAGGTCGGATGCGTCGGCCTCCGGACTCGGAATGCGGACCTCGACGCCGCGCGCGGAGAACCATGCGGCGGTGCTCTGCGCGAGCCCGTGCGCGACCGGGCGGTCGCGGTGCGGGACCAGGCCGATGGCGGTGGGCACGGGATTCGACGTCATGCGGGCAGTTCCACGGTTGCCGGTCCGCGCCGCGCGTGCGCGAAGAACTCGACGTTGCCGTCGGCGCCGGTGATCGGCGACTCGACGACGGCCACGACACCTATGCCCTCCGTCTCGAGACCGGCGACGACTTCGCCCACGACGGCCGCGTGGACCTGCGGGTCGCGCACAATGCCGCCCATGCCGACACGGGCCCGCCCGGCTTCGTACTGCGGTTTCACGAGCAACACAAACTCGGCGTCGGCCGTCGTCAGCGCGACCAGGTGGGGCGCGACGGTTCGCAACGAGATGAACGACAGATCAGCGACGCATACGGCCGCGGGGTCGCCGATCGCGCCCTCGCCGAGCGTGCGGACGTTGGTGCGTTCCATCACGGTGACGCGTTCGTCGGTGCGGAGCTTCCAGTCGAGCTGGCCGCGGCCCGCGTCGATCGCGACCACGTGCGCCGCGCCGCGTTGCAACAAGACGTCGGTGAACCCGCCGGTCGACGCGCCGACGTCGACGCAGCGGCGACCCGCGGGATCGACTGAGAACGCGTCGAGCGCGCCCGCGAGCTTCACGCCGCCGCGGGAGACGTACTCGCGCTCGCGTGTCTCGATCCGGATGGGTTCGTCGGCCGCGACTTGACGCGCCGGACTCGTCGCGGGCGCGCCGCCCACGAGCACGCGTCCGTCGTGGACCGCCTGCGCAGCCCACGTCTGGCTCGGCGCGAGCTTGCGCCGGACGAGCTCGA
>JAWXCJ010000270.1:0-4036 GCA_034408875.1 Actinomycetota bacterium
AACCATGGCTCCCTCACTGCGCCGTCCGTGGCTCCGTTGCGTCCGCACGTTCACATGGCTCCCTCACTGCGCCGTCCGTGGCTCCGTTGCGTCCGCACGGTCACCTGGCTCCCTCACTGCGCCGTCCGTGGCTCCGTTGCGTCCGCACGGTCACCTGGCTCCCTCACTGCGCCGTCCGCGGCTCCGTTGCGTCCGCACGTTCACCTGGCTCCCTCACTGCGCCGTCCGTGGCTCCGTTGCGTCCGCACGTTCACAGCAGGTCCCAGGTCAGGACCTCATCCTCGGGAATGTCGTTGGTCGCCACCCGCCCGACGAGCGCTTCGATGAACTTGGGCTTGATGCCGTGGCCGGGACGCTTCACCGTGAGCATCTCGCGCGTGATGCGAGTGCCGGCCGCGATGTCGCACGCGGCGACGATCGACCGGCGCGCCTTCGTGTACATCTCGACCGCTTCGGCATCGGACGGTCCGCGCTTCACGCCGTCACCGAGCGCGGCCTCGACGTCGCGGATACGCGACACCATCTCCTTGAGTTCGCCCGGCTCAACCGCGAAGGGGTGGTCGGGGCCGCTCCGGCCGCGGTCGAGCGTGAAGTGCTTCTCGACGAGGTGCGCGCCGAGCGCAACCGCCGCGGGCGCGATGTGCGTACCGAGGGTGTGGTCCGACAGTCCGACCGGTACACCGAACGCGGCCTGCATTGCGGGGATCGTCCGGAGGTTCATCACGGCGGGGGGCGCGGGATAGAGCGACGCGCACTGAAGGAGACAGAACTCCGACGCGCCGGCACCGCGCGCCGAGTCGAGTGCTTCTTCGATCTCGCCCAGCGACGCCATGCCGGTCGAGAGGATGAGCGGCCGACCCTTCGCCGCCGCGTACGCGATGAACGGGAGATCGACGAGCTCGAACGACGCGATCTTGAACGCGGGAACGTCGAGCGCGTCCAACTCGTCGACGGCCTGGCGATCGAACGGGCTCGACATGAACTCGATGCCGGCGTCGCGTGCGTGCGCTGCGAGCAGCGGCTGCCAGTCGCGCGGCAACGCGATGGCTTCGAGCAGTTCGTGGGCGGGTTTCGCGCCGAGCTCGCCGAGGTAGTCGAAGCGCGGGGTCTTCGTCGAGTACAGCGTGCGACCCGAATAGGTCTGGAACTTCACCGCGTCGGCGCCGGCTTCGGCTGCCACGTCGATGAGGCGGCGGGCGACGTCGAGATCACGGTCGTGGTTCGCGCCCGCTTCCGCGATGACGTAGCAGGGATGCCCAGACCCGACGGTGCGGGCTCCGAGCTTGACGTGCACGCCTTACTCCTGGTTCGCCGCCACGACGGCGACCGCTTCGAGCATTCCGGCGACGTCTTCTTCGCCGCGCTCCTCGGCGGTGCGGGCCATGGCTTCGAGCGCCGCTACCGGCAGCAGCGACACCACTTCTTCCGTCGTCAGCGTCTCGGCGTCTTCCATCGCGAGTCCGTGCACGAGGACCGCGTACGCCTCGTCGTTCGCGCCACCTTCGAACAGTCCGGCCGCGAGACGCAGCGAGCGGCGCGACGACGTGGCCGCGGCGACCACCACCGAGTCGGCGAGCGCGGGCGCGAGCGTCCAGACTTCGCCGAGGATGTCGTCGAGATCGCTTTCGTCGAGAGCGCGCACAGCCAACTCCAATGATTCGCGGGCACGGGTGTCACCGAACGACGCGTAGGCCAGGGCCGCGGCGCGAATGCGTTCACGGGCAGGGACGTTCACGTCGTCGGCGCGGGCGAGGAGCGGGCACGTCCGGCCCATCCCGGCCGAGCGCATGCGGGCCGACCACTGGACGGCGTCGACAGAGTCGAGCCGGGCCGCGAACGACGGTACGACCGCCAGAACACGAGCGTCGCCCGGCGCGCGCTCCCAGATGAGTTCGGCGATGCGGGACGCGCCGTTGGGTTCCGACGCGCGGATCGCGACGAGCACTTCGAGCATGCGGTCGTCGGGAAGCGCCGCCACGGCCGGCGCCGGGTCGAAGTCGGTCTCGGCGCACATGCGCGCGAACGCATCCCACACGTCGGGTGAGTACGGATCGGTCCCGAACGCTTCCATCACTTCGGCGGCCGCGCGCTCGCGATCGCCGAGGAGGTAGCGCACGTGCGCGCGCACGATGCGGGCCACGGTCTGCGAACAGGGGAACCAGGGGTCGACCGGTTCTCCGATTCCCTCGAGCAGCGCGAACGCGGGGTCGAGTTCGTCGAGTTGGAGATGAGCCAACGCTTCGAGGAGCGCGGCGAGGTCGCAACTTCCGTCGTTTTGGCGGATGATCTCGGACCAGGTCGCGACTTCCCACGGGCGCCCGAGCGAGAGCAGCGTCGCCGCCGCGTGCGCCGCGGCCGACGCGCGGACCGGCGCCTCGGTTGCAGAACTCGACGCGACCTCGAACCAGTCGAGGGCCTCCTCGTCACGACCGTCGGCGAGCAAGGCCCGCGCGCGGTCGAAATCGGGCGAACCCGACGGCATCAACGGCTCGACATTGGCGGTCACAACTCCCCTTCCGACCCCTTCAATTCGGCAAACAAGGCGAGAACTTCAAATCTCCCGGACAACTACCGAAGTTTCTGAGTCGTTTTCGTCGATCAGAGGACCGACGGCTTGGGAGGGCGGATGCGAACGGGGCGGCTCGCGGGCGCGGGGCCGGCTCGCCCTCTTCACCCCATAACCACCGGTGCGTCGCTCGGGGCCAATAGAGGTACCTCTAGCGACGCACGGAGTTCTGCGGCGAGGGCTTCGGTTGCGGCGTCGGCGCCTTCGTCGGTGTAGTGGACGCCGTCGGGGCGGGTCTCCAAGTCGACGGGGCAGTCGCGCTCGGCGAGCACGGTCGACACGGTCATTCCCGTGCGGGGAGCGACCGTTTCTGCGATGGCGCGGTGTTCGGCGACGCGGTCGGGGTCGTACCACTCGGCGCCGTCGTCGGACTCGCCTTCGAGCGCGGTGAAGCACGGTGGGGCAAGCCATACGACTTCGGCGCCGCGCGAGCCGAGCAGACGGGCCGCGGCTTCCACTTCGGTTTCGTAGCGCGTGTTCCACGCCTCGTCGCCCGGACTCGACCAGGTGCGGCCATCGTCGAACGACGCGTCGTACACGTCCCACGCGCCGAAGAGGACGACGACGGCGTCGGGCCGGAACTCATCGAGCATCGCGGGCCAGGTCGTGCGCGTCTGGCACGAGTCGAACGGACGGTGGTCGACACCCCAGTAGCCGCGCACGTCGGCGTCGTGCAGCAACGCGCATCCGAGCGCGCCTGCGTTGAGCACCGAAATGTCGTTCGCGGCACCCCACCGTTCGATGCCCCGGCCCAGCGTGAGCGCAACGGAGTCGCCCACGACGAGGACTCGCGTTCCCGGCACACTCTCGATGGGCCGCGGCATCGGGCGCTCTTCTTGCTTCGGCGTCGACGCGGCGCCGGCCGTCACCGGCGCGAACGAGATTTCGGGGGGCGCGATTTGCGCGGCGGCGATAGCCACGACGGCAGCGCCCGCGAGGGCCGCGGCGGGCGCCGCGGCCCAGGAGAGGCGGACCCGGGTCCGGCCGTCTCGGATCGGTCGTTCGACGAGCACGTACGACGCACCGGCCAGGGCGAACGTCGCCGCGAGTCGCCGCGGCGTGTCGTCGAACACGAGGAAGATCGGCCAGTGGTACACGTAGACGCCGTAGCTGATGAGCCCGGCCGCCCGGAGCGGTCGCACTGACAACAAGGTGCGCACGGGCCCGGGCTCGCACGCGGCGACGACGACCAGCGCCACAGCCACAGCGTGCACGACCAAACCCCCGCGGAACAGCCCGGCGTGCGGGCCGGTCACCGCGACCGCCGCCCACGCGAGCGCGGCAAGCGCCGGGAGCCCGGCGACGACGGCGACACGCGCGAGCAGGCGGCTCCCGTAGGCGACGGCCACCAGCGCACCGATCAGGAACTCCACCGCCCGGGCGTCGGTCCCGTAGTACGCGCGGTCGACATTGCCGGTCGCTACTGCGAGTGCACCTGCTGCGACCGACGCGACCGCCAGAGCACCGAGG
>JAWXCJ010000271.1:0-5829 GCA_034408875.1 Actinomycetota bacterium
CTTCGCGCAAGTCGCGGCGTCGCTGCGCCACGCCGGCCGCAAGACAACCGCTCGAACCTACGACGCGATGATCGCCGCGATCGCGATCAGCAACGCGCTCCCGCTCTACACGTGCAACCCGACAGACTTCGCCGGCATCGGCGATCTCACCGTCGTCGCAGTCCCGCACCCGACCGAATCGACGTGACGGAACAGCTGCCCGGGTCGAGTTCGGCGGCCCGTTCGAAGACGGTGGTCGGGAGCTCGATGATCGTCAGGACGTCGAGGCGTCGGCGCGCTTCGGCCGGTACTGCCGGCGAATGACGCCGCGCCGCGCGCAACGTCTCGATGGGTAGAAGGTCGCAGGAGAACAGCTCCGGATCACCGGTCTCGGCCCACCGGCGCATCGCCGTCGAACCGGACTCTCGCGGTACGGCGCGGTCGCGGCCGTCTGCGTGGAACCCACAAATCACACGGCTCCCGCCCGGCGTCACCGTCCCCGATCCGTCGATGTCGCCACCGCGCAACTCGCCAGCGGGCGCGACTACCGGGTGGTCGAAATCGGAGGCGTCCTCGTCGGCTGATCGGGGGCCACGGGCTGATTCGCGGCTGTGTCCGGCACCGCCATGTCCGGGTAGCGTCGGGGCCGTGGAGCTCACACCCGAGGAAGACGCCGCGCTCGCGGCCGCGTTCGAGGAACTCGCCGCGGGGCCCTTGCCCTTCGATGAGCTGCTCGACCGGCTCCAGCGCCTCGGCATCGTCGTCGACACCTACGAGCTCGACGAGGAGGTGCTCGACGGGCTGCTCATCACGACCGACAGTGCGTGGACCAACGAAGACGGCATCGTCGCGCTGACTTCGACCCTGCTCGACGGCGCCGTGTTCACCCACCGGATCTCGGCCGACGAACTGGCGCGCGGCGTTGTCGATGTCACACCCGACCTCGTCGCACTCGACTACGACCTCGACGCGATGCGTCTCCCGACCGGCGAGTCGATCACGGTTTCATTTCCGTTCGAGGGTGAACCCGACCTCGACGATCATGGTTCGCTTCGGGGTCCGCCCGGATGGCTCGCCGGTTACGCGCCCGACGACCTGGTCGCGTTCTCCCGGAGCGGCGACGGCGTGCGGTTCGCGCGCATCGACGACGCCGGCGAGGGTACGGCCGAGAGCGACGCGTTGGGCGCCGCGTGGGCGTTGCACTATCGCCCGGGGATGGGCGTCGAGCCGTTCGAGTTCGTCCTCGACGCCATGTGCGAGAACCCGGCCCTGTTCCGGAGCCCGGTTGTGCCTGTCACCGAGTTACTCGGACGCGCCGGGCTTCGCTGCGTGGGGGCGTTCGCCGGGCGCGCCGACGAACCGTTCGAGCCGCCGGGAGTCGTCAGCGATCGACTGAGCCGCGAGCGCATCGAGCGCGCGTACGGCTTCGATCGTTGCTGTTCCGCGGCGTTCGACATCGTGGTCGACGCGTGGCGCGAGTGGGTGTTGCAGCGGCCCGGGGCGCGCGTCACCCCGCCCGCGGCGGCGGGCGCCGCGCTCGCACACGGGTTCGTCGCCATCGGCTTCGCGCAGTGGGTTACCGACGCGCTGGGCCCGCGTGACCAGGTTGGCGACTTCGCGACGGCGTTGTGCGGCGACGGCCCGATCGCGACGGCCGCGGCGCTGTACGTGCGTGCGTACAACGCGGAGATGGGCGGGCGGGTGCTCGACGCGGAAGACGACCTCGTTTCCGCGCTGCGCGCCGACCCCGAGAATGTGTTGGCTGCGCTCGAACTCGCGGAATACGCATTCGACCGGGGCGACATCTCCGGTGCGATCGCGCGGCGCCGCCAAGCCGGCGTGCGCTCCGACGACCCGCAGTCGATATACCTCGCCGGCCTCGCGCGCCGAGCGGCGAACATCGGCCGCAACGATCGGTGCCCGTGCGGCTCGGGCCGCAAGTACAAGGCGTGTTGCCTGGTATCGCCCAAACCGCTTCCGCTCGAGGGGCGGGGCGGGTTGCTTTGGCACAAGCTGGCCCGCTTCGCCGTGCGGCCGGCGCGCCGCGCCACCGTTGTCGGGATCGCATCGAGCGCATGCGACCCCGACGATCCCGATTTCGGTTCACGACTCGTCGAGCTGGCCGGCGACCCGTTCGTCGTCGACCTCGCCGTGTTCGAAGGCGGCGCGGCCGACGACTATCTCGAGACGCGCGGTGTGCTCCTCCCCGACGACGAGCGCGACGCACTCGCCCACTGGTGCGACACCAACCGCCGCCTGTGGGAGATCACCGCATGCGATCCCGGGCGCACCATGACGCTGCGCGACACGGCGACGGGCGCCACCGTCGTCGTCGTCGAACGCGCGGGATCGCAGCACCATCAGCGGGGCGAGTACCTGCTGGGCCGGGTCGTGCCCGTCGGGTCGCAACACCAGCTCGTCGGCCAACCGCTGCTCATCGGGCTGCGTCACCGTGCGAGCCTGCTTCACCTGCTCGACTCCGAACCTGACGCCGACGCGTTCGCCGCGTTCTACGGCGACATGCTCGCACCGCCGGTGTTGACGACCCGAGAGGGCGAGCCGTTCGGACTGCATCGCGCCGTCGTGCGCGGCGACTCCGACGCGCTCGTCGCGGTGCTCGACACCTACTACGAGTTCGACGGTGACCAGTGGGTCGAGACCGTCGAGATCGGCGGCGACTCGGTCGTGCGCGCCGCGTTCGAGTTCGACGACGACGGAGCGCTCTCGGTCATGACGTTCTCGGCCGCGCGGCTGTCACGCGTGCTCGACGTCCTTCGCTCCGAGATTTCGGACCTCGACATCGAGATCGTGCTCGACGACGAACCCCATGACGGCGAACCCCATGACGGCGAACCCCATGACGGCGAACCGCTCGATCTCGTGCCGGTACCCGATGCGGCCGCGCTCATCGAGCGCCTCATGCGCGAGCACGAATCCGCGTGGCTCGACGAGTCGGTTCCCGCGCTCGCCGGGCTCACGCCGCGTCAGGCCGCCGCCGACCCGACCCGGCGCGAAGACCTCATCGCGCTGCTCGCCGAGTTCGACCGCCTCGGAGCGCGCACTCCCGCCGGGGCGGCGACGTTCGACGCCGGACGGTTGCGCGCCGCGCTCGGCATAGAGGGCTGAACACGGATCGCCGACGCGACGATCGGCTCCTGGTCGGAGCTTCCGCCTGTCTATATCAGCTTCTATACTTCTACCTATGGCGTTGAGCATCAAGAACGACGAGGCCGATCAGCTCGCACGAGAGCTGGCCGCGACCACCGGGGAAACGATCACCGATGCCATCGTCGTGGCCCTGCGGGAACGGCTGACCCGGGAGCGGGCGAAGCGAGGTCAGGGTGTCGAGGCTCGTCTGCGCCGACTGGCCGACGAGGTCGCGACCCTGGAAGTCGTCGACGACCGATCCGCCGACGAGATCATCGGCTACGACGAACGCGGCCTCCCGACGTGACGACCGTCGTCGTCGACACGTCGGCCGCCGTCGCGATCCTGACCGACGAACCGCCCGCCGACGGCCTCGCGCGCGCACTCGCCGGCGCCACCCGGGCGGTCATGTCGGCCGCAACTCTCGTCGAGTTCGGCATCGTGCTCGAAGCCCGCTTCGGCCCCGCCGGTAGCGGCATCGTCGAACGCTTCCTCCGCGACGCCGCCATCGAGATCGTCAGCCTCGACCGTGACCACGCCGACCGCGCGCTCGAAGGCTGGCGCCGCTACGGCCGCGGCCGTCACCGCGCCAAGCTCAACCTCGGTGACTGCTTCACCTACGCGCTCGCCGTCGCCACCGACGCGCCGGTGCTGTGCGTCGGCGACGACTTCGCCGCCACCGACGTGGCTGTAATCCCAACGCAAGGCTAGAACGCCAGAGCCGGAGCGCGCCCCGAAACCTCCGGCCACGAGTGTGATGCCCGCACCTGGCCAAGAGCTTCCGGCGCGAGTGACACGACCGGGAACCCGGCGGAGTACCAGCTCCAGTGCACCGAATCCGCTCGCGCGACGACCCGCACGTCGACACCGAGATCGGGCGCGCCCGACGCTCGCGGCAGGAAGATGTGGTCGCCGCTGCCGATCACGAGCCGCGTCGCGCGCCGGGCCACGAACTCCGGCGCGGCGTGCGCGAGCAGCGCGAGGTCCGCGCCGTCGCGGCCGTGGGCGCAGTGCATGCGACAGGGGACCGCGACGTCGAACGCGACCCGTTCGGCGAGGTGCGGGTTCATGGCGACGTAGACGAGATCGCCCGGTTGCCACTGCGCGGCGTCCAGGTAGGAGTGCAGCGTCTCGATGGCTTCCCCCGCGCTCACGCGAGGGCTGCCGGCGAGGTTCTCGAGGTCGACCAGGTGCAAGGTGCGGGAAGTCATGCCCCGACTCTGATGACGGCGTGTGACAACTACATGGGTGTGATTCCGAACGGCCGAATGTGGCGCACCCACGCGCGATGCTGCGGCCATGACCGAACTGCGCGACGAGGGCCTGAAGGCGCTGCGAACCCTTGTCGGGTCCGACGATGCCGACTTCCGCGACCACCAGTGGGAGGCGATCGCGGCGCTGGTCGAGGAGCGCCGCCGGGTGCTCGTGGTGCAGCGCACGGGGTGGGGGAAGAGCGCGGTCTACTTCGTGGCGACGCAGTTGCTGCGTGCGCGGGGTGCGGGCCCGACGCTGCTCGTCTCGCCGCTCCTCGCGCTGATGCGCGACCAGATCGACGCGGCGGCGCGCGGTGGTGTCCGGGCACATCGCATCACGAGCGACAACAAGGACGAGTGGGAACAGGTCACCGAGGCACTCGAGCGCGACGAGGTCGACCTCCTGCTCGTCGCGCCCGAACGGTTCGCGAACCCTGGGTTCCGCGCCGACGTGTTACCGCAGATCGCGCCGCGGGTCGGGTTGCTCGTCATCGACGAAGCGCACTGCATCAGCGACTGGGGTCACGACTTCCGCCCCGACTACCGCCGACTCACCGAGGTCGTCGACGGGTTGGCGTCCGGTGTCCCGGTGTTGTGTACGACGGCGACGGCGAACGACCGGGTCGTCGACGACATCGTCGACCAACTCGGCGCCGATCTCGTCGTGCTGCGCGGGCCGCTCGACCGGGCCAGCCTCGCGCTCGACGTCATCCACCTGCCGACGCAGCCGCAACGCCTGGCCTGGTTGGCCGAGCACCTGCCGACGTTGCCGGGCACGGGCATCGTGTACACGCTGACCGTCGCCGACGCGCAGACCGTCGCCGAGTGGCTGCGGTTCCGTGGCATTGCCGCCCGCGCGTACTCGGGGGGCGAGACCACCGAAACGCGCATCGAGATCGAAGAGCAACTCAAACGCAACGAGATCAAGTGCGTCGTCGCCACGTCGGCGCTCGGCATGGGCTACGACAAACCCGACCTTGCGTTCGTCGTGCACTTCCAGGTGCCCGGTTCCGCGATCGCGTACTACCAGCAGGTCGGCCGCGCCGGCCGCAAACTCGACCACGCGTACGGCATCGCGCTCGTCGGCCACGAAGACCGCCAGATCCAGGACTGGTTCATCAACACCGCGTTCCCACCGCGTGACAAAGCGGAAGCGATCGTCGGCCTGCTCGGCGAAGCGGGCGGGTGGGTGACGATGCGTGAGCTCCAAGAGGCGGTCAACGCCAGACAGTCACGCGTCGAAGCGATGCTGAAGATCCTCGAAGTCGAAGGTGTCGTCGAACGCGACGGCCGAAAGTGGCGCCGCACCGACGTCGAGTGGGAGTACCCGCAGGAACGTGTCGAAGCGGTCACCGCCCGCCGGCGCGAAGAGCAAGTCCGCATGCGTGAGTTCCTCGACGGCGACGCCTGCCTGATGGAGTTCCTGCGCCGTGAGCTCGACGACCCCGAC
>JAWXCJ010000272.1:0-3997 GCA_034408875.1 Actinomycetota bacterium
CCGGTCCTGCCACACGTTCGGCGGTTCGATGACGTGGTCGTCGACCGAGATGATCTTCGGGATCTCCGGCATGCACTGACATTACTGCCGAATCTGACGGGTCGTCAGATGGAAGCCCACGGGATTCGGCCGAACCTGCCGATAGGGGCGTATGGCCGATCGCGTCTGGAACGCGGCACTCACGTACCTGCGCTTGGTGGGACACCACGAGTACCGCAACGCGACCGAACTGCTCGACGACGTGGTCCAGGACGAGGGCCTCGGCGCGGTCAACGACGCCATCGCGGCGGTCTGCCGCTCGCTTCTCGACCGGGTCACCTTCGCCCCGGGCACCATCGACGTCAACGCAGCAGTCGATGCCCTGGCGCACGAGATCGTCGCCGTTGCCCAACGCCATGGCGAAGACGAGATCGACCGCCAGCGCGCGCTGATCGTGTACCTCGGGAGCGAGGGACTCCCGTGCATCGCGCGCACGCAGGTCGCGAGCTGGGCCCCGATGGAACTCCTCGGAACGCTCGTCGCGTGCATGCTCGGGCTCGTCGGCATCGTCAGCGAGCGCGAAGACACGACGCTCACCGATGTCGTCTCCTCGATCACACCGCCGCGCACGCCGACCGCGGCGCTCGGGACATTCGGTCTCGCGTGGCGAGGAGAGCACGGCGCCGAACCGTTCGCCGGCGCGATTCCGAAGGGATACGCGCCGCACATCACGTTCCTCGGCGACGGCACCTGCTCGCTGCGTGAGCTCTTCGCCCGCGTGGCCTACCTGCGCGACGAGCGGCAGGTTGTCACGGTGCCCACGACGCCACAATCGCTTCAGTCGACGTAAGCGTCGCGACGAGCGCAAGCGTGTTGTCGAGCACCGCCTGCGCGTAGTCGGCGGGCACACCGGCCACCGCGTCGCGCGGGATCACCATTTGGTAGCCGCGGTTGACTGCGTCGAACGCGAAGTTGGTCATGCCGATGTTGACCGACACGCCGACGCCGACGATCGTCGTGACGCCGAGGTTGCGCAGGATCGAATCGAGTTGGGTGCCCGTCATCGGGCCGAGACCGTGGTAACGGGGCAACACGAGGTCGGAGGGATCGACACCGATCTCGGCCGGGACCTGCACCGCGTCGCTCCCCGGCGTGAGCCGCACGGGCGACTTCTTCACACCGAAGAACAAGCGGGCGTTCTGGTTGGCGCCGCGGCCGTCGGCGCGTGTCTCGGCCGTGCAGTGGATTACGGGCACACCGCACGCGCGGGCGGCCCGGGCCAAGCGCGCGCAGTTTCCGATCAAATCCACCGCGGCGGCCGCGGCGGTGAGTACCGGGAGCGCCGACGGGGTGCCGACCACGCCGTTCTGCACTTCCTGCAACACGAGCGCGGTATGTCCGGGTGCGACGAGTGCGTCGAGATCGACTGCCACGATTACTCCTCCCTCGTTACTCCTCGACGAAGCGGCTCTCGCCGCCCGCGATCAGTACGTCCTTCATGATCTTGCCCGACGCGTTTCGCGGCAGCGGCTCGGTGCGCACGTCCCATTGCTCCGGAACCTTGTAGTACGCGAGCGCGGCGGCGGCCCACTCGTGCAACGCATCCACGGTCACGTCGTGGCCGGCATGCGGAACGACGATCGCCTTCACCGCCTGGCCCAACTCCGGATGGTCGACGCCGATCACTGCGCATTCGTCGACGTCGGGATGATCTTCGATGCGCTTTTCGATCTCGACCGGGTACACGTTCTCTCCGCCGCGCAGGATCATGTCGCGCTTACGCGACGAGAGATACAACCGGCCGCCGTCCATATGCCCGATGTCACCCGTACGCAACCATCCGCCCGGCGCGATCGTGGCCGCGGTCTCTTCGGCCCGGCGCCAGTACCCGGGCATCACCATGGGGCCCCGCAGGCACACCTCGCCGTCCTCGCCGTCAGGCAAGCGTTCTCCGAGCGGGTCGTGGATCTCCAACTCGACGGTGGGCAACGGTCGCCCCGCGGCCATCGGGAAGTCACGCAGTTCCTGACCGAAGTTCATCGTCGCGAGCGCAGCACATTCGGTCTGGCCGTAGCCGAGGCCCATGCTCGCGGCGGCGTTCGGGAACACTTCGCGCGTGCGGGCCTGGAGCGACGGCGCGATCGGCGAGCCGCCACCCCCGACCGTACGTATCGACGACAAGTCGTACTTCCCGACGTCGGGATGGTTCACGAGCCGATGCAACACCGCCTCGGTGAACGACCAGCCCGTGCACTGGTGCCGTTCGATCGTGCGCATCGCGGTCGCGCCGTCGAACCGGCCGGTCAGCCACACGCTCTTCACGCCCGACGCGAGCAGCATGACCGCGCCCGCGTGCAACGCCGAGACGTGGAACAGCGGGTTCGTGACGAGCTGGCAGGTCTTGAAACCGCCCGGCTCCGGTGGGTGCAGCGTCATCGTGCGGGCACCGCCGAAGAAGTTGAGCGAGACGAACGCGGCGATATTGCGGTGCGTGTTGATCGCGCCCTTCGGGCGGCCGGTCGTTCCCGACGTGTAGAGGATCACGGCCGGGTCGTCTTCGCCGATCGGCGCGTCGGGGAGGCCCGCACCTGACGCGTACGTTTCGAGCGGAGCAAACTCCTCGACGCGCACGAGCGGTACGCCGGGGTCGGCACCCTCGAGCCGGGCCAACCGCTTGGCGTCGGCGACCAGCAACGTCGGTTCGGCGTCGTCGAGGAAGTAGCGGATCTCGGGCCCGGTCGACCACCCGTTCAACCCGACCGCGACGGCGCCCAGGCTGATCGTCGCCCACAACGTGAGGATCCACTCGGGACAGTTCGCGGCAAGGATCGCAACGCGGTCACCCGGGCCCACGCCGTACTCGTCGCGCAACGCCGCCGCGACCGACGCGACCAACCCGACGTGTTCCCCGAAGCTGATCATCCGCTCGGCATCGCCGTCGGTGAACACCACGAACGTCGCGTCGGGATTGTTCGCCGAGTTGACGAGCAACTCACGTAACGAGCGGGGCCGGTTCTTGAAGGCCTGCACCGACGCGCCACCGACCTCGACCGTTTCGAGTTCGAAGTAGCTCCCCGGCGCGAGCAGCTCCGCCTCGACCCGCGCGACGTCGTCGGGTACCCCGATCGCGGTCATGAACTACTCGGCCCTGCGCACGCGGCGCACCTTAGAGGCGCGGGATGACCTCGTGCAGCAGGTCGGCGATCTCGCGTGCACACACCTTGAACACGTCGAGGTCGCCGCCGGCGGGGTCGTGTACGTCTTCGGCCGGTTCGAGCGCGACTTCGTGCAGCCGCATCGCGGCCAGCCGATCGGGCAGCGGCGCGGGGCCGGCCGGCAGGTCGCGGGCCAGGCGTTTGAGCGTCGCGGTGCGGGGCGCAGCGCGCGGGTGGGTGCGGCGCATCCATGCCACATGCTCGCGGGCGAGCGCGATCACGAGGTCGGCGTTGTCGAGTTCCTGCTCGGTCGCCTGGCGGCTGCGATGGTTCGGAATGGGCAGACCGATCGACTCGATCGCGTCGCGCGTGCGCCAGCTCATCGGCATGCCCTCGATCACGTGGGTGCCCGAGGTCGTGACGTTGAGCGCCGGAACGTGCTCCTTCAGGAACGCGCCGGCCATCACCGACCGGGCGGCGTTGCCGGTGCACAGCGTCACGATGTGGAGGTCCGGCATCGCCGAAACATAGGGCCAAAACAGTGGGGGATGCGTGAGCCGATGAGTAAGAATGAGGCAGTGACCTACACGCTCGTGCTGCTCCGCCACGGCGAGAGTGAGTGGAATCTCAAGAACCTCTTCACGGGTTGGGTCGACGTCGACCTCACCGAACGGGGCACCGACGAAGCCCGAACCGGCGGCTCCGACATGGCCCGGGCCGGTGTCTTTCCCGACATCCTGCACACGTCGCTGCAAGTGCGCGCGATCCGCACGGCGGAGCTGGCGCTCGACGCGTGCGATCGGAAGTGGATCCCGGTTCGGCGTTCGTGGCGGTTGAACGAGCGGCACTACGGCGCGCTGCAA
>JAWXCJ010000273.1:0-9803 GCA_034408875.1 Actinomycetota bacterium
GAGTGTGTAGTTGCCGAAGCTCGCGGAGCTGGCGCCGTTGACGACGCGAATGCGATACGCCCCCGCGGTCGTGATGTCGGACACGAGTGTCTCTGTCTGCTGCACCGGCCGTGAGTTCGCCGCGGCGACGACCGCATTGGCGGGCGAACGCAGCTCGATCGCCGCATTCAGCGCGCGCGGTTGCAATGGGTCGGGGCTCACCGTCGGTACGGCACTGATCGTGTAGGTGCCGGGCACCGCGTTGAACGAGTACCAGTCTTCGTCGAGTTCGGGTTGGATCGCGGCAACGGCCGAGGTGGTGATCGGCGTTGCTTGCGCGAAGGTCCCGTTCGGCTCGCCGGGGCCGGTCGGCGACTGTGTCGCGGCGGTCGGCAACGGCAGACCACCAACTGCCGAGAACGCGTCGGGGGTCCCGGCGCCGTACACGAGGTCGAATCCGGCGGGACCGCGGTCTTTCGCGGTGTCGCGCAACCGAGCCGTCACCTGCGACTCGGTGAGCGTCGGCTCGTCGGCGCGGACGAGCGCGGCGACGCCGGCCACGATCGGCGAGGCGAGCGACGTTCCCGACGCGGATCCGTAGCCACCGTCGAACGTGGTCGACACGATGTCGATGCCGGGCGCGGCGACGTCGACGTAGCTCCCGCGGTTCGAGAACCAGGCGGCGGTTCCGTCGTCGCCCGTCGCTCCGACGGCGACGACGCCGGTCGACGCCGCGGGGAAGTGCGGGGTGCTGACGCCTTCGTTGCCGGTCGCCGCGACCACGACGACGTCGTTGCCGCGCGCGTAGGCAATGGAGCTGTCGAGCACCGCGCTGTTCCCGGGACCGGCGAGCGACAGATTGATGATGTCGGCACCGTTCTCGGCCGCCCACCTGATGCCGAGAGCAATGTTGACGTCCGAGCCGCTGCCCTCGTGGTTGAGAACCTTGATCGGCATCACGTTGGCGCTCGGCGCGACGCCGATGACGCCGACGGCGTTGGCCGATGCGGCTGCGGCACCGGCGACGAGTGTTCCGTGGCCGTTGTCGTCTTGTGGTGTCGCGTCGTTGTTTACGAAGTCGAACCCGCTCACGAAGCGGCCGATGAGGTCCTCGTGGTCGAGGTCGACACCCGTGTCGACAACCGCGATTGTTTTCCCGGCGCCTGTCGTGATCTCCCAAGCCTGCTGGACACGAAGCGGGTCGAGGTAGTCGTCCTGCAGGTGAAACAGCGGGCCCGTCGCGATCGCGGTCGCCGTGCGGAGGTAGTTGAACTCGACGTCGGCGACGGCCGGATCGGCTTCGAGCGCCCGGCGGACATGTTCGAGGTCGCCGTGCGTGTCGACCGCAAGCCAACCGTCGGCCGTGATCGTGCGCTCGAAGTCGGCGCCGGCGTCCTCGATGTGGTCGACCCGGTTGCGGGTGCCCGCTTCGAACTTCACCAGCAGCCGGTCGTCGGCGATGACTGGTTCGGTGCCGGGTGCGGTCGGAACCGGAACCGGCGCGTCTGCGGACGCGTGGGTTCCGGGCGCGACGAATGCCGTCGCCAGCGCTGCTGCGAGCAGCGCACCCAGCCCCTTTCGCACTCCGCCCAAGCCGGTCAATCCTACTTGGCCACCTCTTCCATTCCGATCGGGTCACCGCGAATGTGACGCCAGGCACAAACCTTTTACGTCGTACGGAGCGCCTCGGTTCCCGGGATGTGCTCGCACCGGGACGAAGGTACTGCCACGGCCCATGGAACGAACTCCGGTGAGTCCGTGGCAGTGGTCGGTCAACATGGGCTTCGACCAGGTCCAGCTCGTCGAAGGCAACCAGCGCACGCTGCTGTGCTCCGGGCAGACATCGGTCGACACCGAGGGCGCGCCCCAACACGCGCGCCCGGTTGAACCTCTACGTCACCGACGTCGACGAGTTCCTGGCGCCGTACATGGGCCTCGTCGAACGTATGGCGGGCGTCCGGTTCGCGAGCACCTTGCTCGGTGTCGCGCGCCGCCGCACCCCTTGCGCTCGTTCTCGGTCAACCTGTGTACCGAATCGGTAGGGCACGTTCCCATGAAGGTGTCGCGCGGCGGCAATCAGTCAGGGATCGCAAACGCCGGGCGGGTCGTGGTAGCTGGGGTCGGCCCGCCAGGGCCCGTCTGCCCACGCCGGTGGGTCGAGCCCCAGATGTACGAGCGCGAACTGCGTGACCGCGGCGGCGCCGTCGGGGCAGAGGTGCCAACCGTCCGGCCCGCGCAGGCGCCGCCCGGCGACCACCTGCGGCCAGCCGCCTTCGGGCGAGCGCAACGCCGCCTCGATGTCGAGGTACTCGACGATCCCCGGGTGGCGCTCCGCCAGCGCCGAGAAGGTGGGCTCGAGTTCGCGGTCGTCGACCCGTCCTCCGGGCAGTACCGACAACCACAGCACCGAGCCGCCCGCGGCGCCGAACGCGCCGACCGCGCGGTCGGCCTCCCGACCGAACGCGTCGGCTCCGTGTTCACGGACCCACCCGACGTCCCAGCCGCCGAGCATCACGATCGTGAGGTCGACGCCGTGCGCGCGTACCGCGTCCTCCCACGCGTGCATCTGGCCTTCGGGTTGGGTCAGGCCGATGCCGGGATACGCGGTTTCGACGACGGTCCAGCCCGCGGCCCGAAACGCCGCCGAGAACGCGGGAGTGGCGCTGTACATACCGGAGTCGCCGACGATCATCACCGTGCCCGCGAGCGGGAGTGCGAAGCGCGCCGCCGGCGCGCCGGAAGGTGGAGCGGCGGGAGGTCGCCTGACGCGTGGAGGTTCGACGACGACCGGCGTTCGGATCCGGTCGGTGCGGTAGTCCGCGTACGCGACGGTCGCCGTGGCCGACAGTGGGGCCAGCGCGACGATCGCCGCCGCGAGACCGGCCGCAGCGGCGGGCACGAACCGGCGCAACCGCACGCCGTGCAGCGGCCGCTCGACGAGTATCCACGACACGACGGCACCCGTCGCGGTCACGGCGACGCGCAGGAGGGTCAGGACCGGCCCGCGTGCGCCAACCCGTTCGGGTGTCAGGAGCACGATCGCGGGCCAGTGCCACAGGTAGATCCCGTACGAGATACGGCCGATTCCCCGCAGCGCGACGCGGTCGAGGCACCACCGGACCGCTCCCGCTCCAGTCGCGGCGATGCACGCGCACGCGGTCCCGACCGCTACCACTGCGAAGCCGCCGCGGTAGAGCAGGGCGGGTGCGTCGGTGGCCATCATCGTAAACACCGCTGCGAGCGCGCCCGCGCCGACGGCCGAGACGGCCCGCCGGGCACCGGCACCGAGGTACGGCAGCGCCAACGCGGCAGCGCAACCCGCGAGGAACGCCTGCGCGCGCGTGTCGGTGCCGTAGTAGACGCGCGCGGTGTCTGCGCCCGACTCGTAGAGCACGCCCATCAATACCGCCGAGCCGACCATACCGACCCCGGCCAGCATCAACGCCGGACCGCGTCTTCCGCGCGCGACGAGGAAGGCGGCGACGAGCAGCGGCGGCCAGCACAAGTAGAACTGCTCCTCGACCGCGAGCGACCACAGGTGCACGAGCGGCGACTCGCCCGCGAACTGCCCGCCGTACGTCACGCCGTCGGCGATCAGCCGCCAGTTCGTCACGTAGAAGATCGCGGCGAGGCCCTGCGAACGCACCGTCGGTGCGATCGTGTCGGCACCGGTGGCGCGCACCCACAGAGCGACGACCGCGATCAGCAACAACGCCGCGGGAACGAGTCGGCGCGCTCGACGGCCCCAAAACGCGGCGAGGCGGATCCGGCCCTCCCGTTCGTACTCGGCGACGAGCAGACCCGTGATCAAGAATCCGGACACGACCATGAACACGTCGACACCAAGGAAGCCCGACGGCAACCGATCGGGCCACAAGTGGTACACGACGACGGCGAGGACCGCGATCGCGCGCAGCCCGTCGATCGCACCGACCCGCAGCCGCGTGTCCACGCCGACGATTACAGCACGGGACGCTGATTCGCGACGATCACGATCCCAACGGCGGCGCCCCCGGCAGGATTCGAACCTACGCACACGGTTCGGGAATCTCGGCGGGCACGTCTTCGCGGTCGACCCGAGTCTGTATGGCAGGTCAGGTGGGGTGCGCGATCTGTCGCGTCCGACCCGTAGTTGCCCATCCCTACGAAAGGATGGGCAAGCGGATAGGTATCATGTGATGGCGTCGATCGGGTTCGGCGGCGCCGGCGGGCTCGCAGCGCGCGGACGCAAACCGGCGCGCTGGCCTGGCGCGCCACTCGACGATATTTGTGAAGGCGAGCACGACGTGCTCTTCGCGCCGGAGCTGTCGACCGCGCGGGTCGAGCCAGATCCCGCTCTCGCCGACTTCGGCGCAGAGCATGATCATGTCGTGGTTCGAGGTCACGACGACCTGGTTCGGCTTTCGCGCGGGGTCGAGCACGTCCTCGTCTGTGGAACCGCGGGGCGGCTGCTGGTCATTGCCGACGTAGCTGACGCGGTACTCGAGGGCGCGCAGGGACTCGGCGACCCGCCACGGGAGCAGTTCGTCGTACGGCAGGCGGATGTCGGGACGTTGTCGCTTTGCCGTAGGCGAGCCTCTCCTCGGCGTCTTCACCCTGATCGAGCAAGGACTGAATGACAGCGGTCGGAACCCGAGTGCTCTCGATGCACGGAGTTCCGGCTTGCACGCGGGGGTTGACCCAGATCCCGGCGAAAGGGAACCAAATCGCAGCAAGGCCATCTCCGCCGTATTCGATCGGGCGGAGGAACGGCACGACCATCGGCTGGAACGCGCCCTGAGCCCCTTTGCCTGCGTCGATCCAATCCTTCGCGCCAGGGAGCTGCGCGAACAGCGCGCGTCCCGCCGTCGCAAGCGCGGGGTAGCTCCCGGCAGTGCTCTTCGGGCATGCGAGTTGAGTGGGCGTGGCGCGTGGGCTGGGGCGAGGATGACCGGTCCTTGTACGCGACGGACCCCTCCCTTCAGTTGATCGCTGCGCGGGAGGGGTCCAGGGCGGTGTTGCCACCTGTGGCCATCGTATGGCCTTGTTCCCTGTCGGTCGATGAGTACCGCGCCGCGGGCGACGACATCGTGGTCCCTCGGCCTGATTGCCCGGCGTGTTCGGCGCCGATGATGTTCTGGTCGGGCTACCTGCGCTCGGTCCGCGCGGGCGGGCGGTGCCATCTCATCTGGTTGCGGCGGGCGCGTTGTGGTTCGTGCCGGCGCAGCCATGCCCTGGTCCCGAGCTTCTGCGCGGTTCCCTCTGTGTCCCCCGACGCGAAGAAGGGCAACCCAAAGGTCGCCCAACACCATCCCCAACCTCGATGTCGCTACACGCCCCGCGCGTGCTCAGCCAGGGCGAGCCGACGAGGTTTGCTGTTTAGGACGCTCTTCTCCGGACTTGCAAGTGTCCAACCGACTCCGATGACGCGCTCGGCCGGAAAATCCGGGAGCCCCAACGGACCTGAGCTGCGATCCTTGAAGACATGGCCCGCTACTTCACAGCCGACCTTCACCTCGGCCATCGCAACATCATCGAGTACAGCAGCCGGCCGTTTCGCGATGCCGATCACATGAACAACGCGCTCGTCGAGCATTGGAACAGCACGGTGGAGGAGACGGACGATGTGATCGTCCTCGGCGACTTCGCGATGGGCCGCATCGCCGAGACACTGCCGATCGCGAGTGTGCTCAACGGCCGGAAGGTGCTGCTCGCCGGCAACCATGACCGCTGTTGGGTTGGGCACAAGAAAGGCGTCGACGCTGCGACCGATCGTTATCTCGATGCAGGGTTTGCTGAGATCTGGCAGGGGACCGTCGAGCTCGACATCGGAGGACGGCACGTCGTTGCTTGCCACTTCCCGTATCGCGGCGACAGCCATGATCACGATCGCTATGTCGCGCATCGTCCCGCCGACGAAGGAGCGTGGCTCCTCCATGGGCACGTTCACGAGCGTTGGAAGGTGCGCGACAAGATGATCAACGTCGGTGTCGACGTGTGGGACTACACCCCCGTTCCCGAGGGTGCGCTGGCGGAGCTGATGGCGGTCCAGTCGTGACCAGAGCTGCTGCTGCGCCGGCCAGTGCAGATAGGTCTTGCCAAAAGTATGGATTTCCTCCATACTTTTGACATACCCGGACGTTGGTACACCGAGCTGTTCGAGGTTGCCACGGGCCAGAACGGCTATGTGACCACGGATGACGCGCGGGACCTGGGCGCCACGGTTCAGGTGTTGGTCGATATGCGCCGGCACGGCCAGCTCGACCGGGTCGCTCATGGCCTATACCGGTTCCCCGCCTTTCCGACCGGCCCGCGCGACGAGCTGATGCAGGCGACTTTGTGGCCCCGTCGGCTCGGCGTGATCTCGCATGATTCGGCGCTCGACCTGTGGGACGTGTGCGACGTGAATCCGGCCCGGATCCATGTGACCGTGCCGAAGGCTGCTCGCATTCGACGTGCCGCGCCGCCGCTGTACGTGGTCCATGTCCGCGATCTCGATCCCGCCGACGTCACGCGGTTCGAAGGCATTCCGGTGGTCACGCCTTTGCGCGCAATCCTCGACGGGATCGAGCGGCATCTCGATAACCGACTGATCGATCAAGCGATCGACGCCGCACGTCGCCGAGGTCTTATCACCGGCGATGAGATCGAAACGCTGGCGGCGGCGCGCTGATGTCCGACTTCCCGATCAAGGACAAGCCACCGTTCAACGTCAACGTGCTCGAGCGTTGGCTGAGCGAAGCATCGAAACAAACGGGCGTGGCCGCGGGACGCCTGCGTCGTTGGCTCGGCTTCATGGTCGTCGCCGCGATGCTCGACAAAGCCCGCCACGCCGAAGACGGTGGGCCGCTGTTCTTGGTGAAGGGCGGCGTCGCCATGGAGCTGCGCGTCGATAGTGGCGCACGCGCGACCAAGGACTTGGACACCGCCTTCCGGGAGAGTGTGGACGCCGTCGCCGAACACCTCGACCCGGTGCTCCGTATCGGTCACGGCGACTTCACCGCGACGCGCACCGAGATCGAGCCGGTCAAAGACACCGGCGCCGTTCGCTTCGACATCAAGCTCGCGTATCGGGGCCGTCCGGTCGTCACCGTGCAGATGGAGGTCGCGGCCGTCGAGGGCGGGATGGGGAGCGAGGTCGACCATGTCCCGGCCAAGTCTCTCGCTCACGTCGGCCTCGCCGGCCCGGACACCGTGCCGTGCATCTCGGTGCGATGGCAGAGCGCGCAGAAGCTTCACGCCTGCACCGAGACACTCGACGACCGTGACAACGACCGTTTCCGTGATCTCCTCGATCTACAACTCCTGGCTGGTTGATCTCCGATGACGAATGGGCCGAGGTGAAAGCGGCGTGCGTCGAGGTGTTCGAGGGCCGAGCGAATCACGCGTGGCCGCCGGACGTCACCGTCTACGAATCGTGGGAAGCCGGCTATCGAGCTCTCGCCGATGAGACGGGCTTCGCCGTCACCAGCGTCTACGACGCCGCAGACGCAGTGCGTGAGATGATCGCCCGTATCGACGCGTCATGAAGGCGACGCTCGTGCATCGTCTTACACGCGAGACTTCCGAGCGTGTTCGTCGTCCACGCAACGTTGAAGTTCCTCGATCGTGTCGGTAAGCCGACCGCGATACCGGTCGCGCAGTCGACGACTGTGTTGGGTGATTGGTATGCAACCGCGCTGTTCTGGAAGCCGCAGGTCGCGTTGTTCGTCAACGAATCAACGCTGCTGCCGGTACTGGTTCCATTCGCTCCGGCGGCGACGGTGGTCGATCGGTTCCCGGCGACGCTCGCGACCGTTCTCGACGGGCACGGCCTCAGCCGTGCGTTCATCGAGCATGAGGTCGCCGAGATGTCCGAGCACCGTCTCGCGAAAACCGCAAACCGGAGCGTGGTCGGGATCATGAACGAGTTCTCGTATCTCGGCGAGGCGGATCGGGCGGCGGGAGACACTCACGACCTCATCGCGCTGAGCCTCAGACTTGCCGAAACTCCGTGCGGACCGTTGTATTCGAGACACGGCAGTCCTGATCGCGAGTTGGCAGCCCTCGCTGCCCAACATCGTTGGTGATAGCCGGTGCCGCGTCAACCAACGTGCGCGGGTGTTGCAACCGTCCTTACCGGCACTTCGTGGGCACCCGTGCCGCGCTCCGCTCGGAGGTGTCTTCCGAGTTGGCAGGTCTGGCTTTACGTCGGGCCGTTGCCGTTCCGGGCCATGGCCGGGAGATAAAGATTCACGAGGGCGATCGCCGCGCTCGCTCCGCACGCGGCGGCGGGCGCAGCAAGAACCGGATGGTCATTGGCGAGCAGATGAAAGCGGGCCGCTGCCGCGTAGTAGGCGATCAGCCCAGCGGAGGTGACTGCACCGAGTCGGGGCATCTTGAGCCCGGCCAGCAGCCCGAACGTGCTCGTCACTTTGATCACCGGAAGCGCCGGTCGCAGATTGCTTCCATCGCAGCGCGCACAGCTCGCCGCGGCGCGCGCCCGATGTCGCGGCGAGTCGGAGGAAGCAACCGAGCGGCCGGTTGTCTCCGTCGGCGTGCGCGATCAGGCGCGCGACGTCGTCGGGATCGGGTGGCGTGACTTCGTGATGCGGTTCGCGCGGCGGCGACGCGTTCGCGGCCGGGTTGATCGTGAGGTGGCCCCACTTCACCGCTTGCGCGAGCGCGCGTTGTAGCACGGCGTGCACGCGCTTCACCGTCGCGGGAGCGAGCGGCCTGTCTTCGAGCCCACCGCGCTTGCGCAGCTGCACATAGAGGAGATCGATGTCGGCCGTTGTCAATTGTCGCAGCGGCGTGCTGCCGAAGCGCGGCAGGAGGTGCCGATCGATGATCGACCGGTAGCTCGTGACGACGGTCGGGGACCAGTCGGACTCGTTGTGGCTGAACCACTGTTCGATCAGCTCGCCGACGGTGCCGCTCTTCTTCGTCGCGTGCACACCTTCGGTCACGTCGGTGACGAACCGCGCGAGCGCGGTCTGCGGTTCGCGGCCTGCGTGGACGCGGAGTTCCCACGAACGTTCGCCGCGTTGCCGAAGCGATCCCTGCATGCCCAAGAGTCTGCGTGACCGAAGGGATGGGCAAGTGGATGGGCAAGTGGCTCGTCCGGCACGTCCACGCAGTTCGCCGGAGTTCATACGTGCTGGTCAGCGAGGCGCCCCCGCCAGGATTCGAACCTGGGCACACGGTTTAGGAAACCGTTTCGGCCGTCGCGCTGACCTGCCCATATGTGCCGTGACCTGCGAAAACACTACGTTGAGATTCCCGCCGATACCCCCCGTTTCGCGGCAACTCGCGGCCTGGCCGCGGCCTGGACCCTGACGGCCGTGTCAGGTTGCCATCCGCGACGAGCGACCCCGAAGCCTCGGCCGCGTGTCCCAGCGCCCAAGTACCGTCCGCGATCCATCGAGAGGAACACCCCCCCCCATGAGACCGATGTTCGGGCCAGCGAACGATGACTGACCGCCCGTACACGGTCACGGTCACAAACCCCGACAACGACGACGACGACGACGCCCACGACACGTTCGCCGGCGCGCTCGACGCCGCCCGATCGACCGCCGCGCGACGCGGCTACGCAACGTGCGTGGCGACAACGCCCGGGCACCGCGACCGCCTCGCCGGGCACGTCGTTGTCGTCGAACCCGACGGCACGCTGACCGCGGCCCGAACCCGAAACAACATGACCAAACGACAGAAGGAGCATCCCGTGAGCACGCACGACTACCGCTTGATCGACGCCGAGACCAACAACGACATCGGAGAAGCGACCGACTCGCAGATATTCGCCAGCTACGACGACCCGGGCCGCACAACATCGCCCCCGGCGTCTTCCTGGTCGACGGCGC
>JAWXCJ010000274.1:0-16799 GCA_034408875.1 Actinomycetota bacterium
CTGCGTCCGCACTCGCTCTCATGGCTCCCTTCGCTCCCGGCCGAGGGGCCTTCGGCCGGCGGGCCTTCACTGCGTCCGCACACCGTCAACGCGTGCGCGACTTCGAGGACGGTCAGGAGGTGGCGCGCGTCGCCCTCGCACCGGTCGGCGAGGTGTTCGGCCGCGTCGTCGGCGATCGTTGCGGGCTCGTCGCCGAGCCCGCGCTCGACGTCGGTGAGCGCGCGCGAGACGAGTGCGAGCAACTCGGCGTTCTCGAGCGACTCGAGGCGGAACAGTGTCGAGCGCGACAGGAGCGGACCGGTGAGCGCGAAGAACGGGTTCTCCGTCGTCGCGCCGACGAAGACGAGCAGGCCTTCCTCGACGTGCGGCAGCAGCACGTCTTGCTGGGCGCGGTTGAACCGGTGCACCTCGTCGAGGAACAGGATCGTGCGTTGGCCCCGCTCTCCCAAACGGTTGCGGGCCCGCTCCGCGATCTCGCGCACATCCTTCACCCCCGCGGCAACGGCCGAGAGCGTTTCGAACGCTTTCTCGGTCGCGCCCGCGATCAGCCGCGCGATCGTGGTCTTCCCCGTACCCGGCGGCCCCCAGAGGATGAGCGACGACAGCCGGTCCGATTCGATGAGCACCCGCAACGGTTTCCCCGGCCCGAGCAAATGTTTTTGGCCGACGACTTCGTCGAGTGTGCGCGGCCGCATCCGCGCCGCGAGCGGCGCCTTCCGTTCGAGGCGGCCCTCGACGGCGGCGGCAAACAGGTCGGGTTCCCGGGCCACGGCCCCGACACTACGGTTTCTCGGTCGCCGGCTTCTTCGCGACGCTCAGGCCGAGTTCCTTGAGCTGCTTGTCGTCCAGCGGGCTGGGCGCGTTCGTGAGCGGGTCCTGACCCGACTGGGTCTTCGGGAACGCGATCACTTCGCGGATGTTCTCCTCGCCCGCCAGGATCGCGACGAAGCGGTCGACACCGACCGCGAAACCTGCGTGCGGTGGCGCGCCGTAACGGAACGCGTCGAGCAGGAACCCGAACCGCGCCTGCGCGGTTTCCGGATCGAGACCAAGCAGCGAGAAGACCCGCTGCTGCATCTCGGGCCGCCAGATACGCACGCTTCCCGATCCCAGCTCCCATCCGTTGCACACGAGGTCGTAGCTCTGCGAGCGCACCGCGAGCGGGTCGGTATCCATGAGGCCGACGTCGTCGGGGTGGGGCGCACAGAACGGGTGATGGGCGGGAATCGGACGCCCGTCGTCGGCGACGCCTTCGAAGAGCGGGAAGTCGACGATCCAGAGGAAGGTGAGCCCCTCGCTGATCGGTGGGCGGCCGAGGTCGAGTCGGAGCTGCCCGAGCACATGCCACACCATGGAGCGGGCCCCGGCCGCGATGAGTACGAGATCGCCGGCGGCGGCACCGAGCGCGTCGACGAGACCGACCTGTTCGGCTTCGGACAGGAACTTCGCGACGGGCGATTCGAGGGTGCCGCCGTCACGCACCCGCATCCACACAAGGCCCGGCGCACCCAGCGACTTGGCCCGGTCGGTGAGCGCGTCGAGCTGCGAGCGCGACGTGTCGCCGCCGTCCGGTACCCGAATGCCCTTCACCGCCTCTACCCCCGCGAAGGCGCGGAACTCGGTCGTGGCGAACACTTCGGTGAGCTCGACGAGTTCGAGTCCGAAGCGGATGTCGGGCTTGTCCGAGCCGAACCGCTCCATGCCCTCGTGCCACGTCATGCGCGGGATCGTCGCCGCCGCCTCGCCCGGCCGCACCGCTTCCGCGGCCGCGAGTACGGCGCGCGACACCGCCGCGAGCACGTCTTCCTGGTCGGCGAAGGTCATCTCAATGTCGAGCTGCGAGAACTCGAACTGCCGGTCGGCGCGCAGGTCTTCGTCGCGCAGGCACCGCGCGATCTGGAAGTAGCGGTCGAGCCCGCCGACCATGAGCAGTTGCTTCAAGAGCTGCGGGCTCTGCGGGAGCGCGTAGAACTCACCGGGGTTGAGGCGCGACGGGACGACGAAGTCGCGCGAGCCCTCCGGGGTCGACGCGATCAACAGCGGGGTTTCGACCTCGACGAAGCCCTGGTCGGTCATCGCGGCGCGCATCGACGCGTTCACCACCGAGCGCATGCGCAAGTTGCGTTGCATCGAATCGCGGCGCAAGTCGAGGTAGCGGTGGCGCAGGCGCAGCACTTCGTCGACCTCGACGCGGTCGTCGAGCGGGAACGGCGGCGGTTCCGACTCGTTGAGTACTTCGATCGTGTGCGCGTTGACCTCGACCTCACCGGTGGCCATCTCGGTGTTCACGGTGCCGGCGGGACGGGTGCGTACCTCACCGGCGACGCGCAGCACCCACTCGCTGCGCACCCGCTTGGCGACGTCGAGCCCGGCAGCTTCGGGGTCGATGACCACCTGCACGACGCCCGTGTGATCGCGGATGTCGAGGAACACGACACCGCCGTGGTCACGCCGATTCGCGACCCATCCACACACCGCGACACTCGCGCCGATGTCACTGGCGCGCAGTTCTCCGGCGGTATGGGTTCGCATCATCGCGACGTGTCGTCCTTCCTCGATTGCAACCACGCGACGATCTCGCCACGCGGTACTTCTACCTGTTCGCCGCTCTCGAGGTCCTTGACCCCCACGAGCCCGGCGTCGAGTTCCTTGGCGCCGAGGATCAGGCCGAAGCGGGCGCCCGACTTGTCGGCCGCGGCGAACTGCCGTTTCATCGCCCGCGCGCCGTACGCACGGTCGACGGCCAACCCGGCCGACCGCAGCTCCTCGACGATGACGAGCGGCTCGGTCCCGCCGACGAGGTCGACGACGAAGGCGTCGAGGCCCCGATCGCCGGCGGCGAACACGCCTTCGGCATCGCACGCGATCAACACCCGCTCGATACCGATGCCGAAGCCGATGCCCGGCGTCGCGGGACCACCCATGTCCTCTGCGAGCCGGTCGTAGCGGCCGCCACCGCCGATCGCGTTCTGCGCGGCGTCGAGCGCCTCGCTCGCGAACTCGAAGGTCGTGCCCGTGTAGTAGTCGAGACCGCGCACGAGCCGGGGTTCGACGACGAAATCGATTCCGAGCGCGCGCAGACCGTCCTGTACCTGCACGAACTGGTCGGCCGAAGTTGAGGTCAGGTAGTCGCCGACCTTCGGCGCCCCGTCGATGAGTTCGGCCCAGTCGGTGCGCTTCGAGTCGAGAATACGAAGGGGGTTCGCCTCGGCCCGTTCGAGCTCGTCGCCGAGCGCCGCCGCGTTGTCACGCCAGTACGAGACGAGCACGTCGCGGTACGCGGCCCGACTCTCGGCATCGCCCATCGAGTTGACCGAAAGGCGGTACCGCTCGAGCCCGAGCTCTCGGTAGAACCCGGACGCGAGCGCGATCACCTCGACGTCGACGGTCGGGTCCTCGACCCCCAACACTTCGACGCCCACTTGCCAGTGCTGGCGGTACCGACCCTTCTGCGGGCGCTCGTACCGGAAGTTGGGCGCGACGTACCAGACCTTCCACGGCAACACCGGCCGGTGTTGCACGAACGCCCTCGCGACCGATGCCGTGCCGTCGGCCCGCAGCGCGAGGCGGCGGCCACCTTTGTCTTCGAAGTCGTACAACTCCTTGCGCACGACGTCGGTCGTGCTCCCGAGTTTCTGCACGACTTCGATGTTCTCGAACACCGGGGTGACGAGCATGCCGAACCCGGCTCGGTTGGCGCGGCCCGCGAACGCGGCGACGAGCGCCTGCCACCGATCGGATTCCGGAGCCAGGACATCGCGCGTACCTATCGGCGCGCGGAACGCATCACGGTCGCCGGACATAGCCCCCGATGGTACCGGGGCAAGGGCTAGTTGTTGAGCTCGGCCCAGGTCGCGACCGTCCACGCGGCCGACACGGGGTCGAGGAACTTCGGCGGCGACAGGTACTGGAGCCGTTGGTCGTACGTGTAATCCTTGGAGTAGCCGGTGTACTGCGTCCCACCGGACGTCGTGCCGACCGGGCCTCGATACCGCTGCGAGATCGCGCCGACGACGTTGAGGAACTTGAGGTTGGACGCCTTGCCGACGTTGAACTTCTGCACCCAGAACGAATGGTTCACCGAGAGGATCGCGGCGTAGATGTCGGCGTCTTCGAACTGATCGGTCTTGTCGCTCTCACCCGAGAACTTCGAGCCGGCCGGGACCTTGGCCACGAGGTCGCACGCCGCGTCGTTGGCGTTGTTGCACGAGATCGGGTGGTACACCTCGACGTAGTTGTTCGCGACCAATCCGAGGAGATCGTCGCCCGCAACACCGTCGTCGTACTTCGTGTCCCACGTGATGACGACGTTGTTCTCGGACGCGATCGTGAGCTGCCCGTCGAGCGTGCCCTCGAGGAACACGTCACCGCTGCGGCACACGTAGGTGTTCAAGTCGCTCGGGATCGGGAAGCCGAGCGGGTGCGCCCGGCTGTTCACGTTGTACGGGCAGCCGGCGGTGTAGTTCGGGTCGGTGGTCACCGACGGGACGTTCTGCACGTAGACGACACCGTTGCTCGGCAGCGCGCCGTTCCCGTTCGTGGGGCACGGACTGTTGTTCGTGACCTTCGTGAAGGGGCTCTTGACGTCCATCGTGCCGTTCGACTGCAGCCGGATGCGGGTCGGGCCCGTATAGAGGCACCCGCCGAAACCCGCGGCGGTCTCGGCGCGAATGACCGAGTTGCTGGGCGGCATCGTCAACGGTGGCTCTTCGGCGGGGTCTCCCGGATTGGCGAAGTCGGGGGTATTGCCCGAGCACGACGAGTTCGACCGGTAGAGCTGACCGGTGCCGCCGGTACCGTCCCAGCTCGTCGACGTGTCACCGTTGAAGTTCGGGCTGCCACAGATGAGGAACGCGTCGTTGGTGTGCATCGGCCCGTTGATGTTGTCGGCCGTAATGAAACTGATCTCGGTGCAGTACGAGTTGCTCCCGTCGCTGTCGCCGGTGTAGTCGGTGCGGCCGTTGACGTCGCGCTGCACGTTGATGCCGCCGTACCAGTACTTGGCACAGTTCGTCTGCGCTTGGGCGGGGGTGAACGGCGTACCCGAGTACGAGGCGGGGTCCTTGGTCTCGTAGTCGGTGAAGTACAGGTAGTCGAGGAAGCTGCGGCGGCGCAGGGTCGCGTGCACGGTTCGCTCGCCGTTGCGTACCCGGCCGGTCGAGGTGATCCGAATCCGACCGTCGGCTCCGAGGGTGCTCGCGTCGGCCTCGTACATGTACGACGCCTCCGTTGTCCCACCCGAGACCGGCACGAAACTGACGAAGGCGTCGTTCCCGTCGGGCGGCAGGTTCCCCGGGCCGTACTGCCAGTAGTTCGCGTTCTGGTTCAGGCGGAACAGGTAGTCGTCGATCCCCGCCTCCGCGGCCGACAGCGAAGCGTTCCAGTCTTGGTCGTGCCGCGAGATGTTCTGCGAGCCTTCGGCGTAGGCGACGACTGCGGTGGCGAGGATCATCGTGACCATCGTGCTGAGGATCACCGTGACCAGCGCGAATCCGCCTTCGTCCCGCTTCGTGTAGTTCATCCGGCCACCGCGTTGTAGTCGAGGTTCGGCAATCGGACCCGGTTGATGACGGTCGTTGCCTCGTCGTTGAACGTCGACGTTCGCTTGACGCGCAACGTGATCCCCACACTCTTGATCGCGAGACGATCGGAGTCGTCGAGCGGGTACGACGTGAGCGCCACCCCGTCGTCGTCGTAGTACGTAAAGATCGGCTCCGCCGTCGTGTTGGCCACGTAGCGCCCCACGAGTCGAATCTTCGGGCCGCCCGTGTACGTGTAGTCCGGCGCAGTGGAACCGACGTCGGCGGTCCAGACCTCTTCGATCAGCTTGTCTTCCGTGTCGACGTGGATGCGCACCTTCTTCGGGGCGTCGGTCGTGTTGAGGTTCCCGTAGAACACGGCCTCGTCGTCGTCGGCGGTGAGGAAGGGCGACGTCCCGGCCTCGAGTCGTACTGCGGTGCGGATGTCCTTCGACGCGACGGCGACGAGGGTTCGGGCCTCGTCGAGATTCTGGAGCTTCTCGTTCGCGCCCGAAACGGTGCTGCTCGCGCTCATGAAGCTCCCGTACACGATCGTGAGCACCAGGCTCAGGATCGAGAGGGTCACGACGAGTTCGACGAGGCTCACACCCTGCTCACCGCGCTCGATTCGTTTGAGCGTCACCCACCGCCCCGTCACAGTGTCACCGCCGTGTTCGGGACGGGAGCGTGACCGTTCGGGTCGATCACGATCGTCGACCATGTCGTCGCGGGCGGAAGGCCGGAGACGGAAATCGTCCACGTGCCGAACGGGATCGCGACATTGAGGTTGCCTCCGGCGTCGGTGATGCCGAGCGTCAGCGTCTCGCCGGTCCCGCAGACGCTGTCCGCGGCATGGGTGGCGACGACGGTCACGCCCGCGAGGGCAACTGCGAGCGAGTTCTGGACGTGGATCTGGCCGTCGTGCATGTGGACGTTCGCCGCCGACGTGTCGCCGGCCTCCACTGCGATCGCGGGTTCGCGCATTGCACCGGGCCAGTAGTCGCCGATCGGGAGGCCCTCGCTGTCGAGGATGTCGCCTTCGGGGTCGGCGTCGGCGCAACTCCCGGTCCAGGCTTGGTAGCCACTCAGGAACGGGAACATGCTCGGGATACTGCGCGGGATCCCCGTGCCCGCGAACACCTTGGTCTGCGTCGGAATGAGATTGTCGTTCGCGATCGTGAGCGGCACGTCCGCCGGCACCGCGTAGGCGAGAGCCGACAGCGGCGTGAGCGAGAGCGTCGCGGCTTCGTCATAGTCGAACTGCACCGACGTGACGTTCCCGACCGTCACTCCGACGGTTTGCGTCGGCGTCGCGTTCGACTGCCGGTCGACGAACCCCGCCGCATTGAGTGACACCGTGTACGTGCCGGCCGGGAGGAAGCCGAGGAATGCGCACCCGTCGATGTTGGTCGTCGTGCTCTGCGAGATCGGCCCGGAGACGGAGACGGGAACCGTGAACACCGGCTCCGCGTCGCGGTCGATCACCTTCACGCTCACGTGTCCGGTGTTCGGGTCGTACACCCCGGCGGGCGGGGTGAGCGTCGTGTCGGATACCACCGGCGCGATCGCGCGCATGTTGTTCCACGTCACGCTGATCCGTACGCGGAGGAGTTCAGGCGACGTGTCGGTACCGTCACACGGCCCTGACGTCGCGCTCGTCGCCACCCAGGTGACCTCGCGCGTCACGGTGTAGGGCACGCCGTCGACGTCGATGACCTCGCTGCCGGCCGCGAGGGTCGTGAAGTCGGCCGAGCGCACTTCGTCCATCTCCTGGGCGGCGAGGTTGGCGGCAACGGTCCGGTTGCGGTTCGTTCGGGTCACGGCCAGGCCCGTCCCGATCATCGACGCGATGCCGAGCATCATCGTGCCGAACACAGCCATCGCGATCACGAGTTCGAGGAGGGTCATCCCGCGGTCGTCGCGGGTTGACGGCCGGACCCGCCGCACGATTTTCTTCACCGCGCTCCCCCCGTGAGTGGCCCGGCTCCGAACGGCCGCGCCCACGTCCCCACGACGCCTACTCACAGTGACTATCGGCACACTTTGGTGCGTTACTTGAGCGGCGCACCTGTGCGGACGCATCCCGGCCTCCATCCATGGGGATCACGGACAGTGATCGACGTCACAGGGTCCGAACCTGAGCCAGGAGCGCGTGAGGGTCCCGCGAACTGCGGGTTAGCTACGCCCAGGCAGGACGCGGGCCGCGTCGTAGACCGACCCGACCCGCTTGATCGCGGCGAGGATCGAGTCGAGGTGGCCGGGGTCGGCCAGCTCGAAGTCGAACCGGAACCGGGCAATGCGGTCGGGCTGGGTCTGCGAGCTGCACGACAGGATGTTCACGTGGTGGTCGGAGAGCACGTCGGCGACGTCGCGCAGCAGCCGGGACCGGTCGAGCGCTTCGACGTCGACGCTCACCACGTAACTCGCGGGGGTGTCGTTGTCCCACTCGACCTCGATCACCCGGTCGGCCTGGCTGCGCAGGCTGAGCGCGTTCGCGCAGTCGGCCCGGTGCACCGAAACGCCGCGCCCGCGGGTGACGAAGCCCATGATCTCGTCGCCGGGCACCGGAGTGCAGCAGCGCGACAGCCGCACCATGACGTCGTCGAGGCCTTCGACGTGCACGCCCGCACTCGCAGTGCGGCGGCTACCGGCCCGTGACGGCTTGCGGGCCGTGACCGGGATCTGTTCCTCGCCGCCGCGCAGCTCGCGCTGGATGCGCTGGACGACCGCCTTGGCCGAGACGTGGCCCTCGCCGAGCGCCGCGTGCAGCGCTTCGAGGTCGGTGTAGTTGAGGCTCTCGGCCACTTCGACGAGCACCGGCGAGTTCGCCAGCTTCTGCACCGGGAGGCCTTCGCGGCGCATCGCTTTCGTGAGTTCGTCGCGCCCGCCGTCGATGGCATCGACGCGCCGCTCCCGCGAGAACCATTGGCGGATCTTCGATCGGGCCCTCGGGGTGCGGACGAACTGGAACCAGTCGCGGCTCGGACCGGCGCCTTCGACCTTGCTCGTGAAGATCTCGCACGCGTCGCCGGACTGGAGCGCGGAGTCGAGCGGGACGAGCCGGCCGTTGACCCGGGCGCCGATACAACGGTGCCCGACATCGGTGTGAATGGCGTACGCGAAGTCGACCGGGGTGGCCCCCGTCTGCAGCGTGATGACACGCCCCTTCGGCGTGAAGACGAACACCTCGTCCTGTTCGAGGTCGATCTTCAGGCTCGCCATGAATTCGTTCGGGTCGTTCGTCTCCTGCTGCCAGTCGACGAGACGCTGCAACCACACGAGATCCTCGGTGGGGTTGCCCTGTTCCTTGTACCCCCAGTGGGCGGCAACGCCGTACTCGGCCCGGCGGTGCATCTCCCGGGTACGGATCTGGAACTCGACCGGCTTGCCCTGCGGCCCCACCACCGTCGTGTGCAACGACTGGTAGAGGTTGAACTTGGGCATCGCGATGTAGTCCTTGAACCGGCCCTGCACCGGTCGCCAGAGCGCGTGAATCGAACCCAGCGCGCCGTAGCAGTCCTTCACCGAGTCGACGATGACGCGCACACCGACGAGATCGTTGATCTCGTCGAACTCGCGGCCCCGCACGACCATCTTCTCGTAGATCGACCAGTAGTGCTTCGGCCGACCGGTGACTTCGGCGTCGATGTGCAGCTCGGCCAGGCGGGCCCGCACCGACTCGAGCACCTCTTCGAGATACGGCGCCCGTTCCGGCGCCTCGGTCGACACCATCAGCTCGATCTCGGCGTACCGCTTCGGGTGGATCACCGCGAACGCGAGGTCCTCGAGCTGCCACTTCACGTCTTGGATACCGAGCCGGTGCGCGAGGGGCGCGTAGATGTCGATGGTCTCCTGCGCGATGCGTTGCTGCTTCGAATCAGGCAGCGACGCGATCGTGCGCATGTTGTGCAGCCGGTCGGCGAGCTTGATCAGCAGGACGCGTACGTCCTTGGCCATCGCCACCAGCATCTTGCGCATGGTGGCGGCCTGCTGCGCCTCTTTCGAGTCGAACTGGAGGCGCTCCAACTTGGTGACGCCGTCGACGATCGCGGCGACATCCTCGCCGAAGTCGGGCCGGAGGTCGTCGAGCGTCAACGACGTGTCCTCGACCGCGTCGTGCAAGAGCGCGGCACCGAGGGTGATGTCGTCGAGTCCGAGGTCGGCGAGGATCATCGCGACGCCCAGCGGGTGCGCGATGAACGGGTCACCCGACCGGCGCACCTGATCCTTGTGCGCGTCACGGGCAACTTCGTAGGCGAGTTCGATCAAGGTCGTGTCGGCCCGCGGGTGGCGCTTCAGGAACGAGTCGAGCAACGGCCGCAGCGCGGAGTCGACCTGGGCCCTTTGCTGCCGGCGAGGAAGCACGGTTTTCACGAGTACTCCACCACCGAGTGGATGTGGCGGTCGGGCAGCTTGGCCGCGCCGCCGAGGAACCCGAGCTCGATGAGGAACGCGAGCCCGACGACTTCGCCGCCGAGACGTTCGACCAGGCGAACCGCGGCCGACGCGGTGCCTCCGGTCGCGAGCACGTCGTCGACGATGAGCACCCGCTCCCCCGGCACGATCGCGTCGCGGTGGATCTCGAGCAGGTCGGTGCCGTACTCGAGTTCGTACTCCTCGCGCTCGATCTCCCAGGGCAGCTTGCCGGCCTTGCGCAGCGGGATGAAGCCGGCCCGGTGGCGGTACGCGACGGGCGCGGCGAACACGAACCCGCGGGCCTCGATGCCGAGCACCTTCTCGATGTGGTCGGCCTCGAACGGTTCGGCCAGCGCATCGACCGCGGCCGCGAACGCCGAAGGATCGGCGAGGAGCGGCGTGATGTCCTTGAACACGACGCCCGGCTTCGGATAGTCCGCAATGTCCCGGACGTGGTCCTTCAACCAGCTGACGTCCACCCGCCAATGGTACTTGCGGTTCCGACCCCTACTTGCGCTTGCGGCGGTGTTGCTGACGCGGGCGGGGCGTCGTCGAGCGGGGAACGGCGGGCGGGCCGGGCACGCCCCCCCACTTGTCGGGCCGTTCCTCCTCGATCACGTCGTCGACGTCGACGACCGGCACTCCGGTCGCGGCCGAGGACGCGGCGAGGGTCGTCCGCTGCCTTCGGTCCTGGAGGGCAGCGAAGCGGGGCTCGCGGTTCTTCCACCACGCCAGCAACGGCGCGGCGACGAAGATCGACGAGTAGGCGCCGATCGCGAGGCCGACCGCGAGGGCGATGGCGAACTCTTCGAGTGCGGTCGCGCCCATGATCCACGAGCCGACGACGAGGAGCGACACCACCGGCAGCAACGCGACGAGCGACGTCGACAGCGACCGCATCAGCACGTTGTTCAGCGACGTGTTCACCATCTCCGGGTACGTCGCCCGTCCGGTCGCAAGCAGCGTCCGCTCGTTTTCGGTGATCTTGTCGAACACGACGACGGTGTCGTACAGCGAGAACCCGAGAATGGTCAGGAACGCGGTCACCGTGGCCGGTGTCACTTCGAACTGGAAGAGCGCGTACACGCCGATACTGATGACGATGTCGTGGAGGACGGCCGCAATTGACGAGAACGCCATCTTCCATTGGAAGCGGAACGACAGGTACACGGCGAGCAAGAGGAAGAAGACGAGCGTCGCCTGAATGGCCTTGCGGGTGACGCGCTCACCCCACGTCGGACCGACCGTCGAGATGCTGACCGCGTCCACCTCGACGCCCGCGTACTCGGCGAGCGCGTTCGCGACTTGCTGGAGCGGAGTATCGGGCACGTCGCCCAACACGACGACGGCGCGCTGGTCTGCGCCGATCGTCGTCTCGGCGTCGGGATGACCGGCCTCGACCAACGCGGCGGTGATCTCGTCGGCCGTGGCCTCGGAATCGGCCGGCAACGCAACGACGAGCGTCGCCCCGCCGTCTCCGGTGCGGTCGTACTGGACGTCGGCCAGTTCGGTGCCGGTCGCGACGGCGACGGCCCGCTGGAGTTCCTGGATCGGATCCTCGAGCACCTCGGCCTGGACCCGTATTTGGTCGTTCCCGGTCCCCGACAGAATGCTGATCTTGGAATCGGCGAAGCCGAGCGGTTCGAGGAGGTCGCGCACTTCCGAGACGCTCGGGTCGACACCGTCGCCGACTTCGACGATCCACGCGGTCCCGCCCTCGAAGTCGATGCCGAGGTTCAGGTCGCGTACGACGAACGCCAGGAGGCTGATGAGGATCATCGCCGCCGAGAGAATGAACCAACGGCGCGTGTGCTTGATGAACTGGTAGTTGGTGCGCTCGTGGTAGAGGTCGCGGAAGGTATGGCGGCGGTCCACGCCGGGAATCTCCGGCGTCGGGGTGGTCGTCGGGGTGGTACTCACGCGCGCACCTCCGGGACATCGAGCCCGGATGCGATGCCGATACCGCGCATGCGCACGAGCCGCGGGCGGCGGGCCATGAACGACACCATCGGATACATGACGGTGTACGCGATCAGGAGGTCGATCAGCGTCGAGAGGCCGAGGAAGAACGCGAAGCCACGCACGGAGCCCTCGGCGAGCAGGTAGAGCACCACCGCGCCGAGGAGTGAGACGAGGTCGGCGGCGATGATCGTGCGGTACGCGCGCTTGAACCCGGTGTCGAGCGAAGACCGGATGGTCTTGCCCGACCGCACCTCGTCCTTTAATCGCTCGAAATAGATGACGTAGGAGTCGACCGTCACGCCGACCGACACGATCAAACCCGTCACACCGGAGAGGGTGAGCGTCAGACCGCGGTTGGCGGAGAGGAACGACACCAACGAAAAGAACAAGAGTGCGGTGAGGCCGAGGCCGACCCAGACGACGAGGCCGAGGAGCCGGTAGTACACGATCATGTACAGCATCACGAGCCCGAGGCCGATGAGACCGGCCACGATGCCCGCCCGGAGCTGGTCCTTGCCGAGCGTCGGCGACACGCTCTGCACGGTCTGTTCGGTGGGGTCGAACCGGATCGGCAACGCGCCGTAGCGCAACAGTTGGGCGAGGTCGTTGGCATCGCCCTCGGTGAAGTCGCCGGTGATCTCGACGCTGCGGGTGTTGATCCCCTCGCCGATCACCGGGGCCGACTGCACCACGCCGTCGAGCTCGATGGCGATGGCCTTGCCCACGTAGGGGCCCGCAACCTGGTCGATGAAATCGTCGTTCTTGAACTCGACGGAAACGACGTAAATGCTGCGCGCGCCGTCGTACTCGCCCTGCGCGCCTCCGACACTCGCGCCGGTGATGATCGTCGGTCCGAGGTAGTGACAGCCGGCCGCCGCCTCGCGGGCGTACGCCCACTGCGGGTTCGTGTCGGGCCCGGCTGTCGACTCGACGAGCGTGTCGCAGAGGTCGGCGATGTCGAGCGCGGGTGGCGCGGCCGTGGTCGTCGTGACGCCGGCGGTTGTCGTCGTCGCGTCGCCGGCGACCGTCGTCGTGACCGAAGGGTCGGCGACCGTCGTGGTGGTCTCGCCTTCCTGCGCGAGCCGGATCGCGGCGATTGACTCCGCCGAAATGCGCGTGCCCGCGGCGTCGCCTTCGACGGTCGTTTCGGTGGTCTCGTCGGGCGCAACCGTCTCGGTGGGCGCGGGGTCGACGGCCGGTGCGGTCGTCTCGGTCGTCGGGTCGGCGGGCACCGTCGTCGCCGTGTCGTCGGCGGGCGTCGACGTGTCGCTGAGCAGCGCGTTCAGCGGTTCGAGGGTTTCGGGCGGCGGTTCGACCCCGCACAATTGGCCGCCTTGCGACGGCGGCGGGAAGCAGCCCAGCACTTCACGGAAGCGGAGTTCACCCGTCTGGCCGATCAGTTCGAGGGCGCGGTCGCGGTCCTTGACGCCGGGCAGGTCGACGACGATCGTGTCGCCCTGGCGCGAAACCTCGGGGTCGCTCACACCCGCGGCGTCGACGCGCCGGCGGATGATGTCGGTGGCCGTGTCGAGGGTCGAGAGGTCCTGGCCCTCCTCGGGGAACTTCACGACCGAGATGCCGCCCTGGAGGTCGAGTCCGAGCACCGGGCGGTTGTCGCCGGCCAACGTGTACGCGAACCAACCGACAATGACCGCGATCGTGGTCACGAAGAGAATGATCTGTTTGCGGACGCTCATCTACTCTTCCGCACCCTCGTCCGGATCGATCGTCGCCCCGGCGGGCAGTTCTCCATCGGCAGTCACGCGCTGACCGACAGCGCCTCGGGCGACCTTGATGACCGCATTGGGGGCGATCCGGAGTTCGAGGGTGTCGTCGCCGAGGGTGACGATCGTCCCGTAGATCCCGCTCGTGGTCATGACCTCGTCACCTTCGCGCAGCTCCGCTTGCAGTGTGCGGACCGCGGCCATGCGCCGCTGTTGCGGCCGGAGTATCAACAGCCAGAAGAAGCCCGCGACGACAACGAACCAAACGACAATTCCTACGTACACGCGCCCTCACCTGGGAGCAGCCCAAACAGCGGGCGAACCTACCAGGAAGCACCCCGAATTCCTGGTCAGACGCCGTTGAAGGATCGGTCGCGATCCTCGCCGATGGCCTGGGCCAGCCGCCCGAGCCGGTCGCCCCGGTTCATGTGCACCTGGCCCCGGTAGGCGGACCGGGGCAGCGCCGCCCACCGCTGCGCCTCCGCGAGCGCGGCTGCGGCCAGCTCGTCGGGCGCCACGACCGCGTCGAGGAACCCGGCGTCGGCGGCGGTGGCCGGGTCGTACATGCGGGCACCGACCGTCGCCTGCTGGAAGTGGCGGATGGAGATGCGCTCGCGGGCCATCTCGACGGCCCAGCGCGGCAACACCATGCCGATCTCGGTTTCGATGAGCCCGATGCGGAACTCGCCCGCCGCGCCGACCCGGTAGTCGGCGCCGAGCAACATCAGTGCACCCGCCGCGACCGCGTGACCGTTGCACGCGACGATCACCGGAACTTCCGAACCGAACATGCGGCTGAACAGCGCGCCGCCGTCGGTGACCATCCGGCCCGCCGCTTCGGGCGACGACCGGATGACCTTCAGGTCGAACCCGCCCGAAAACATGCCGGGCCGGCCGGTGATCAACATGGCGCCGACGGCGTCGCCCGCGTCCTCGGCCCGTGAGAGCGACGCGTCGAGTTCGGCGAGGACGTCGGGCGAGAGCGCGTTCGCCTTGCCGTTCGAGATCGTCACGTGCGCAATGCGGTCGCGCACGTCGTAGCTGACCAGATCCACTGCGGCCTCCCGGAGCTGCCTCAGGTACACGTGTCTCGGGTATTGGGGAAGAGGCCCGGAGCCTCCGGCCCAAAAGCCTGGGGGTTCGGCTCGGGCGCGTGCAAGCCGAGGTGTTCGAAGGCGGCCGCCGTTGCCATACGGCCGCGGGGGGTGCGCTCGATCAGCCCGCATTGTAGGAGGAACGGTTCGTACACGTCCTCGACCGTCTCGGGGGCCTCGCCGACCGATACCGCAAGGGTTCCGAGCCCGACGGCCCGGCCCGTGAAAGTGCGGCACAGCGCGGTGAGGATGGCCCGGTCGATCTTGTCGAGGCCGAGCGCGTCGACTTCGAACAGCGCGAGCGCATCGCGTGCCGTTGCGGCCGTGACCCGCCCGTCGACCCGCACCTCGGCGAAGTCACGCACCCGCTTGAGCAGCCGGTTCGCGACGCGCGGCGTGCCCCGGGCCCGTGACGCGATTTCGGTCGCGCCCTCGGCTTCGAGTTCGACGCCGAGGATCTCCGCGACCCGGGTGACGATGAGCGCGAGGTCGTCGGGGGTGTAGTAGTCGAGGCGGGCGACGAACCCGAAGCGGTCGCGCAACGGACCCGTGATGAGGCCGGTGCGCGTTGTCGCGCCCACGAGCGTGAAGCGCGGCAGGTCGAGACGGATCGTGCGCGCGGAGGGGCCCTTGCCGATCACGATGTCGAGCTGGAAGTCCTCCATCGCCGGATACAGCACCTCTTCGACCGCGCGCGGCAGCCGGTGGATCTCGTCGATGAACAGCACGTCGCCGTCGTCGAGGTTGGTGAGGATCGCGGCGAGGTCGCCCGCCCGTTCGAGCGCGGGACCGCTCGTTGGTTGCAGGCGCGCCCCCATCTCGGTTGCGACGATGCCGCCGAGGGTTGTCTTGCCGAGCCCGGGTGGTCCCGCGAACAACACGTGGTCGACGGCCTGGCCGCGTTTGCGCGCCGCCGACAGCATGATCTCGAGGTGTTCGCGCAAGCGGGGCTGGCCGACGAATTCGTCGAGCCGGCGCGGTCGCAGCGTCGTCTCCTCGGCGGCCTCGACCGGATCCGCGGCCGGGCTCAGCAGCTCGTCGCGCATTACGTACGCGCTCCGGAGAGGAGCTTCAGCGCATCGCGCAGGAGATCTTCGACCGTGCCTTCGGCGTCGAGTTGGGCAAGGACCTCGCGCACCTCCTCGGGTGAGTAGCCGAGGCCGCTGAGCGCACTGCGCACCTCGCCGCGCGGCGTGGGACCTTCGCCCGTCGGTGTCGTGAGGTCGAAGTCGGGTACGTCGAGACGCGTCTTCAGCTCGATCAACAGCCGCTGCGCGGTGCGCTTCCCCACCCCGGGGACGAGCGTGAGCGCGTCGATGTCGTCGTCGGCCAGGCACCGGCGTAGCGCGTTCGGCGCGTGCACCGACAGGATCGCAAGGGCGAGCTTCGGCCCGACTCCGGTCGCGCCGATCAGCGCCTCGAACGTCTCGCGTTCGTCGCGGGTGGGGAACCCGTACAGCACCATCGCGTCGTCGCGCACGTGCAGATGCGTGAACAGGAACGCGTGCGCGCCGGGCGCCAGCATGGGCAACGCCGAAATCGGCGCGTTGACCCGGTAGCCGACACCGCCGACCTCGACCAGCACCTCGCCGGTCGGCGTGCGTTCGATGACCGTGCCCCGGACCGAACCGATCACGTCGTGCCTCCAACCAGGTTCGCGAGCGGCACCCGCCACAGATGGCAGCACGCCAGGGCGAGCGCGTCGGCCGCGTCGGGCGGGCGCGGCACCTCGCGCAGGGCAAGGGTGCGGGTGATCATCTCCTGCACCGCGCGCTTCTCGGCCCGGCCGTCGCCGGTGACCGCGAGCTTCACTTCGTTCGGGCTGTACTGCGCCACGGGCACACCCGCGCGCGCCGCCGCAACGAGCGCGATTCCGCTCGCCTGGCCCACCGAGATCGCGGTCCGCGCGTTGTTCTGGAACAGCACCCGCTCGACCGACAGCGCCGAGGGCGTGTACTCGGCGACGAGCGCGGTCAGCTCGTCGGCCAGTTCGGCGAGCCGATCGGGCAGCGGGGTCGACGGTTCGGTGCGGATCACCCCGTAGGCGAGCGCCCGCATCGAGCCCCCGGTGCGCGCCACGACCC
>JAWXCJ010000275.1:0-2754 GCA_034408875.1 Actinomycetota bacterium
GCGCGGGCCACGATGGGCACATGACCGAGACGTTTTCCGCCGACAGTCGCCACTGGCAGGACCGGTTCGACACGCGCCGCATCGCCGACCGTATCGACGAGTTGCTCGTGGTCGAGACGATCGACGCGCACGCGAAGACGTTCATCGAGTCGCGCGACATGTTCTTCCTCGCGACGTGCGACGCCGACGGCCATCCGCAGTGCTCGTACAAGGGTGGTCAGCCCGGGTTCGTGCGTGTCGTCGACGACCGCACGCTCGCATTGCCGTCGTACGACGGCAACGGCATGTACCTGTCGCTCGGAAACATCCGCGCGCAGCCGCACGTGGGCATGTTGTTTGTCGACTTCGAGTCACCGAATCGCTTGCGGGTCAACGGTGTCGCGACGGCCGACCCCGACGACGAGTTGCTTGCCACGTTCCCCGGCGCCCAACTCGTCGTGCGCGTGCGCACCACGCAGGTCTTCCCGAACTGCAACCGCTACATCCACAAGATGAAGCTGGAAGAACGCAGCAAGTTCGTGCCGAACGCAGAGGCCGCGCCACCAGTCCCCGACTGGAAACGCATGACCTGGGCGCAGGAGTACCTACCGGAAAACGACCCCGCGAGAGCCGAAGACCCGATCTAAACGGTCGCGCTCGGGCCGTCGATCAACGGCGGGCGGTCCGTGCGAACGACGGCCCGAGCAACCGCGCTGGCACGGGGCGCCACGGGCCAACGCGGTAGAAGTACCGCCCAGTCTCGCCAGATTTGGGCGCAAGTCAAGGCTTGTGTCCGGCCCGCCCGTTCTGGGTGACTCGACCGGTGCCACCCTGCGG
The DNA here is from genome assembly GCA_034408875.1 of Actinomycetota bacterium. Classification (GTDB taxonomy): domain Bacteria; phylum Actinomycetota; class Acidimicrobiia; order IMCC26256; family PALSA-610; genus JANNHK01. The sequence continues at coordinate 817 of JAWXCJ010000275.1, forward strand.
GGTCAGTCGGTAGGCCTCGGTGACCCAGCCGGTGACGCCGCCGAGCATTTCCTTTACTTGGTAACCGAGGGCGAGGCGGGCAGCGAAGTGCGCCGCGGGTGCGCTCGGGTCGGCGGCGGGGACGGCGAGAACGCGGGCGCTCACGACGCGACGGTCATCGGCCGGTCGAAGCGGGTGACGGCGATCTCGCCGCACCAGCAGCGGTACCGCACGAGCAGTCCCGCACCGTGCGGACGCAGCCCCGATCCGTCCACCGCAGGCTCATCGAGCGGGGCGAGGGAGCCATGTGATGTCTTTTCCATACAGATGATGCGGCGGGAGGTGACGAGGACCCGGCCGTCGTGGTGGGGGCAGTAGGCATCGAACATGCCGATATCGTCCGCGGTTGGTGCCCGGGCGGCGAGTGGCAGGAATGCCGTTGGCCGCTAAGATTCTGCCAATGGCTCGTCACCTCGTCGCTGCGACCATCGTCCCCGGCGCCCACGCGTTCGAGCTGGCGGTCGCGTGCGAGGTGTTCGGACTCGACCGCAGCGAGCTCGGTGTCGACTGGTACGACTTTCGCGTGTGCGCGGTCGACCCGCCGGTCGATCTCGGCGGCTTCACGCTCGACACGCCGTGGGGACTCGACGCGCTGGCCGACGCCGACACGGTGATCGTGCCCGCGTGTCCTCCCGACCCGGGCCCGCCCGCGGTGTTGGTCGACGCGTTGCGCGCCGCGTACGAACGGGGCGCGCGCATCGTGTCGTACTGCAGTGGCGCGTTCGCGCTCGCGGCGGCGGGCATTCTCGACGACCGGCTCGCGACGACGCACTGGATGTACTCCGACCGCCTCGCACGCGAGTTCCCGCGGATCAAGGTGCGGCCCGACGTGCTCTACGTGGACGACGGACAGGTCCTCACGTCGGCCGGTACGTCGGCCGCGATCGACGTGTCGTTACACATCGTCCGCTGCGACTACGGCACCGAGATCGCGAACGCGGTCGCGCGGCGCATGGTGATCCCGCCGCATCGCGATGGTGGCCAGGCCCAGTTCGTCGACCGGCCTGTCCCCAAGCGCGACGAGGCGTACGCGCTCGGGCCGACACTCGACTGGGTCGTCGACCGGCTGAGCGAGTGCATCACGGTCGAGGAGATGGCCGCGCACGCGTTGATGTCGTCGCGCACGTTCGTGCGGCGGTTCCGCGCCGCGACGGGGACGACGCCGTTGCGGTGGCTGCTCCGGCAGCGCATCGCGCACGCCCGGCGGCTACTCGAAGACACCGACATGCCGATCGAACAGGTCGCGCAGGCGTGCGGGTTCGGCACCGGCGCCGGCCTGCGCATGCACTTCCAGCGGTCGTTTTCGACGACGCCGACGACGTACCGCCGGACGTTCCGGGCCCGCCACAATCGCGTGGGCGTAGATTTGCCGTCGTGATGCCGTCGTCGCTGCGAGGCCGGCTGCTCGTGGCCACCCCGCCGCTCGTCGACCCGAACTTCGACCGCACGGTCGTGCTCGTGCTCGAACACGGGCCTGAAGACGGCGCGATCGGCATCGTGCTGAACCGACCGACCGGCATCGACCTCGACGACGCACTCCCCGACTGGGTACGCCTCGCATCGGAACCGGCGGTCGTATTCGGTGGCGGACCCGTCGCACCCGACGCGGTGATCGCGCTCGCCCGCGCCGACGGCACCGACCCGTTCGACGGCTGGGTGCAAGTGCTCGACGACCTCGGCACCGTCGACGTCGGCCGCGATCCGGCCGCGCTCAAGCTCGAAGAACTGCGCGTGTTCACCGGCTACGCGGGCTGGGGCCCGGGCCAACTCGAAGGCGAGATCGAGAAGGGCGCGTGGTTCGTCGTGCGCGCCACACCCGCCGACGCGTTCGCACCCGACCCCGACGACCTCTGGCGCGCCGTGTTACGCCGCCAACGCGGCCGCCTGGCAATGTTTGCC
>JAWXCJ010000276.1:0-3919 GCA_034408875.1 Actinomycetota bacterium
CCGGCCCGCTCCGTAAAGGCCGAAAGTCCCGGGCGCTCGGGCCGTTCAGCGGTTCTCCCGCGGCGTCAGAACGCCGACGCTGAAACCAGAAGGTGCGTCCAACCGGAGGGAGGACGAGATGCAACGTATCGTCGTCGGTGTCGACGGTTCCGAGAACTCGCGGTGTGCGCTGCGCTGGGCGATTGCGGAAGCGCGCACGCGAAACGCGACCCTCGATGTCGTGCACGCCTGGCACATGCCGTACCTCGGGCCGTCGCCGTACGCCCCGGCCGACGTGGTCGATCCTGTCTTGTTCGAGGGCGAGGGCCGTTACGCGCTCACCCACGCGCTCGAAGCCGAGGACACGGAGGGCGTCGAAGTCCACGAAGTACTCGTTCCCGATCGCCCGTCCGCCGCTCTGATCGACGCCGCGAAAGGCGCCGACCTGTTGGTCGTAGGGGCCCGAGGCCGGGGCGGGTTCCTCGGCCTCCTCCTCGGTTCGGTGAGTCACCAAGTGGTGAGCCATGCGCCGTGCCCGGTCGTCGTGGTTCCGGGAGAAGGACATCGCGATGATCGTTGACCCGGGTGTTGTCCAAGAATTCCTTTCCCACAACCGCATTGTCGTCGTCGGTGCTTCCGACGACCCGAAGAGCTTCGGTGGCACCATCTACCGCGAGCTGCGCGACCACGGCTACGACGTCGCTGCGGTCAACCCCGCGCACGACGTTGTCGCCGGCGACCCGTGCTACCCGACGCTCGGCATCGTGCCGCACCCGATCGACGGTGCGATCGTCATGGTCAACCGCGACGCCGCCCTGGACGTAGTAGCGGAATGCGTGACCCTCGGCATCCCGCGGGTGTGGCTCTTCAAGGGGATTGGTTCGGCCGGCGCCGTCAGCGACGCGGCCGTCAACATGTGCCACGCGCACGGGATCGAAGTCGTTCCCGGCGCATGCCCGCTTATGTTCCTCGAGCCGGTCGGTTCATTCCACAAGGTGCACCGCACGTTCCGGCACATGAACGGTTCGCTCGTCCGTTAGAGATACCCGATCCCCTTGGCCTCCGCGGTGAGCTGGTCGCGAAAGCGCGGGTCGGCGATGCCGATCAGCGCCTTCGCCCGTTCGGATATCGAGCGCCCGCGCATCTCGGCGATGCCGTACTCGGTGACGATGTGGTCGACCGTGTTCTTCAGTGTCGTCACAACCGAGCCCGGTGTCAGGGTCGAACGGATACGCGAGATCTCGCCGCCGGCCGCGGTCGAGGGCAGGACGACGAACGCGAGCCCATGCGGCGAATACATCGCGCCGCGTGCGAAGTCGGCTTGGCCGCCACTCGACGACCAGTACCGGCCGCCGACCGTCTCCGACGCGCATTGGCCGATGAGGTCGACTTCGGTCGTGGCATTGATCGACACGAAGTGGTCCTCTTCGGCGATGACACGGGGATCGTTGACGTAGTCGACAGGAAGAAACTCGACGGCCGAGTTCTCGTGGAGGAAGTTGTACAGCTTCTGCGTGCCGAGCGCGAAGGTGGTGACGACCTTCCCGGGCGCGAGTCGCTTCTTGGTTCCGGTCACCACACCCTGCTCGACGAGATACATCAGCGGGTCGGAGAGCAGTTCGGTGTGGACCCCGAGGTTGCGGTGGTCACGCAATCCGGACAGCAACGCGTTCGGGATCGAGCCGATGCCCGCTTGAATCGTCGCGCCGTCGGGGATGCGCTCGACGACGTGTGCCGCAATCTGCGCGTCGACCGCCGACGGTGTCGACGGCGCGACCTCGACGAGCGGTCGATCCACTTCCGTCCAGCCGAGGACCTGGCTCTTGTGGATCTGGTTGCGACCAAACGTGCGTGGCATCCGGGCATTGACTTCGAGGAAGAACGGCACGTTGCCGATGAACGGCGCGACGTAGTCGCAGTTCGTGCCGAGCGAGAAGTAGCCGTGACGATCCATGGGCGCGGCGGCGGCGAGCACGAGCGAGCACTTCGTCGTCTCGCGCAGCAGTTTCGGGACTTCGCTGAAGTTGTTCGGCACCAACTCGCAGCCGCGCTCGTAGAACGCGGGCCGGGTCACGGGCGAGAGGAAGTACGACACGTGCAGCAGGCGGTCGCGCTGCCCGCCGTGGAGGTACGGCCGGTCGTGCAACGCGTGCATCTGATGGATCCGCACGCCGTCGAGGTCTTCGATGTGGGCCTCGATCGCGTCGAGAACGGACACGGGTTCGCCGTTGGCGAGCGGCACGATGAGGTCGGCGCCGGTTCCGATCGCGGCGAGAACGGCGTCGGGCGGTCCGGGAGCCGAGGGCACGGGTCCGAGCATCGCACGTGGCGCGCCGGGGGAGGGGCCGAAGTCCTACGGCTCGGGACCTTCGGCCCTGCCCGGTGGCCGGGCCGGGGTCCGATGATGGCTACATGGAGCTGGACCGCAACGGGCTGGAAGTATTGGACCGGGCCGAGTGCCTGCGTCTGGTTGCGGCCTCGACGCTCGGGCGCTTGGCGCTGAGCAGCGGTGCGCTGCCGTTGATCCTCCCGGTCAACTTCCTGCTCGACCGAGATCGCATCATCGTCCGCACGAGTCCCGGGTCCAAGTTGGACGCGGCTGTCGCCAACGCGGTCGTGGCCTTTGAGGTCGACGACATCGACGCGCTCTCGCACAGTGGGTGGAGCGTGTCGATCACGGGTCTGGCCCGTGAGGTGACGGATCCCGCCGATGTTGCGCACATCGCGGCCCTGCCGCTTGCACATTGGTCGCACGCAGACGGTCACGTCATTGCCATCTCGACCGACCTGGTGTCGGGCCGCCGCCTCCTGGCCGCGGGGCAGACGCGGAGCGCGTCGTGAAGCCGGTCGGCGCTCGCCGTGGAGTCGAACACCTCGACCGGGCCGAGTGCCTGCGCCGGCTCGGCGCGCATCGGGTCGGCCGGGTCGGGCTCTCGGTCGGCGGCCGCCCCGAGATCTTTCCGGTCAACTACGTGTTCGACGGGGAGGCAATCGTGTTCCGCACCGACCCGGGTACGAAACTCGACGCGGCCGGACGCGCGGACGTGTGTTTCGAGATCGACGAACTCGACCACGAATTCCACTCGGGTTGGAGCGTCGTCGCCCACGGTCGACTCGAAGAACTGACGCGCTATCTCGGGCCCGACGCCCAACGGGGCTTCGCGCTCCCGGTCGATCCGTGGGCCCAGGGCCTCAAGGCGCATTGGCTGCGCATCGTGCCCGGCTACGTGTCCGGCCGCCGGATCGGGCCCGCCTGACTCGGGACCTTCAGAGACTTGGGGGCGCGCCCTTGAATGCGTCGTCGCTCGGGCTCATCAGTCCCACGTTGTTGCCGTCGGGGTCTTCGACCACGCCGTAGCGCGCGCCCCAGAACGCGTCGAATGGCTCCTGGTGCCCGACGTACCCGGCGGCGGTGAGTTCCTCGTACAACTCGTCGACCGCTTCGCGCGTCGCCACCGAGAACACCATCACGCCCTTGGTCGCATCGGGCCCTTGCCAACCGGCGTCGTAGCTCCTGGTCAGCTCGATGCTGTCGAACTCGAGCTCGAGCCCGTTCGGCATCACGACCTGCACGTGATGGGCACCCCAATCGTGACTGTCGTCGATGGTGAGACCGAGGCGCCGGTAGAACTCGACGGTGGCCTGCATGTCTGTCACGAAGAGGTTGACGCCCGTGAGTGCGGGCCGAACTTCCGACATCGCACGAGGGTACTCTCGCCGCCGAACCATGCTCGACGAGCTGCTGGCGTGCCCGGGTGTCGAAGAGCGAACCGATCTGCGTTCGCCGGTGGGCTTCCTCGCGCTGCACGGCGGCCTCGAAGCGGGTACTGCGGAGATCGCTGCGGCCGCGGCCGCGGCCGCCGACGCGTCGCTGTACGCGGTCGTGCAACCCGATGACCTGCACTGGCACATCCCGTCGCATCGGTACGACCCCGAACAC
>JAWXCJ010000277.1:0-5789 GCA_034408875.1 Actinomycetota bacterium
CGTCGTCGGCGCAACAGTCGTCGACGTACTGGTCGACGTACTGGTCGACGTACTGGTCGACGTACTGGTCGACGTACTGGTCGACGTACTGGTCGACGTGCTCGTCGAGGTCGAGGTACTCGTCGACGTCGAGGTGCTCGTCGAACTGCTGGTCGAAGTCGTCGGCTTGATCGAGGTTGACGTCGTCGGCGGCTGCGGCCTCTTGCAGTCGCAGAACTCTTGCGTGCGGAAGACGTCCGGCAAGCCGGTGGCGTTGTTCACGGCGTTGAAGTGCGCGAAGTACTGCTTGTCGGCGGGCTTGCCGCCCTGCGGCTTGTACGCCGAGGTCCACGGCCAACCCGCAACCGCGGTGAAGACGGCTTGCTGGCCCGGCGCCAAGGTGACCTCGTCATCGACGAACGGCGCCCCGCCGTCGATGCTGATGGTTCCGGTCACGATCCCGGCCGGGTGCGGCAACGGGAAGTACCGGTCCTTGATGATGACCTTGATCGTCTCGGGCGGACCGTACTTGTTCGTCATATTGCGAACTTCGAAGACGGGGCCGTTGGTGGCCGATTGCGCACACATCTTTTCGAGTTCGATGTGCTGGCGCGCCTGTTCGGGTATGGCGGTACTGCCCATGCTCGCGTTGAGCGCGGCCAAACCGGCCAGCGCCAACACAAGCGCAATCACTGCTGAGATTCGTCGTCGCATCCTGCGTCCCCCGCCTTGGGCCGTCCTTGGCCGGCCGTTCTCAACTCCGCACGAATCCTAGGGTATGAACTGCCTTCGACGGAAGGTCAAAGCCAGCGTTCCTATGCCGCTGCCAAGAAGTGTCAGTCCGAACGGGAGCACCGTTGCACCGCCACCGGTGCGGGGGAGTTCTGCAGCGGGCGTCACCGGCACAGTCGTGGCGTTGCTCTTGGGAGCCGTGGTGCCAAGTTGCACTTGTGTTCCCAGAGTTGCAAACGTTGTTGTCGTCGTGGTCGTTTCGGCCACGGTCGTGGTGGTCGCCTCCGGCAGCGTGGTCGAGGTCGAGCTCGTGCTCGTCGAGGTGCTCGTGCTCGTCGAGGTGCTCGTGCTCGTCGAGGTGCTCGTCGTCGTCTCCGGGACCGTGGTGGTCGACGTCGAGGTGCTCGTGGACGTGCTCGTTGAGGTGGATGTCGACGTGCTCGTTGAGGTGGACGTCGACGTCGTCGTCGTCGTGCTTTCCTCTTCTTCCTCAGGATTGTCTTCGCAGTGGCAGAACTGCCGGGTGGAGTAATTGCGTTGCACGCCGCGGTAAGTCACCGTCAGGTGGGCGAAGTACGCGCCCTGCCACGGCTCGCCGACGGCGGTGACGATGACCGACTCCCCCGGCGCAAGCACGAGCGCGGGCATCGTGGCACCGTCAAGCGGAGGTGTTCCGACTGCGGCCGAGCCCCACGCGCTCTTGTCCGAGATCTTCACCGTGATCGGCTCGGGTGCCCAGTCCGGGTCGTTGCTCAGACTTTCGTCGTCGGTCACGTTCGTGACGAGGAACTGCGGGTCGGCAGCGCCCGGTTGGTTTCCCGCCAGGCATAGCTTCTCGATCGTGATGTGTTGGCGACTCGGAATCGGCGCCGCCGCCGACACATCGGATAGCACGAGGACCGTGCCGAGCACGATCATCATCGACGCCAGAATCCGAACGACGTGGTACCCGCGCCGACGTAGGCCGACAGCGCTTGCCCTCATACTCGCTCCCCTTGTGCCCAACGGCGGGCCAGACCGCAGTTCTGCATTGAAACGAAACACTCGTTGTGAAGGCTGGTCCAATCGGACCTTACCCTCAGCGCGAAGTGTTACCCGGGCATTGGCCGTTCGGCCCGGGGGCCTTTGTCTGGCCGGGATCTGGAAGGTCCATTTGTGGCCGGAAGCCCTACACGCGGGCGTCGAGCGCGGCGCGGACCGCAGCCGGGATCTCGATCGACGCATGGGTCTTGGGGCCGACCGCGACGTACGTGATCGTGGCCGTGCACGCGTCGCGGTCGCCGACCGCGGCGCGGAACTCGATGTCGAATGACTTGGTCCCGAGCCGGACGGGCCGGGCCGAGATGTCGAGCCAGTCGTCGAACCCGGCCGGGCCCGTCCAGTCGATCACGGCCCGCACGAGCATGACGTCGAACTCGTTGATCCAGAACTCGGGTCCGAAGCCGAGCGACTCGACGAAGCGCGTCATCGTGTCGTCGAAATAGGTGAGCCAATGCGCGTTGAACACGACGCCCTGCCCGTCGACCTCCGCGTACCGGACCCGGATCCGGTGCCGGAAACCGTCGACCATCAGGCTCGGAGCTCGGCCTGGTGCTCGGCACGGACCGCGTCGATCGCGCCCTGGCGCAGCCCTGCGACTTCGTCGTCGGTGAGCGTGCGGTCGAGCGCGCGGAACCGCAGCGAGAATGCCAGGCTGACTCGTCCCGAGCCCAGGGTGTCGGCCCGGAAGATGTCGAAGAGGTGCACCCGGTCGAGGAGTGGGCCGGACGCAGCCGCGAGCGTGTCCTGCACGGCGCGGGCCGGGACCGTGTCGGACACGACGAACGCGAGGTCGATCGTCGCGGCCGGGAACCGCGACACCGGCTCGGATGTTCGCGACCGGCGCGCGGCTGAGAGGAGCACGTCGAGGTCGAGCTCGATGATGCTGACCGGCGCCGGGAGTTCGGCCGATGCGATGACCGCCGCGGCGACCTCACCGACCGCGCCGGCCGGGTTCCCGTCGACGAACACGGCCCCCGAACGGGCCGGGTTCAGCCCCGGCACCTCGGCCGGTTCGATCGTCCAGTCGGCGAGCCGCAATTCCTCGGCGACCGCTTCGACGACCGCGATGAGATCGTGAACAGTCACCGGTCGGTCGGCTTCGTGGGGCATGCGGCGTACGAGTCCGGACCGCGCCGCGGCGACGTGCGCGTGTTCCTCGGGCAGGGTTGCACCGGGCGCGGGTGGTGCGAACACGGTGCCGATCTCGAACAGCGCGACATCGGGTTCGCCGTGCGCGGCGTTGTACGCGACCGCGCGCAGCAGCCCGATGGAGAGTGAGGGGCGGAGGATCGACTCCTCGGCGCGCAACGGGTTCTCGACCTCGATATACCGCTCGACCGGCATGCCGGCACGCGTGAGATCGGCGGGCGCGAGGAGCGGCAATGTGTAGGCCTCGTCGTAACCTGCGCCGACCAACACGTCGGCGATCGCGCGCCGTTCGCGTTGTTGCGACGTGAGCCCGCCGATCTTCTCGGGGTTCGACGGCACCGTGCGCGCGATGTTGTCGAGCCCGAGCCGGCGGCCCACTTCTTCGACGATGTCGATTTCGCGTTCGAGGTCGGGGCGCCAGGTCGGTGCGATCGCGTCGAACGTGTCGCCCGCACCGTCGGCGGCGATGCCCAACGGGGCGAGCAAGTCGCGGGTGGCGTCGGGCGTGATCTCGGTACCGAGCACGGCGTTCACGCGCGCCGTGCGCACGGTGATGCGGCGGGGCTCGACCGGTTCGGGATACGCGTCGATCGCACCCGGCGCCACCACGGCGGCCGCGACTTCGGCGAACAGCTCCATGGCCCGCTGCGCACCCGTGCCCGCACTGTTCGGGTCGATGCCGCGCTCGAAGCGGGCGCTCGCTTCTGAGCGCAGCCCGAGACGCTTGGCCGTCTTGGCGATGCCCGTCGCTTCGAAGTGGGCCGACTCGAGGAGCACTTCGGTCGTGTCGTCGGCAACCTCGGATTCGAGGCCGCCCATGATCCCGGCGATGCCCTGCGGGCGGCCTTCGCCGTCGCAGACGAGGAGATCGGCCGCGGTGAACGAACGCTCGACGCCGTCGAGGGTGGTCATCGTCTCACCGTGACGCGCCAGGCGCACAATGACGCCGCGCCCGCGCAACCGGCCGAGGTCGAACGCGTGCAACGGGCGGCAGCGTTCGAGCATGACGTAGTTGGTGACGTCGACGACGTTGCTGATCGGGCGCATCCCCGCGAGGGTCAGCCGCCGCTGCATCCACGCAGGCGACGGACCCGTCGTCACGCGGGCAACCATCGCGACGAAGCGCGGGCACCGGTCAGGGGCTTCGACGACAACAGTCGCACCTTCGATGGTGGCGACCTTCGGGTCGGGCTCGTGTTCTTCGGCGAGCAGCGGAACCTTGAAGTGCGCCGCGAGTTCACGCGCGACGCCGATGACACCCATCGCGTCGGGCCGGTTCGGTGTGATCGACAGGTCGAAGACGATGTCGTCGAGGCCGAGCGCTTCGCGCACGTCGGTGCCGAGCGCAGTGTTCGCGTCGAGTTCGAGGATACCGGCGTGGTCGTCGCTCAATCCGAGCTCGCGTCCGGAGCACAACATGCCCTCGGAGACGACGCCGCGGATCTTGCGCTTCTCGATCTTGAAGTCGCCGGGCAGTACCGCGCCGACCCGGGCGAAGGGAACGACCATGCCGGGTTCGATGTTGGGTGCACCGCACACGACGCGGAGCCGGCCGTCGCCGTAATCGACGTCGGCGAGGCGGATCTTGTCGGCATCGGGGTGCGGCACGATAGCGAGGATGCGGGCGACGACGACGCCGTTGATGTCTCGGCCCGGTTCGTCGATGGCTTCGACTTCGAGGCCGAGTTGGTTCAGCGCGTCGGCAATGTCGGCCGGTGCGGCCTCGATCGGGGCGAACTCACGGATCCATGACAGCGGTGCGCGCATCACACGGCTCCTTCGCTGCGCCGTCCGTGGCTCCGCTGCATCCGCACCATCAGAACTGCCTCAGGAAACGTACGTCGCCGTCCCACACGTTCTTCACGTGGTCGATGCCGTAGAGCAGTTGCGCGACGCGGTCGATGCCGAACCCGAACGCGAACCCCGTGTACTGCTCGGGGTCGATGCCGACGTTGGTCAGGACGTTGGGGTCGACCATTCCCGCGCCGCCGAGCTCGACCCACCCGGTGCGCGAACACACAGTGCAACCGTCGCCCTCGCAGAACACGCACGTCATCGCGAACTCGACGCTGGGTTCGGTGAACGGGAAGAACGACGGCAGGAATCGGGCGCTGATGTTCGGGCCGAACAACGCGTGGATGAACGCCTCGATCGTTCCGAGCAGGTCGCCGAGCGTGATGCCTTCGTCGACGGCGAGCCCCTCGATCTGGTGGAACACGGGCGAGTGGCGGGCGTCGAGCGTGTCTCGGCGAAACACCCGGCCCGGAGCGACGACATAGATCGGCGGGCGCTGTTCTTGCATCGTGCGGACCTGCACCGGCGACGTGTGCGTGCGCAGCAGCACCTGTTCGGGTTCACCCAGACGCACGTACAGCGTGTCCTGCATGGCGCGGGCCGGGTGGCCGGGCGGGAAGTTGAGCGCTTCGAAGTTGTACCAGTCGAGCTCGACCTCGGGACCTTCCGCAACCTTATAGCCGAGCCCGACGAACACATCTACGAGCTCGCGCCAGATACGCGTGACCGGGTGCAGGTGGCCGCGGCGGTACTCGCGCCCGCCGATCGTCAGGTCGACCCGGTCGTGTACGAGCGCCAGCGCGCTCTCGGCCGCGGCGAGTTCGGCCCGGCGGGCGTCGAACGCGGCGTCGAGCGCCTGGCGCACCTCCTCGAGAAGCCGACCGGCCCCCGCCTTGTCGTCTTCGTGCTTGATGCGCTGCTTCAACTGCCCGGTGCGCGAGTCCTTGGCCTTCACGAACTGGCGGTACTGCTCGTCGAGTTCGTCGGTCGACGCCGCGGCACGTGCCGCCGCTTCGCCCTCGACCCGAGTCGCCGCGACATCGACCGAAAAGGTCATCGAGCCATCCGCCGCTGGCGGGCGGCTTCGAACAGCA
>JAWXCJ010000278.1:0-10435 GCA_034408875.1 Actinomycetota bacterium
CGAGCCGAAATTGCGCCATCTGGCGACCGTTTCGGTCGCCGTACGGCGCAATTTCGGAATGAGCGGCGTGAGTGTCTCTCCTCGCGCGTACATTGCGCGCGCTTCCCCATGACGAATGGGGAAGGAAATGGAAAAACTCCTAGTACTGGCGGCAACGCAGTTCGGGCTCTTCACGCGACTCGATGCGCACGAACGTCGTGTGAGCGACCACATGCTGCAAGCGCGGGTGCGAAACGGCTCACTCGAACAAATCGCGACCAATGTCTACCGGGTTGCGGGCTCGCCCAACAGTTGGCATCAAGACGTTCTTGCGGCGTGTTGGGCGGGCGGACCGAGGTGTGTCGCGTCGCATCGCACGGCTTGCGTGCTCCACAGGTTCGACGGGTTCCGCGCCGGAATCATCGAAGTCACGGTGCCGCGGCCGCAACGGTTTCGGCGTACCGGCGTTGTCGTGCACCAGTCGACCGATCTGGTACCGGCCGACTGCATGTCGATCGGCCCGATACCGGTCACGACGCCCGAACGCACGTTGATCGACTCGGGCATCGTCGCCGGGTACGACCGGCTGGAGGAGGCTTGGGACGGTGCCGAACGCGACCGACTCATCGTCACCGACGAACTCGAACGCCGACACACGCAGATTCGCCGGCGCGGTCGCAACGGTGCCGGGCCGAGCGGGGTTTGCATCGACCAGCGCCTCGACGTGAACCCGCACTCCGTTCTCGAGCGTCGCTTTTTGCGGCTCCTCGACGATGCCGGTCTCCCGACTCCGGTGTGCCAGTACCCGATCAAGCTGATGAGTGGCCGGACCGCCTATCTGGATTGTGCCCTTGTCGACCTCACACTTGGCTTCGAACTCGACGGCAACCATCACGCCACACCGAAGCGGCGGGCATCCGACAACCTGCGCAGCAGTGATTTGGCGGATCTGGGGTGGGATATTCGCCGGTTCACCTACGACCAAGTGATGCGGCACGGCGACGTCGTCGTCCGAAAAGTCCGGGCCGCGATCGCGACCCGCTCGAAATTGCGTCGCTCGGCGACCGAAACGGTCGCCGAATGGCGCAATTTCGGCGGCGGCGGTCTTAGGTGGTGAGTTGGGCGACCAGGAGGGCGACGATGGAGGCTTTGCCTCCGTTGCGTTCCCACTCGTCGCCGATGGCTTCGTGGTCGACGAGGCCGGCGTGGTCGGGGGCGAGACCGAGCAGCGCGGTCGCGGCTGCGGCCAGCGCGGGCGGTTCGATCTCGTCGCCGTAGGCGGCAAAACACTCCAGGCCATCCCAGAGTGTGGCGGGGACGAGCTTTCCGTCCACCGACTGTTCGAAGACGTCGTAGTGCGTGAGCCCGGCGGGAATCGTGTAGTCGGCGACCGGATGCAGGCGGAACTCGAGGGTGAGGTCGAGCGGTTCGGGCGCGTCCATGAGCCACGTCTGCGAGCCGTTCACGTAGCTGTCGACGGGTGTTCCGAGCCGTTCGTCGAGGGCGGCGACGAGTTCGGGCGAGATCGTCCAGACGGTGGTGGGAACACGAGGCATCGCCCGTAGACCGTAGCGACACCCGCACCTACGATTCGGCCATGACGACCTATGACCGCTTGAGCTCACTCGATGCCAGCTTCTTGCACATGGAGCGGCTCGAGTACCCGATGCACGTCGGTGCCCTCAGCGTGCTCGAGGGCGCCCCGTTCTTCGACGAGCGGGGGCGGTTCCGCATCCGGGAAGTGCGCGATCTCGTGCTGGCGCGCCTGCCGCTCATGCCGCGGTTCCGCAAGCGACTCATGCCGGTGCCGTACGAGCAGGGTCGCCCGATCTGGGTCGACGACGATCGCTTCGACATCACGTACCACGTGCGGCACACCGCGTTGCCGCGTCCGGGGACGTGGGAACAGCTCGTCGCGCTCACGCAACGGGTGCAGGAACCGTTGCTCGATCGTGAGCGGCCGCTGTGGGAGTTGTGGTTCGTCGAGGGTCTCGAGGACGACCAGATCGGTCTCATCCAAAAGACGCACCACGCGCTGATCGACGGTGTCTCGGGTGTCGACGTCGCGACGATCCTGATGGACGCGTTACCCGACTACGAACCGCCGGGCACGATCGAGGAGTGGGAGGTGGAGTCCGCGCCCAGTCCGTCGCAACTGCTGGTCGACACGTGGCGCGAGCGTCTCACCGAGCCGGCCGAGATGGTGCGGTCGGTGCGCGCCGCGTTGCGGATACCGCGCCAGATGGTGCGGTCGATGAGCACGATGGTGACGCGCGAGACGATCGCACCGCAGACCACGATCAACGGCGTCACCGGACGTCACCGGCAACTGTCGGTCGTGCGGGTCCCGCTCGCCGACGTGAAGGACGTGCGGCGCGGCCTCGGCGGGACCGTGAACGACGTCGTGCTCGCGGGCGTGGCCGGCGGCTTGAACCGTCTGTTCACGCATCGCGACGCGCCGATCGAGGGTGTGCGCCTGCGGGTGATGATTCCCGTGTCGGTGCGGTCCGACGACCAGCGCGGCTCACTCGGCAACAAAGTGTCGGCGATGTTCGTGTCGCTGCCGCTCGGCACGATGAAACCGGCCGAGCGCCTCGCCGCGATTCACGAACAGACGAAGACGCTGAAGGAGAAGCAGCAGGCGGTCAGCGCCGACTTCCTCATCGGCATGACCGACTTCGTCGCGCCGACGTTGATGAGCCTGGCCGCCCGGGTCGTGCACCGACAACGGTTCCTCAACCTGATCGTCACCAACGTGCCCGGCCCGCAGTTCCCGCTGTATCTGATGGGCGCCCGCATGTTGCAGGCCTACCCGATTGTCCCACTCACACGGAACCTCACCGTCGTGGTCGGCATCCTGTCGTACGACGGCATGATGCACTTCGGTGTGTGGGCCGACCGCGACGCGTTCGACGACCTCGAAGTGTTCGCGACGGGCATCGAGGACTCGTTCGCCGAAATGCGAAAGGTCGCGGCGCAATGACCGAACTCTGGGAGCGCGACGCCTGGGAGATCGCCGACGACGTGCGCGCCGGCCGGCTGTCGGCCGTGACTGTGCTCGACGTGTTCCTCGCGCGCATCGAGAAGTTCGACCCGGAGCTGAACGCGTTCTGCCACCTCGACGTCGACGGGGCGCGTCGCCGCGCGGCCGAGATCGACGCGGAAGTTGTGCGCGGACACGACCCGGGCGTGTGGGCGGGCGTGCCGATGGGCGTGAAGGAACTCGTCAAGGTCGCGGGCTGGCCCGACACCCACGGTTCGTTGCTGTACCGCGGCGAAGTCGCACGCGCCGACGCCACCGAAGCCGCGCGCCTGCGTGCGGCGGGCGCGGTCCTCGTCGGGCTCACGACTTCACCCGAGTTCGGTTCGACCAACTGGACCCGCACGTACCTGCACGGCATCACGCGCAACCCGTGGAACCCCGAGCGCACGCCGGGGGGTTCGTCGGGCGGTTCGGCGGCCGCGGTCGCGTCCGGCATGATGCCGATCTGCACGGGCAGCGACGGCGGCGGCTCCATTCGCATTCCCGCTTCGTACAGCGGGCTGTTCGGGTTCAAGGTCTCGTTCGGGCGCGTCGGGTCCGAGGGCCCGTTCGACAACGCGCTGATGTCGGTACCGGGCCCGATGTGCCGGTCGGTGCTCGACGCGGCGCGCTATGTCGATGCGATCGCGGGCCCGACCGTGATCGACCCGACATCGCTGCCCAAACCGAGTCGGTCCTACGAGGACGCGCTGCGTTCGGGCGATGCGGTCAGGGCGCTCCGCGGCAAGCGCGCGGGCTGGTCGTCCACGCTCGGGTTCGCGGTGTGCGACTCCGAGGTCGCGAAGGTGGCGCACGAAGCTGCCCTCGCCCTCGCGGCCGAGGCGGGCATCACGCTGGTCGATATCGACCTCGACATCCCGAAGCCGGGAAGGGCGTGGGGACTCCTGTCGTCGGTCGACACCTCGAGCCACCACGCCGCCGCGGCGCGCGGCCGCCTCGACGAAGTCACGCCCGTCTCGCGCGGCGGGTTCGAAATGATCGACCGCATGACGTCGGCCGACCTGCTGCGGGCGCTGCGGCGACGCGACGAGATCCTCGCCGCGATCGCCGCCGCGTTCGACGAAGTCGACTTCGTGATGACGCCTACGACCGCGACGCCCGCCTTCAAGGCCGAAGGCCCGCCACCGTTGGAGATCGACGGGCAGCCGGTCGGCGGGATGGGTTCGGTTCCGTTCACGGCGCCGTTCAACGCGTCGGGTCAGCCCGCGGTCAGCATTCCGGCCGGTTTGTCGAGCGAAGGGTTGCCGATCGGTCTCCAGGTCGTGACCCGCCGCCACGACGAGGAGCTGGTGCTGGCCTGCGGATTGGTCGCGGAGACGAACCGCCCGTGGCCGAAGCTCGCCCCTCTCGCATTCCGGTAACTACTCTCGGAGCCGTGACAGATACGGAGCCGACGGCACGGCCGCGGCCACCGAGGCAAGAACAAGAGGCGGCGTCCGAAGAGGTCACCGAGGTCGCGCCCGGCATTCTGCGCATGCAGTTGCCGATCTGGATGCCCGGTCTCGGTCACGTGAACATGTACGGGCTCGTCGACAAGCAGGGTCTTGCGGTCGTCGACCCCGGTCTGCCCGGGCCGCAGTCGTGGCGCGCGCTGAAGGCTCGGCTCAAGACCGCGGGCTTCAAGCTCAAAGACGTGCACACGGTTGTCGTCACCCACTCGCACCCCGACCACTTCGGCGGTGCCGGGCGCCTCGCGAAGGAGACGGGCGCCAAGGTCATCACGCATCACGCGTTCTCGACGTGGACGGTCAAGGGCCCGAGCCCGCAGCGGGCGCTCTCCGAGGGCGATGCGCGCCGGCTCGAGATGGAAGCGGCTGCGCTCGCGCAGGATCTCGACCTCGGGGAAGAGATCCCCACCATCGAAGATGTTCCGGACGTCATTCACGACGACACCGAGGAGACCGAAGCGACCTCGAGCATGTGGGGCGCGGTCACGCCGTGGGGAACCACAAACCAGGGTCCGCCGCTGAAGCGCAAGCTCATGATCCGCGCCATGCGCATGATGTTCGTGCCGCCGGAACCGACCGAGCGGCTGCACCACGGCAACCGAATGCGGCTCGCCGACCGCGACTTCTTCGTCGTGCACACGCCCGGCCACACCGTCGACCACCTGTGCGCGTGGGACCCGGAGACGGGCACGCTCCTCACCGGCGACCACGTGCTCCCGTCGATCACGCCGCACGTTTCGGGCGTGCGCAAGGCCGACTCGTTGAAGTCGTACCTCGCGACCCTCGACCTCGTTGCCCGGCTCGACGGCGTGAAGCTCGGGCTTCCCGCGCACGGCCATCCGTTCGCCGACGTTCCCGGGCGCGCGCAGGCGATCACCGAGCATCACTACGAACGCATGGATCTGCTGAAGCGGGCGTCGATCGCACTCGGAGATGCGACCGTCCCCGAGCTTTCGCACGAGGTCTTCCCGAAGCGGCATTGGGGCACGATGGCCGAGAGCGAGACGTTCGCCCACCTCGAGCACATGGTGCACGCCGGTGTCGCCGAACGCCGGGAAGCCGACGGCATGCTGCGCTACCGGGTGGAAGAGTCGTGACGCTTGACGACAAACAGATCGCCGACGAAGCGGTCGACCTACTCGCCCACCTGATTCGCAACGAGTGCGTCAACGACGGCACTCCCGAATCAGGATTCGAGTCGCGCAGCACCGACGTGCTTGCGCAGTACCTCGGTGACACGGGCCTCGACCTCGAGCGCTACGAAGCGCGACCGGGACGCGAGAGTCTCGTCGCGCGCATCGAAGGTTCTGATCCGAGCGCGCCGAGCATGTTGTACATGGGCCACACCGATGTCGTGCCCGTGAACGTCGACGGCTGGCAGCGCGACCCGTTTGCCGGCGAACTCGTCGACGGCGAACTGTGGGGCCGCGGCGCGGTCGACATGCTCAACCTCACCGCGACGATGGCGGTCGCGTTCCGGCACCTCGCCAAGTCGGGCTTCACGCCGCGGGGCACGCTCATCTACCTCGCGGTTGCCGACGAGGAAAACCTCGGCACGTGGGGTGCCGAGCACCTGCTGAACAACGAACGCGACGCGGTGTACGCCGACTTCGTGGTCACCGAAGCGGGCGGGTTCCAGATGCCCAGTTCGACGGGGCCGAAGCTCCCCGTCATCGTGGGCGAGAAGGGTTCGTACTGGTGCCGCATCACGGTGCACGGCACTCCGGGTCACGCGTCGCAGCCGTTCCGTACCGACAACGCGCTCGTCACCGCGGCCGAAGTGGTGCGCCGCCTGGCCGACTTCCGCCCGCCGACGCACATCCACGACACGTGGCGCCGCTTCATCGAGGGTGTCGACTTCGGGCCGGACTGGAACGCGAAACTCACCGACGAAGCCACCCTGCACGACTTCTGTGAGCAGCTCCCGATCGGGTTGGCGCGCCAGGCGCACGCATGCACGCACACGACGTTCGCGCCGACGATCATCCACGGCGGCACGAAGACGAACGTGATTCCCGACCTCGTCGACGTCGAGGTCGACATCCGCACGTTGCCGGGCCAGACGTCGGTCGACGTCGAGAAGATGCTCGCCGACGCACTCGGCGACCTGCGCGCGCACGTGGATGTCACGCCGTTCGACGAGAACCCGTCGACGTCGTCACCGGCCGACTCGCCGATGTGGGATGCGATGGCGCGGGTGTCGTCGAAGCTGGTCGACGATTCGGCGCTGGTGCCGTTTCTCACCGTCGGGGCGACCGACGCCCGGTTCTTCCGGCGGGCGGGATCGATTGCGTACGGCTTCGGGCTGTTCAGCCGCAAGCTCGGGTTCGACGACTACGCGTCGATGTTCCACGGCAACGACGAACGGGTCGACGTCGATTCGCTCGTGTTGTCGACGCGCCTTTGGGACGACCTCGCCCACGACATGCTCGGCTAGCGGCGGGCCGTGCGTTAGTCGTCGTCGTCCTGGTCGCGGAGGTACTGCTCGATGTCGGCCGCGAGCGCGTCACCCGACGGGAGGTCATCCTCGTCGAACCAGTCCTCGTCGTCATCGTCGTCGTCGAACTCATCCTCGTCGTCTTCGACGAACGGCGCGTCGGCCGCCGCGTCGTAGCGAGATTCGAGCCCGCTGACGTACGAGCTCACGTCGCTGTCGCCGGCGACGACCTCGGCCACTTGCCGCTCCCACGCGGCTGCCGCGATGTCGAGGTCGGTGAGGTCGAACGCGACGTCGAGGAGCTGACCGAGCCGGCCGAGCAGCGCTCGCGTCGCCTTCGGGTTCGGCGGCGTCGCGACGTAGTGCGGGACGGGTGCCCAGATCGAGGCCGACGAGAAGCCCTCTTGGCGGAAGCGGTCGTGCAACACGCCGACGATGCCGGTTGGGCCTTCGTAGCGTGACCGCTGCATCCCGAGCCGCGCCGCGAGCACCTCGTCGGTGGCCGAACCCGTGCAGCGCACGGGCCGTGTGTGCGGAAGGTCGCCGAGCAGGGCTCCGAGCGTCACCGCGATCTCACATCCCGTCTCGCGCGCCACGCCGACCACGTCGGCGCAGAACGAACGCCAGCGGAGGTTGGGCTCGACGCCGAGCATGAGGAGCAAGTCGCGGTCACCGACCCGCGCGGATGCGAACGTGAGCGACGGCCACTCGATGGCCCGCACGACTCCGTTGACGAGCTCGACCGTGGGCCGGGCTGCTTGGAAGTCGAGGTACTCCTCGGCGTCGAGGGCGGCGACCGGAGTCGCGCTGAACCGGTTGATCAGCCAGCGCACCGCGTCGGTGGCGGCGTTGCCCGCGTCGTTCCATCCCTGGAACGCGGCGACGAGTGCGCATCGTTCCAATTGCGGCCGAGCAGCCCACTGAATGGTCACGGAGTCAAGATACGCCGCACTGGATTGCGCAGTGTCCCCACCCCGGCGATGGTGATCTCGACCACGTCGCCGTCGGTGAGGAACCTTGGCGGCGTGCGGGCGGCCCCGACCCCCGACGGCGTGCCCGTGAGGATCACGTCGTTCTCCTCCAGGGTGAGTCCCTGCGTGATCCACGCAACGAGCTGGGGAACCGAGAACACGAGATCGGCGGTCGTCGACGACTGCACGACTTCGCCGTTCAGGCGGGTCTCGAGTGGGAGTCCGCGTTCGAGGTCGACCTCGTCGAGCGACACGACCTCGGGGCCGAGCGGGCAGAACGTGTCGAACGACTTCGACCACGAGAACTGCCCGGTGACGTACTGGTGGTCGCGCGCCGACACGTCGTGCGCCACGGTGACACCCGCGACGTAGTCGAGCGCGTCGGCTACGGCGACATCGCGGGCCCGCCGCCCGATCACGACCGCGAGTTCGCCCTCGTAGTCGGGCTCGTGCACGTGGGGTGGGATCACGATCGCCTCCTCGTGCGCGATGACCGACCGGGTCGACTTCGTGAACAACGTCGGGAACTCCGGTAGTGGCTTGCCCGCCTCCAGCGCGTGGGCGCGGTAGTTGAGTCCGACGGCCCAGATCGATCCGGGCGGCGCGACCGGCGACCTCATGCGGTCGCGCCGACTGCGCCGACGGCTCGCAACCGCGCGATCTCCGCCGGGTCGAACCCGACTTCGCGCAGCACGTCGTCGGTGTGCTCACCGATCTCGGGTGCGCGACTGCGGATCTCGAGGCCCTTGCCGTCGAACTGCATCGGCGACGACGTCAGCCGCGCGGTCGGGTGCCCCGGGACCGCGGGCATGTATCCGTTTGCCTCGACCTGGGGGTCGGCGATGACGTCGTTCGGCGACGCGTGCGACGAGTAGATCGTGTCGTGCCCGGCGAGTTGTTGCTTCAGCTCGTCGAGTTGCTGCGAATGAATCGCTTCGGTGAATCGCGCGTGCAGTTCGGGTGTGCGCGTCTGGCGCAGGTCAGATGTCTCGTAGTCGGGTCCGATGAGGTCGTGGAGGCCGAGGGCGCGGCACGTCGGCTCCCAATGGCGGTCCTGGTCGAGCATGTTGAGGCTGAGCCAGCGGTTGTCGGCGGTACGGTACGAGCCGATCAGCACCGTTCCGCTCAACGCCTGGCCCGCTGCGTGCGCCTTGGCCTCGACGCCGGTCGCGGCGGTCGAGACGAGGTCGATCGACAAGGTCCACACCGCCGCGCCGAGCAGCGACACGTCGACGACACTCGGCTCACCGGTACGCGCTTGCTTCACCAGTGCGCCCGCGACCCCGCCCGCGAGGTAGGCACCGCTCGGCGCGTCACCCAGCGCGCCGCGCGGCTGCACGAGGTCGGCGCCTTCGGTGGTGAGGATGTGCCCGAGACCGCCGCGCGCCCAGAACGACACCGCGTCGAACCCGCCCATGTCGGCGTCGGGACCCTTGAGGCCTTGTCCCGAACCGATGGCGAACACGCACCGCGGATTCACGGCCCAGATGTCGTCGGGGTGCAGCCGCAAGTTGGTGCGGGCCGACGGCAGGAAACTGGTGATGAACACGTCGGCCCAGGTGATCAGCCCGTCGAGCGCGGCGCGGCCGTCGTCGTTGCGCAAGTCGATCGCGATGCTGCGCTTGTTGCGGTTGAACGTCTCGAAGAGAATGTTGAACCCCTCGACGTCGGGAACGACGCCCAACTTCGCGTAGTGCCGCAGCGGGTCACCCGTCGGTCGTTCGACCTTGATCACGTCGGCGCCCCACTCGGCCAGGATCGCCGCGGCCGAGGGCACGAATCCCTGCTCGGCGACTTCGAGCACGTTGATGCCGTCGAGAACTCCCATGGGTCGGGAGACTAGTGACGCGTGTGTCAGCTTGTAACGGCGAGGCCGAGCCACGCCGCAGCGCTCGCGAGCATGAGGGTGCCGATCAGGTACCCAGCCGCGCGGCGGGTCGTGCGGACCTGCGCGAGTTCGAGCGCTTCGTAGGCGTACGTCGAGAACGTCGTGTACGCACCGAGGAATCCGGTAGCGGCGGCGGCATGCGGGAGCCCGTGTAGCGCGCTCCCGGCGATCAGTCCGAGCGCGAGTGAGCCGGACACGTTGACGAGCAGCGTGCCCGCCGGGTAGCCGTCCTTCACCCGGGCCGCCACCAGCCGTTCGAGCAGGTACCGCGCCGGCGCGCCGAGTGCGCCCGCAGCCATCACGACGAGCAGTGTCACGCGCGCCCGATCCGCGCGCCGGTCCACGCCGCGGCGATGCCGAGCATCGCGCTGGCTCCCACGTACGCCGCGGCCACGGTCCACTCGTCGGCTCGAATCAGGGCGGCGGCCTCGACCGCGAGGGTCGACATGGTCGTGAAGCCGCTGAGCACGCCGACGCCGAGCAGCGGACGCGCCCACCACACGTGATGCAGCCGCACGATCACGACGCCCAGCAGGACCGCGCCGATCACGTTGATGCACAGCGTCGTCGTCGGGAACGTCTCGGGCGCGACGGGCCAGGTCTCGAACGCCAGGTAGCGCGCCGCGGCCCCGAACGCGCCGCCGAGCGCGACGAGCGCGATGAGCGCGA
>JAWXCJ010000279.1:0-6887 GCA_034408875.1 Actinomycetota bacterium
ACTTCGCCCGCGCCGAGGTATGCGCGCAGGCGGGTGGCCTTCCCCTCGCCGCGGCAGTTCCCGCCCACCATGCGGCCGGTACAGCGGCCTTCGTCGTCGGTTTCGAGTTGGGTGCACAGCAGCGCGTCGATGTCGAGGCATTCACGAACGGTCGACAGGTACACGTCGAGCGACGCGGACACGATGACGGTCTCGTGGCCTTCGGCTCGATGCCATGCGAGTTTCTCGCGCATCTCGGGCAGGACGGCGTAGGTCGCCAACCGTTGGCCGTAGATGCGACCGAGCTCGGTGATCTCGTCGAGTTGACGACCGGCGAGCACCACCGTGAACAGCCGTTCCTTGAGTACGTCGCGGTCGCGCACGGCCGGTGCGGCGCGCACCAACGCGGTTCCCAAGCGGCGCCACCCGACCAGCTCGGCGAGGAAGGGGAGCAGGGAGTCGCGTTTCGTCAGCGTGCCGTCGAAGTCGAACGCGGCGACCGTGCGGCCCACGTCAGAACTTCATGCGCCGGAACACCATCCGGGGCAGGTGGCGGACACCCGACATCACCGCGCGCAGCTGCATGGGCACCCAGACGATCTCGCTGCCGCCTCTCAGGCCCTTCACGATCGCGTCGGCGACCACGTCGGGCGTGACCGACATCGGCGCCGGTTCCATGCCTGCGGTCATCTTCGTGTGGACGAAGCCGGGTCGCACGATCATGACGTGCACGCCGGTGCCGACGAGGCTGTCGCCGAGACCCTGGTAGAACGCGTCGGCGCCGGCCTTCGAGCTGCCGTACACGAAGTTCGACTTGCGGGCCCGCTCCGCGGCGACGGTCGACAGGAGCACGAGCGTACCGTGGCCCTGCGTCTTCATGCGCGCGACGACGGGCACTGTGACCGACACGACGCCGGTGAAGTTTGTCTGCACGACTTCGAGCGCGGCCGCCGCGTCGCGTTCGGAAACGGCCTGGTCGCCGAGCACGCCGAACGCGACGAGCACGAGGTCGATGTCGCCGAACCGTTCCCATACCGAAGCGACGAACTGCTCGTGTGACGCGAAGTCGGTGGCGTCGAACGCGACCGCGTCGACTGCCGACGCGCCCGCGGCGCGCAGATCGGCGGCGGCGGAGTCGAGCGCCTCGGGCTTGCGCGCGGCCAGCACAACTCGCGCGCCGCGCTGCTTCACGATCGCATGGCACGTCGCGAGCGCGATCTCCGACGTGCCTCCGAGCACGAGCACCGACTGCACCGCACCGAGCGCGTCCTTCACGAGTGTCCTCCGCTGAGGTTGAGGCGACGGTCCATGTCGGACCGCAGCACGTGGTTCGGGTCGAGCGCGGCGCGGGTTTCGCGCCAGCGGTCGAGTTCCGGGTACATGGCGCGCAGCAGCTCGGGCGCCAGGCGCGAATCCTTCGTGAGATAGACGCGCCCGCCGGCTTCGACGACCACGTCGTCGAGGCCGTCGAGCAGACCGTCGAGGCCGCTCGCGCCGACAGGCACGTCGAGGGCGAGCGTCCACCCGTGGATCGGGAAGCCGAGCGGTCCGCCGCTCGCGTGCTCGAACCGCTTGAGCACCGCGAGGAACGACGCGCACCGCGCCGCCGAGAGTCGTTCGAGTGTCTCGCGCACCACTGCTTCGGCGCCGTAGGGCACGACGTACTGGTACTGGACGAACCCGCGCGGGCCGTAGATCGAGTTCCACCCGAGGACGCCGTCGAGGGGATGGAAGAACTGCGTGAGGGTCTGGACCTCGTCGCGCTTCTCGCGCGGCGCCTTGCGAAACCACATCTCGTTGAAGGCTCGCACCGAGAGCGAGTTGATGAGGCCGGGCGGCAGGAACGGCGGAAGCGTGGCCAAGGCGCGGGGTGCAAACTCGCGCGCCCGGAGCTTCTGCTTCGCGGTGAGTTCGTCGAGGCGCGTGTGGTTTCCGCGCGTGAGGACCGAACGGCCGAGAGCGGCTCCCGTTGCGGTGCAGTCGATCCACGCGACGGAGTAGCGGTAGCGGTCGTCGGATTCGAGCATGCGGGCCATGCAGTCGTCGACATCGCGAGCCCGTTCGGTGTCGGCCGTGATGAGCGCGGTCTCGACCGGGTTGAGGCGCATCGTGGCCTCGGTCACGACGCCGGTCAGCCCCATGCCGCCCGCCGTGGCCCAGAACGCGTCGGCTTCCTGGTCGGGTCCGACCGTCATCACGCCGCGCGCGGGCGTGACGAGCTGCATGTGGTCGACGTAGTCGCAGAAGGAGCCGAGCCGGAACTTGCCGTGGATGTCGGACGCGATGCCGCCGCCGACAGTGACGTAGCGGGTGCCGGGCACGACCGTCGGGAACCAGCCGAGGGGGATGAGCGCGCGCATCAGCGTGTCGAGCGACACGCCGGCCTCGACGGTGCAGACACCTTTTTCGACGTCGAGGTGCAGCACACGATCCATGCTCGTGAGCCGCAGCACGTCGCCGCCTGCATTCTGCGCGGCGTCGCCGTAACTGCGACCGAGCCCGCGCGCGATCACGCCCCGTGACCCCGCGTCGGTGACGACGCGTACGACGTCGTCGAGGCGCTCCGGTTCTGTCACCGTCGCGCGCGTCGGCGCGGTGCGGCCCCACCCCGAAAGGAGTTCGGAACTAGGCATAGTGCACTGCGCCCGCGAACAGCGCGACCCAAACCAGCCCGATCACGAGCAGGGTGCGGTCCTCCAGGACGAGTTCTTCGGGTGCGCCGCCGCGTCCCTGTTCGAGGAGCAGCGCGTACCGCAGGATCCCGAGCACGAACGGGACGATCGAAAGCTCGAACCACAGCGGTTCGCCCGCGCCCTCCGACTCCTGGAATGCCCACAGGCAGTAACCCAAGATCGCGATGCTCGACGAGACCGCGCGCACGTAGCCGAGGAACGAACGCGAGTACATGTCGAGCGCAGGCCGGTGCGCGGCGGCGTCGTCACCGAGTTCGAGGAGCTCGGCATGACGCTTTCCGGTCACCATGAACAACGACCCGGCACCGGCGACGATGAGGAACCACTCGGAAATCGGGACACCGACCGCGACGCCGCCGGCGATTGTGCGCAACACGAATCCGGCAGCCACCGCGGCGAGGTCGAGCACCGCCTGGTGTTTGAGCCAGAGGCTGTACGCAACCGTCAACACGAGGTAGCCGCCGACGACCAATGCGAGTTGCGGTCGGGCCACGAAGGACAGCGCGACCGCGGCCGTCAACAGGAAGGCGCCACCGACCGCCGCGGTACGGACCGACACCTCACCCGACGCGATCGGGCGGTTGCGCTTGGTCGGGTGACCGCGGTCGGCTTCGACGTCGAGTGCGTCGTTCAGGTAGTAGGTGCCGCTCGCGGCGAGGCAGAAACACACGAACGCGATGAACGTGTCGAAGAGCGCCGACGCCTCGGTGAGTACGCCCGCCGCGCCCGGAGCCGCGATGACGAGGACGTTCTTGGTCCACTGCTTCGGTCGGGCCAGGCGCACCAGGGCAGGTACGCGGGACGACTGTGGTGGTGGGACGGCCTTCTCCGGCTCGGGTAAGTCGCGAGCCTCCACCGCTAGATCTCGAGCGGTTCGTGGCCGATGTGCTCGACCAGTTCGTTGACCGCGTCGTCCGGTACCCCGCGCCGCATACGCAGCACCAACGCGATGGCCATTGCCGCCGACGCGACCGCGGACCCCGCGACGAACGCGAGCTCGACGCGGAGGAACAGGTCGTTGCCCGGCGCGCAGACGATGACGAACCCGACGATTCCGGCCAGCCAGGCCATCGCAGCCGCCACGTAACCACGCAGGGCGATGAGGCCCTGGGCGAGGGTGAGGGCCAGGATGAAGTACGCGGTACCGGCGGTGAGCAACGCGAGGTCGCGATTGCCGAGGACGAAGTTCTCGGCGCCGAACAGCAACTTGCCCACGAACGGTCCGACCAGCGCGGCCGCGAAGACTCCGATGATGCCGAGGCCGACGACGACCACGACCAGCTTGCGCATTCCCGAGCGAAAGTCGTCGTGCTGCCCCGTGCCCGCGAGGCCCGCCAGCTTCGGCAGCAATGCTGCCTGTACCGCCTGGAACAACAGGATGAGGATCCGGGCCATGAACAACCCGGTGATGAAGTTGCCGACCTCATCTTGTTGGTTCGGCTCCGCGAGCAAGATGGCGGCGAGGAAGCTGCCGTACGACAGGACCTGCGCGAGTACCGCGCCGAGCAGCAGCCAGCCGAGCGCCGACGAAAGCTCCGAGTACGGAGCCTCGGGGCCGGGCGCCATCAAGCCGCGCTGGCCGCGTAACGCGGCTCCGATGGCACCGATCGGCGGAAGCGCGAGCGCGAGTCCGTACAGCACCGGCTCCTCGACGCCCGCGACGAAGAGTGCAAGGCACATCGCCATGCGGATGACGCCTTCGGCGCCGAGCATGGTGCCGTAGCCGCCAAAGCGGCCGTTTCCGGAGAGCGTGCCGCGTGTGACGTGCGCGACGTAGTAGCTCCCGATCGCGACGAGCAGCGCGACCAGCAGCAGCGACTCGCCGTGGAACAGTTCGTCGATGAGCTTGGGCCCGGCGATGACCGAAGCGAGCGCGGCGGTCGCGGCGAGGATCCCGCCGAGCAGCGCGGCCCGCCGGACCAGTGGACCGCCGCCGATCCCGTTGGCGCTCCGGTGGGCGAGGGCGCGACTCACTTCCTGCTCGATCGGCTGGAAGAATCCCGGCGTCACGATGAACACGAGCACCCACAGGCCGTTCAGCGCCGCGTAGCCCTCGTCGCTCAACCCGCGCCGGGCGAGGATCTGGAAGCCGTACGCGCTGATGCCGGCGATCATCAGGCCGGCGCCGATGGCGTACGTGCCCTCGGGAAGCGGGGTGTTCTTGGCCGCGCCGATGAGTCGTTGCGCGCGCGTCTGCTCGGGCTCGTCCTCCGGCGGCGCTGATTCAGTCACAGAGGGGCAATTCTACGACCACGAGGGGTAACGCCTTGACTTGACTACGCTCAGTGGGCGTGAGCACCCGCACACTGCTGATTCTCGCCGCGGTGACCGGGCTCATGATCCTCGTCGCCTTCACGGTGCAGGTGCTTTCGGCGTCCTGACCCCCTCGCGTGAGGAAGAATGGGACAGCGTGCGGACGCAACGGAGCCAGGGACGGCGCAGTGAGGGAGCCAGCGGCATGCCGGAGGAGTTCGACGTCATCATCCTGGGCGGTGGCCCGGGTGGCTACGCGGCCGCGCTCTACGGAGCCGCGGCCGGGCTGAACATCGCGATGGTCGAAGAGCAGCGGGTCGGGGGGACCTGCCTTCACCGTGGGTGCATCCCCGCCAAGGAACTGCTCCAGAGCGCCGAGGTTGTGCGCACGGTGCAGGGCGCGGCCGAGTTCGGCGTGAACACGTCGCCGCCGACGATCGACCTCAAAGTGACGCAGGCCCGCAAGCAAGAGGTGATCGACAAGCTCACGGGCGGGCTCGAGTCGCTGTTGAAGGGCCGCAAGGTCACGGTCGTCCCCGGCACCGGAACGCTCGGAGCCGACGGTCACTCGATTCGCGTTTCCGACGGCACCGAGGTGCGGGGCCGCAACGTCGTGCTCGCGACCGGTTCGTCGCCGCGGGCGTTGCCGATGGAGGGCCTCGACTACGACGGCACGCGCGTCATGTCGAGTGACCATGTGCTGACGCTGGACAAGGTTCCCGCGCGCGTTGCCGTCATCGGCGGCGGCGCGATCGGATGTGAGTTCGCGTCGTTCCTCGTCGACGTCGGCGCCGAGGTCACGGTGCTCGAAGTGTTGCCGCAGATTCTCGCCGGCGTCGATCAGCAGGTTGCGCAAACCGTCACGCGCGCATTCACGAAGCGCGGCATGAAGGTGCAGACCGGTGTGAAGGTCTTGGGCGTCGACAAGTCCGACGCGGGCGCGTCGGTACGATTCGAAGGGAAGGCGGGCGAAGAGAAGCTCGACGTCGACCTCGTGGTCGTGAGTGTCGGCCGTAAGCCGCGCAGTGAGGGTGTCGGGTTCGAGGAAGCGGGCGTGAAGGTCGACGAACGCGGGTTTGTTGTCGTCGACGCGAACCTGCGCACCTCGGTCGACGGCGTGTACGCGCTCGGCGACCTGGTGGCGACGCCGCAACTCGCGCACGTCGCGTTCGCGGAGGCGATCGTCGCGATCAAGACGATCCTCGGCGAAGCGCCCCTCCCGGTCGAGTACGACAAGGTGCCGTGGGGCATCTACTGCCACCCGGAGGTCGCGTTCTGCGGACTCACCGAGGTGCAGGCGAAGGAGCGCGGGTACGACGTCGTTACGTCGGTGCACCGTTGGATGGGCAACGGGCGGGCGCTGATCGTCGGCGAGACCGACGGGATGGTGAAGATCGTCGCCGAGAAAGACGGCCCGATCCTCGGTGTGCACATCGCGGGGCCGTGGGCGACGGAACTCATCGCCGAGGCGTACTTGTCGGTGAACTGGGAGGCGACGGCCGCCGACCTCGGCGCGTTGATCCACGCGCACCCGACATTGTCAGAACTGTTCGGAGAGTCGGCGCTCGCGCTGACCGGTCGCAGCTTGCACGGCTAAAGGAGTCGCCTGGTGGACGTCACGATGCCGCAACTCGGTGAAACGGTCACCGAGGGCACCATCACGCGGTGGTTCAAGCAGGTGGGCGAGACCGTCGCGGTCGACGAACCGTTGTTCGAGGTGTCGACCGACAAGGTCGACTCCGAGGTGCCCGCGCCGCAGGCGGGCGTCGTGGCCGAGATCCTCGTGCCCGAAGGTGAGACGGTGCCCGTCGGCGCGCGACTCGCGGTGATCTCGGACGCGGGCGGTGCGGCCGCACCGCCCGCACCGGCGCCGGTAGCTGCCGCTCCCGAACCTGCTCCTGCTCCTGCTCCTGCTCCTGCTCCTGCTCCTGCTCCTGCTCCTGCTCCTGCTCCTGCTCCTGC
>JAWXCJ010000280.1:0-4524 GCA_034408875.1 Actinomycetota bacterium
GACGCGCCGGCGCGCGTCGTCGATCGCATCGGCGTGGAACATGATCCCGTCGAGATCGACGAGGCGGCCCGCGCGCACGAGCGCGCGCACGAGCGCGGGTGGCGCGTCGACAGTGGCCGGCGCGGGCGGGTCGAACGGGTGCGCGGCGAGCGCGGCGAGCAGCCCGACCGCGGCGGGATCATCTGCGATCGCAACCCGTGACGCGTCGCGCGCAAGGTCTTGGTCGATGACGACCGCGGACTCGCCGTCGAGTGCGGCCCGTAACCGGCGGGCATCGATCCCGCACGCGTGGGCGAGTGTCGCGAGCGCGACGCCCGGTCCGGCGTCGGCGGCGACAACGGCCGTCGCGCGCGCGCGTACGCGCGCCAACTCGTCGGGCGCGACGAGCCACTCTCCGACTCGGAGCGCGTCGCCGTCCCGTTCGATGGTGTCGGCCGCGTCGCTTGCACCCGCGGCGCGTGCGAGTTGCTCCGGCGTTGTCCACGGCGCGGCGCGCATCAGGCGAGCGCCGAGCGGGAGGTCGAGACGAGCGAGGGCATCGCTCGTGCGGCGGGCGGGCGCGATGTCGAGGATCTCGCCGCCGCCGACCGTCGTTTGGCGGGCCGAAGATCGCAGCACGACCCGGTCGCCGGGAGCGAGCGGGAGGGGCGCGGGTAGGTGCACGCGTGCGAACCGGGCCCCGTCGTCGAGTATGCGGATGCGGGCGTCGGTCTCGCCCGAACCGAGGTGCGCCTGCACGCGGGCCCGGCGCGCGAGTGTGTGACCGGGCACCAGGTGCAGCGCGATGTCGAAGGTCGACACCGCCTCCCAGTGGTTGGCGAGCACGACGGCGTCGCCGCGTGTGATCGCCGTGTGGTCGATCCCCGCGAGGTTGAGCGCGACGCGGCTTCCGGGCGGCGCCGATTCGAGGTGTTTGTTGCGCGATTCGATGCCGCGTATTCGCGCCGGACGCGATCCCGGCTCGATCACGACGTCGTCGCCGAGCGCGAGCGTCCCACCGACGAGCGTCCCGGTCACGACGGTCCCGGCGCCGCGCGCCGCGAACACCCGATCGACCCAAAGTCGCGGCCGCAAGCGATCGCGGGGCGCGGGTGTCGACCGGAGCACCTGGTCGAGCGCGACGCGGAACGCGTCGAGCCCGCGGCCGGACAGCGAGTCGACGGCGACCACCGGCCAGTGCGGCCGCTGTGATTCGATGTCGAGGCGCGCGAGTTCCAGGGTGTCGTCGTCGACCAGGTCGGCTTTCGTGAGCGCGACGACGCCGTGGTCGATGTCGAGCAGGTCGAGAATCGCGACGTGTTCTTCGGTCTGGGCCATCCAACCCTCGTTCGCGGCGACGACGAGCACCGCGATGTCGACGGCACCCACCCCCGCCAGCATGTTCTTCACGAACCGGGCGTGGCCGGGGACATCGACGAAGCCCACGACCTGACCCGACGGCAGGTCCGCGAACGCGAACCCGAGGTCGATGGTGAGCCCGCGCGCCTTCTCCTCGGGGAAGCGATCGGGGTCGGTGCCCGTGAGCGCCAGAATCAGCGCAGACTTCCCGTGGTCGACGTGGCCCGCGGTCGCAATGACCCTCACAGGGACGCGAGCGACGCGGCGAGACGGGCGTCGGCGTCGGGTTCGACGGTGCGCAGGTCGCACACGATCCGGCCCTTCTCGACGCGAGCGACGATGCGGGCGGCGCGCAACCGCGCCGCGGCGGGCTCAGCCGGGTTCACCTCGACGCTCACTCCCACCGACGGAATACCGAGCCCCGGGAGCGAACCACCACCCGCGACCGCTTCGGTGTCTTCGACCTTCGCGTTCGGCACGACCCGCGCGATCGCTTCGGCGCGGGCGCGCAACGCGTCGACCGGTGTCGTCGCCAGCCGCCAGAAGGGAATCGCGCCCGCGTCATTCGCGAGGTACGCACGCGCGACGTGCTGCAGTCCGGCAAGTGTGAGCTTGTCGGCGCGCAATGCGCGTGCAAGGGGATGGGCCTTGCACCGGTCGATCAGGTCGCGGCGCCCGACGATGACCCCGGCCTGCGGTCCGCCGAGCAACTTGTCGCCGGAGAACGTGACGAGGGCGGCGCCGGAGGTGAGGCACTGCCGCACGCCGGGCTCGTCGTGCAGCCACGCGGGGCGGGCTGCAAGCCACGGCGTGGCCTCGTCGAGCAGGCCGGACCCGACGTCGACGACGACGGGCGGGCCGAGCCGGGCGAGCTCGTCGATCGGGGTCGACTCGACGAAGCCGATCATCCGGTAGTTCGACGCGTGCACCTTCAACGCGATCGCCGTCGACTCGGTGTGGGCGCGCTCGTAGTCGGCGTAACGCGTGCGGTTGGTCGTGCCGACCTCGACGAGTCGAGCGCCCGTCTCGGCGAGAATCTCGGGGACGCGGAACCCGCCACCGATCTCGACCAACTCCCCGCGCGACACGATGACTTCGCGGCCGCGCGCCAGCGTCGCGAGCACGAGCAGTACCGCGGCCGCGTTGTTGTTCACGACGATCCCGGCTTCGGCTCCGCACGCGGTCGCGAGGAGGTGCCCGGCGTGTTCGTGCCGCGACCCGCGCACACCTTCGGCTAGTCGGTACTCGAGGTTCGCGTACCCGGCCGCGCCGCGCATCGCAGTCAGCGTGTCGTCACCGATCGGCGCCCGCCCCAAGTTGGTGTGCAACAACACACCCGTCGCGTTGACGACAGGTCCGAGTTCGCGCAGGCGGAACGCGTCGGCGCGCGCGGTAGCATCGGCGAGGACGGCGTCGACGTCGCGTTCGACGCCCCGTTCCACCAGGGCCCGGGCCGCGGCTACGGAATCGCGCGCGATCTCGGCTCGAACCTCGTGCGGCAGATCCTCCGAGAGCGACGCGAGGACTCGCTCGACGCTGGGCAGTCCGCGACGGGGGTCCACTTCGGCAGGCTAGAGCGGGACGAGGAACCGGATCGGCGCCACCTAGAATCGGTCCGTGGTAACGGTCCGAGACGCAGCAACGGTGATGCTCGTACGCGACCGTCCCGATCTCGAGGTGCTCGTGCTGCGGCGTACGCCCGCCGCAGTGTTCGGCCCGGGCGCCACCGTGTTTCCGGGCGGGGCCGTCGACGCGAGCGATGGCGCCGTGTTCGACCGGGTCACCGGCTTGGACGATGCGGCCGCGAGTGTCGAACACGGAGTCGACGCGGGCGGGCTCGCGTTTCGGGTCGCGGCCGTGCGCGAGAGCTTCGAAGAGGCGGGCGTGCTCCTCGCCCGCGACCCGTCCGGCAACTACGGCGAGCCGCGTGCCGAGTGGCGCGACGCGCTCAACGCGGGTCACGCCACCTTCGATCGGGTGCTCGAAGCCGACGACCTCACCATCGCCGCCGGCGACCTCCGCCTGTTCTCGCACTGGCTCACGCCCGTCGGTGCGCCCCGCCGTTACAACACGTGGTTTTTTGCCGCGCCGGCGCCGGAGGGCTACGAAGCCGCGCACGACGACGTCGAATTGGTCGCGTCGGCATGGGTCGCGCCGCGTGAACTGCTCGAACTCGGTGCCCGCGGCGAGATCGAGCTGATCTTCCCGACCATGCGCAGCCTCATCGCGCTCGCGCACTTCCGGAACGCGGCCGAGCTGCTCGATGCGCTCGACGCGGTCCCGCGCGACGACAACGGGCGCCCGCTCGTCGTCGCCGACTCCTCGGGCGAACGGGTGCGGCTCCCGTTCGACGACGCGCCCGCGGCTGCGCAATGGACGATTCCGCTCCCCGACATCTCGTGGCGCGACGAGGCCCGATTGCTCGCCGAAGAGTTGGGCTGACATGGCCATCGATCCCGACGCTCCGCGCCGGCCGCTCGTTTCCGGTGTGCCGAGCGCGTTGTCTCCGCTCGTGCGGCGTGTCGTCGCGCCGAACCCGGGTCTGATGACCGGACCGGGTACCAACACCTACCTCGTCGGCATCGACGAAGTCGCCGTCATCGACCCCGGCCCCGACGACAAGAAGCACGTCGACGCGATCGTCGGCGCGTCGATGAAAGACCGGGTGCGCTGGGTGCTGCTCACACATACGCACCCCGACCACTGGCCCGCGGCCGCGCGCATCCGCAAGGAGACCGGCGCCGAGATCGCCGCGTTCGGGAAATTCCCGAAGGCCGACGAGGTCGACATCACCCTCGACCGCGTGCTCGGCGACGGCGACGACATCGAAGGAACCGAGTTCCGCCTCGTTGCGATCCACACACCCGGCCATGCCCCCAACCATCTGTGCTTCTTCCTCGAAGAGGAGCGCATGCTGTTTACGGGCGACCACGTGCTCAACGGCACGACAACGGTCGTGAACCCGCAGCGCGGCGGCGACATGGTCGAGTACCTCGCGTCGCTCGAACGGTTGCGCAAGATCAAGCGTCTCGCCCGCATCGCACCCGCGCACGGCGACGTGATGGAAGACCCGAGGGCCACGCTCGACGAGTACGTCGCGCACCGCAAGCTGCGCGAGCGCCAGATCCTGAAGACCCTGAAGGCCGGGCCGACCAAGATCACCGTTATCGTCGACCGGCTGTACAC
>JAWXCJ010000281.1:0-14684 GCA_034408875.1 Actinomycetota bacterium
ACACGGCTCCCTCGCTGCGCCGTCCGTGGCTCCACTGCGTCCGCACCATTACACGGCTCCCTCGCTGCGCCGTCCGTGGCTCCACTGCGTCCGCACCATGTGCGTCACAGCTCCTTGCCGGGAAGCTCCTCGATGTTCACGTCGCGGAACGTCACGACGCGCACGTCGGACACGAACCGGGTGTTGCGGTACATGTCCCACACCCACGCGTCGCGCAGATGCAGCTCGAAGAACGTGCGGCCGTCCTCGCGTTTGGCGTCGAGCTTCACCTCGTTGGCGAGGTAGAAACGCCGCTCGGTCTCGACGACGTACTGGAACATCGGGAGCACGTCCCGGTACTCACGGTAAAGCTGGAGTTCGATCTCCGTTTCGTACCGTTCGAGGTCCTCGGCGCTCATTGGACCGCGAGTGTACGCCGGGCTCTCAGGTCCGCTTTTCCTTGATCTTGGCGGCCTTACCGATGCGATCGCGCAGGTAGTAGAGCTTGGCCCGGCGGACATCGCCCCTGGTGACGACCTCGATCTTGGCGAGCACGGGCGAGTGCACGGGGAACGTGCGCTCGACACCGACTCCGAAGCTGACCTTGCGGACAGTGAAGGTCTCGCGCGCACCGCTGCCCTGGCGACGAATGACCGCGCCCTGGAACAGCTGAACCCGCTGCCGGTTGCCCTCGATGACCCGCACGTGGACCTTCAGCGTGTCGCCGGGTCCGAAGTCGGGGATGTCGTCGCGCAGCTGGGCACGGTCGACGAGATCAGTGCGATTCATGGCGCGTGTGCTCCGAACTGGGATTACGGGAAGCGGCGAGGCAGCCTACCGGCCGGACCCATCGACGGGGAACTCGTCCAGCAGGGCCCGGTCGGCGGCGGCGAGGTCAGCGGCATCCAGCAGGTCGGGCCGGCGGGCCAGGGTGCGGCGTAGTGCCTGGGCCCGGCGCCAGCGCGCCACCCGGCCGTGGTCGCCCGAGCGCAGCACCTCGGGCACTTCCCAGCCGCGGAACTCGGCCGGACGCGTGTACTGCGGGTACTCGAGCAACCCGGCCCCGAACGACTCGTCCACCACCGATGCGTCGTTGCCCAACACGCCGGGCAGCAGGCGTGCGACCGCTTCGATCACGACGAGCGCGGCCGCCTCTCCCCCGGCGAGCACGTAGTCGCCGACCGAGAGTTCGCCGTCGCAGCACTCGTCGGCGACGCGCTGGTCGACACCTTCGTACCGGCCGCACAACAACGAGAACCCGCCCATGTCCGCAAGTTCGCGCGCCACGGCCTGGTCGAAGCGCCGGCCACTCGCCGACAACAACAGCAGCGGCCGCGGCGGATTCGTCGCCTCCACTGCCGCGAACAGCGGCTCCGGTGTCATGACCATGCCCGCGCCACCACCGAACGGTGTGTCGTCGACCGAACGGTGCCGGTCGGTCGTGTAGTCGCGCGGGTCGTGCAGCGTTACGTCGAGCAAGCCTTCGTCGCGCGCGCGACCGACGAGCGACACGCGTAACGGCGCGTCGAGATACTCCGGAAAGATCGAGAAGACCGCGATTCTCATAGGTCGAGCAGCCCCTCGGGTAGGTCGACGACCACCGCGCCCGGCATCTGCTCGACGACGAACACCATCGGGATCAGCACACCGCTGTCGAGCACCAGCAGATCGTGCGCGGGGTTCGCTTCAACCGATACGACCCGGCCGAGCACGGTGCCGTTGCGGTCACGGACTTCCGAGCCGATGACCTCGTGGATCCACACTTCGCCTTCGGGCGCGGCGCCGAGCGGTTCGGCGGTGAGCACGAGCCCGCGTATTGCTTCGGCGCCGTCGCGGTCGGCGACGCCCTCGAACCGCACGACGAACGCATCGCGACTCGCACGCGACGTCACGATCGTGACCTCGCGACCGTCGAGCCACAGGCGCGCGCCCGCGTCGAAGCGTTCGGGCTGATTGGTGACCGGTATGACGAGAACTTCGCCGCGGAGACCGTGCGCTTTCGAGACGCGCCCGACTTCGAGGCGGGTCACGCCCATCGTGCGCGGTTCAGCCCAGACCTACTCGGCAACGTCGACTTGGACGCGCACGCCTTCGGTCGACCCGGCCGCGCGCCCGACCTGACGCATCGCCTGGATCACGCGACCGCGCTTGCCGATGATGCGGCCCATGTCGCCCTGACTGGCGTGAATGAGCAACATCACCGAGCCGCCGCGGTCATTGCTATCGACGAAGATGCCGTCGGGGTCGTCGACCAGGTGGCGCGCGACGTGTTCGACGACCGCCTTGGCCCGACCGCCGGAGATGCGATTGCCCTCGGGCGCGATCTCGTCGTCGTCGTCCTCGAAGTCGTCGTCATCTTCGAAATCGTCGTCGTTGTCTTCGAGCTCGTTACCTTCGTTACTCATTCAGACGCCTCTTCCGCAGCAGCTTCTTCGGCGGGAGCTTCTTCGGCGGGAGCTTCTTCGGCGGCGGGCGGGGCGGCGACCGCGGCCGGCGGCGCCTCGACTTCGTTGACCGTCTTCGCCTTCGGCGTCTTCGGCTTCGGCTTGGCGGCCGCGTCTTTGCCGGTGTCGGCCTTGTACGCGTCCCACACGCCGGCGATCTCGAGGATCTTGGCCATCTGCTCGGTCGGCTGCGCGCCCTGCTTCAGCCAGTGCAGCGCCCGGTCGGTGTCGAGGTTGATGACCGACGGGTCCTGGCGCGGCGCGTACTGCCCGATGCTCTCGATGATGCGACCGTCGCGCGGGCTGCGCGCGTCGGCGATGACGACGCGGTAGGTCGGCTGCTTCTTCTTGCCGACGCGCATCAAGCGGATCTTTACTGCCACAAAGAACTCCAAAGACGAGGTGTTGCGAGCGAGGAAGATTAGCCGGGCGAGTCTAGTTGGGCAGGCCGGGAAGGCCACCGATCGGCATCTTGGGGCCTTTCCCCTTGCCTTTCTTGCCCTTCTTGCGGCCGCCGAGCATGCCGCCGAAGCCTCGCATCATCTTCTGGACTTCCTTGAACTGCTTGAGGAGCTGGCTCACCTCGGATGGCGTGGTGCCACTTCCCCGCGCGATACGGGCCCGGCGCGAACTGTTGATGACGTCGGGCTTGATGCGCTCTTCACGGGTCATCGACCGGATGATCGCCTCGATGCGGTCCAGCTGACTGTCTTCGATCTCGGTGTTCTTGATCTCTTTCGGGATGCCCGGGAGCATGCCGATCACGTTCTGTAGCGGACCCATCTTCTTGACCTGTTGCATCTGGTCGAGGAAGTCATCGAGGGTGAACGTGCCCTCGCGGAGGATCTCTTCGGCTTTGGCCTTCTGGTCGTCGTCGAAGGCTTCCTCGGCCTTCTCGATGAGCGTCATCATGTCGCCCATACCGAGAATGCGGCTCGCCATGCGGTCGGGGTGGAACGGCTCGAAGTCTTCGAGCTTCTCGCCCGTGCCGGCGAACAGGATCGGTTTGCCGACAACTTCCTTGACCGACAGCGCGGCACCACCGCGCGCGTCGCCGTCGATCTTCGTGAGGATGACACCGTCGAGACCGACAGCTTCGTTGAACGCCTCGGCGACGTTCACCGCCTCTTGACCGGTCATCGCGTCGACGACGAGCAGCGTGTTGTGTGGTTGCACCGCGCTGCTGATGTCGCGCAGCTCGTCCATGAGCTCGGCGTCTATCTGCAACCGGCCCGCGGTGTCGACGATGACGATGTTGCGCCCGAGTCGCGCGGCTTCGGCCATCGCGCCGCGGGCAACCGACACCGGGTCGCTCGCCTCGGAATAGAACGGCACGTCGATCCGGCCCGCGAGCACGCGGAGCTGCTCGACCGCGGCCGGGCGTTGCAAGTCGGCGCCGACCAGCAGCGGCTGCAGACCTTGCGACTTCAGCAGCCGCGCCAGTTTCGCCGACGCGGTCGTCTTCCCGGAGCCCTGGAGCCCCGCCATCATCACGACCGTGGGCGGCTTCGAGCTCATCGTGAGCTTGCCCGTAGTCCCGCCCAGGGTTTCGACGAGCTGGTCGTTCACGATCTTGATGAACTGCTGCGCGGGGCTCAGGCTCTTCGAGAGATCGGCGCCGATCGCGCGTTCCTTCACCCGCTCGATGAACGACCGCGCGACGCGCACGTTGACGTCGGCTTCGAGCAACGCCGTGCGAATTTCGCGCCCGACGTCGTCGATGTCCTTCTCGGTGAGGCTGCCGCGGCCCTTCAGCCGCGTGAAGATGCCGTCGAGGCGATCCTGAAGCGTGTCGAACATGAGCCCCCGAGGTTAGTGGCCTCGGCCCGGCTACGAATCCTCGAACAGGGCCGACGCGAACTCGGCGGCGTCGAAGGGGATGAGGTCGCCGATCGTCTCGCCGACGCCGACGACTTTGACCGGGATACCGAGTTCGGATTGGATCGCGATGACGATGCCGCCCTTGGCGGTGCCGTCGAGCTTGGTGAGCGCGATGCCCGTGACGTCGACCGCATCGGCGAACTGGCGAGCCTGGACCAGGCCGTTCTGACCGGTCGACGCGTCGATGACGAGGATCACTTCCTTGAGCGCGCCTTCGGTGCGGTCGACGATGCGGCGCAGCTTCTTCAGCTCTTCCATCAGGTTGCTCTTGGTGTGCAGTCGTCCGGCTGTGTCGACGAGGACGAGGTCGGCGCCGCGACTCGACGCGGCGGCCATCGCGTCGAACACCACCGAACCCGGGTCGGCACCCTCTTGCGCCCGCACGATCTCGCTACCACTGCGCTCGGCCCAGAGTTGGAGCTGGTCCGCGGCCGCGGCGCGGAACGTGTCGGCCGCAGCGAGTAACACCCGGTGACCCTCGGCGATCTGTTGCGACGCGAGCTTGCCGATCGTGGTGGTCTTGCCGACCCCGTTGACGCCGACGAACATCCACACGTTGGGTCCGGCGCCGTCGACGCGCAGCGTCGCGTCCGCAACGTCGGCGAACAACGCCATGACTTCCTCACGCAAGAGGTCGATGACGGCGTCGGGTTCGGTCACCGATTCGTCCTTGGCCCGGGCACGCACCGCGTCGAGGAGCCGAGTCGTCGTCGGTACCCCCACGTCGGCCAGGATGAGTGCCTCTTCGAGGTCGTCCCATGTGTCGGCGTCGACCGTGTGACCGCGGACGCCCTTGAGGTAACCCGAAAGCGCGCTTCGGGTCTTGCCCAGCCGGTCGCGCAGGCGCGGCTTCTCGACGACTTCGGGCTCGACGACGACCGCGGCGGGCGGCGCGGGCGGCTCGACCCGTTTCGGCGGCGCGACCGGCGGTTCACCCGGCAGTACTTCCTTGGGCCGGCGGGCGACCCGGAGCCCGATCACGATGCCGACCAGCACAAGAATTGCGACGGCGACGATGATCACGATTTCCACGGGCTGCAACCTACTCAGCGGGGTTCGCGGGTACCGATTGGATGCCGGCGGTGTCGAGCGCGGCCTTGATCCGGCCTCGCAGCTCGCGGGCTACCCGCCACTGCTGGTGCGGCGCGGTCTTGGCGACGAGCCGGATCGTGACGGTGTCGAGGGTGAAGGACTCGACCCCCCATACCTCCGGTTCGTCGAGAATGCGGTCGACCCACTCCTCTTCCTGCGCGAGCGCGTGCGCCGTCTCGCCGATGATGCGTTGCGCCTCGTCGAGATCGGCAGTCGGGGCGACGGGAATGTCGAGCACCGCGCGCGACCACGACTGCGACATGTTCCCGACTCGCTGCACGACGCCGTTCGGTACGTGCCACACGACGCCTTCGACGTCGCGCAACCGGGTGGTGCGCAAGCTCACGTCCTCGACCGTTCCCGTCGCGACACCGACGTCGACGACGTCGCCGACACCGAGTTGGTCCTCCACGATCATGAAGGTTCCGGCGATCAGGTCGCGGAGCAGGTTCTGCGCACCGAACGCGAGCGCGACGCCGATCAGCCCGGCGCTGGTGAGCAACGCCGCGGGCGAGATGCCGAGCACGGCGAGCATGAGCGTGATCGCGATCGTCGACACGATGATCGTGGTGAGGCTCGCGAGGCCGCGGGCCATCGTCTGCGCCCGCATGTGCCGGCGGGCACTCGGGACCGGCGCCCGCCGTTCCAGCATCTTCACGATGTGGCGCCGCACGAACCACCGCACGAGCCGGTTGACGATGAACGCGCCGATCAAGATCAGCACGATCGACACCGTCGACGACAATCCTTCGGCGACGTTCGCCGCGCTTTCGCTGTCGGGCAGGTTGTCGACCCACTGGCACAGCCATGGGTCGCGGTCGACACCGCACGCTTCGTCGACGACGTCGCTCACTATGGCTCCCTCGCTGCGCACCCTGCGGCGGCTTCGCCGCTAGCGGGACTTCGCTCCGTCCGCACGGCGACGAACAGGACTACACGTCCTCGAATGCGAGGTCGCGGATGCGCTGGCTGACCACCCGGCTCGACCCGCCCGGCGGCATGGAAACGCCGTAGAGCACGTCGGCGGCTTCCATCGTGCGCTTTTGGTGCGAGACCACGAGCAGCTGGGCCTCGTCGCGGAACTCGTGGATGAGGTCGAGGAACCGGTGCAGGTTCACGTCGTCGAGGGCGGCTTCGACTTCGTCCAGGAGGTAGAAGGGCGACGGCCGGGCCCGGAACACGGCGAACAGGTACGCGAGCGCGGTGAGCGACCGTTCGCCGCCCGAGAGCAACGAGAGCCGGCGCACGTTCTTACCCGACGGCCGGGCCTCCATCTCGATGCCGGTGTTGAGCATGTCGTGCGGCTCGGTGAGGACCAACCGCCCCGAGCCACCCGGGAACAACATCGAGAACAGTTCCGAGAAGTGGCGGGCCACGTCGGCGAACGCCGACTCGAATACCGTGACGATCTCCTCGTCGACGGCGCGGATGATGCGCGTCAGTTCCTTGCGCGAGTTCCGCACGTCGTCGAGTTGCGCCTGCAGGAATTCGTGGCGTTCGAGCAGTGCTTCATATTCGCTCAGCGCGAGCGGGTTCACGGGACCCATCAGCCGCAGCTCGCGCTCGAGCTCGCGTGCGCGTCCGGCCAACGTCGTGCCTTCGGGCACTTCGGGTACGGGTGCCGCGAGCGCGGCGTCGGGTTCGCAGTCGAACTCGCGACGCACGTTCTCGACCGCTTGTTCGAGCCGCATGCGGATCTCGGCTTCCTCGATTTCGAGGCGCCCGGCCCGTTCGCGGTGCTCGGCCAGTGCCTTCTCGGCCGCGGCACGTTCGGCCCGCAGTCCGTCGAGCTTGCGCCCGGCTGCGCGCGCGGCTTCCGACTGTTCCTGGCGGCGCTTGCGGAATCGCTCGGCCAGGCGGTCGATCTCCTTCGACTTCGTCGCAAGCTGGACCGCGAGCTCACCCGTGAGGGTCTGGCGCCGGTCGAGGTGACCCCGTCGGGCCCGAGCCTTCGCCTCTTCGTCGGGGCGGGCGGCCAGGCGGCCGTCGACCTCGGCCAGCCGTTGGGTGAGGACGGTGCGCCGCTCGTCGATGGCGGCACCGCGCACGTCGAAGTCGTTGCGCAACCGTGTGGCCGGCGCTCGCAGCCGATCGAGCTCCGAACGTTGCGCGCGGACCCGGGCGAACACGTCGGCCGAGTCCGCGGCCCGTACGCGCAGCGCGGCCTCGGCCTCGGCTTCACCCGCCGTCTCCGCGTCGAGGACCTCGACGCGCGTCTGCAGCGTCGTGTGCCGTTCCTGCAACGACGCGGCCCGCACTTCGACCTCGCGGCGCAACAACGCGGCCCGGGCCGACAGCCGGTCGAGTTCGCCGCGCTTGGCCCGGTCGCGTTCGGTTGCGACGAGCTCGGCGCGGCGCATCGCCGCGAGACGCTGGCGGGCGGCTTCGACCGCTTCGGCCGCGGCGTCGCGCCGCGTTTCGGTCTCGACGGCACGCGCTTCGGCCTCGGCGTGAACAGCAGGGGTGACAACGCTCGAACCACCCGAACCGGCACGCCACGGGCTCGCACCGCCGAAGCGATCGCCCGCGGGCGTGACCGCGATCAACCCGGGATCGGCGAGCGCAACGTCGAGCGCGGCCGACCAACCACCCTCGACGAGCACGAAACTCGCGAGCAGCCGTTGGAGGACATGGTCGAGCCCGGGCCGCAACCCGCGTACGCACGACACCAGCGGGCGCGTGCCGGGCGGGGCCAAGGCGCCTTGCGCGCCCGCGCTCTGCTGTGCGATCACCAACAGCAATGCTTGTGCGTCGCCGTCCTTCAACCGTTCGACCGCCCGGCGGGCCGCGGCATCGCCTTCGACCACGATCGCGTGCAACGCGTCGCCCAACGCCGACGCGACCGCGGCTTCGGCGCCGGACTCGATGTCGATGTGGTCGACGAGCGGACCGACCACGCCCGCGATATCGGCGATCGCCTCGCCACCCGCGGCTGCGTGCTCGGCATCGAGGGCCATGGCCAGCGTGTCGGCGCGCGACCGCCACCGCGATGCTTCGGTCTCGGCCGCCCGCCACGCGGCGTCGACTTCGGCGAGGATCTCTTCGGCGTCGCGGCGCTCGCGCGCCTCGGACGTCATGTCGGATGCGACAGCGCCACTCTCGAGTTCGGCACGCACCCGTGCGACGTCTTCTTCGGCGTCGTCGGCTTCGGCGATCTGCGGCGCAAGCGCGTACAGGTCGCGGCCCACCGCGGCGAGTCGTTCGCGCGCCTGCGCGAGATCGCGCACGCGCGTGGCGCGCCGGGTCTCGAACTCCTCGAGCTCGCGCCGGGCGTCGCGGTACGTCACGTCGGCGTCGCCCTCGCCGGCCAGCAAACGGGTCAACTCCGCCACCTGACCCTCGGCCACCTCAACCTCGGCTTGCGACGGTGCGAGCGTCGCGGAGCCGGCCTCGACCGCGGCGAGCTGCGCCCGCAGCGACGCGGCTTCGGCAACCAGGGTCTCGACCACGCCCTCGTCGGCAACGGCCGCGAGTTCGCGGTCGATACTGCGCTGGCGTTCGGTGACGAGGTTCACGAGCCCACGCGCCCGTTCGCGCAAGGCCTCGGTGCGCGTGAGCAGGTCGGCGACGTCGTCGTCGCCGGGAACGGCGAGCGCCCGTTCGGCGTCGAGGACGGCGCTGTCGAGGGTTCGCAACGTGACGCGCACGTCTTGTTCGCGCGTCGCGAGTTCGCCGCGTTGCGTGCGCCGCCGTTCTTCGCGTGTGCGCAGCGATTCGATCTCGCGGCCGGCGAGGTGCAGCTTCACCGCGTTCAACTCGCCGACGAGGCCATCGTGGCGGCGGGCCGCGTCGGCCTGGCGCTCCAGCGGGCGCAGACCGCGCCGCACTTCACGCAGCAGGTCGGTGAGACGCAGCAGGTTGCCCTCAGTTGCTTCGAGCCGCCGCTGCGCCTTCTCGCGCCGCTTACGGAACTTCAGGATGCCCGCCGCTTCCTCGATGATCGCCCGCCGATCTTCGGGGCGCGCGTTCAGTACCTGGTCGAGCTGACCCTGCCCGACGATGACGTGCTGCTGGCGGCCGATGCCCGTATCGGAGAGGAGGTCCTGGATGTCGAGGAGGCGGCACGGTGCGCCGTTGATCATGTATTCGGACTCGCCCGTGCGGAACAGCATCCGGGTGATCGTGACCTCGCTGAATTCGATCGGAAGCAGGCCCGCGGTGTTGTCGATCGTGAACGACACCTC
Organism: Actinomycetota bacterium; assembly: GCA_034408875.1. Taxonomy (GTDB): domain Bacteria; phylum Actinomycetota; class Acidimicrobiia; order IMCC26256; family PALSA-610; genus JANNHK01. Next base: position 9,581 of record JAWXCJ010000281.1, read on the forward strand.
GGCCCGGCCGGGCGCGGGCCGGTCCGAAGTGGCCGCGCAGATGACGTCGTCCATCTTGCCCCCGCGCAACGCACGCGCGCCCTGGGCGCCCAGCACCCACGCCACGGAGTCGACGATGTTCGACTTGCCCGAGCCGTTCGGACCGACGACCACGCAGACGCCCGGCTCGAACACGAGCGTCGTCTTGTCGGCGAACGACTTGAAACCCTTCAGGGTCAACGACTTCAGGAACACGACATCATGAGCAACGGGGCCCCCTCCTCCGGTGGCGATGGTAGGGGCCAGGCCCTCATCGGACGCGGAACCCCTGCTCGCCGGTGGGCGACAGCGGCTCGACGTGTACCTCGTCGACGCCGGCCCGGGGCGGGCCCTGCCGGGACCACGCGACCATCCGCGCGACCGCGGCCTCGGGCCCCTCGAATTCGGCCTCGACTCGGACACCATCTACGCAATTGCGGACCCACCCGGCGACGCCCAGCGCCCGGGCCTCTTCGCGACACGAGTCGCGGAACCACACGCCCTGGACCCGGCCGGAAATCGACACCCTGACCCGCGTCAGACCTGACACGACTCGCAGAAGAACGTCGACCGGTTCGAGAAGCGCGCCCGCACCAACTGGCGCCGGCACCGCGGACAGGACTCGCCTTCGCGGTCGTACACCTGGTGGTGGTGCTGGTACCCGCCGAGTTGCCCGAACAGGTCGCGGTACTGCTCGTCCGCCAACGACGAGCCGCGGTGCTTCACCGCGTCCTGGAGGGTCTCGATAATGGCGCGGTAGAGGCGGCGGACCTCCTGTTGCGACAGCGAGTCGCTCATGCGGTCCCAACGCAACCCGGCCTGGAACAAGATCTCGTCGCTGTAGATGTTGCCGATACCCGCGATGAACTTCTGGTCCATCAGCAGTGCCTTGAGGCGCATCTTGCGGTCGGCCAGCATGCGGCCGAACAGTTCCCAGTTCAGCGCGGTCTCGAGCGGATCGAGACCCAGGTGCGCCAGCTCCTCGACCTGTTCTTCGAGATCGTCGAACGGCGCGACGAACATCTCGCCGAACGTGCGCGGGTCGACGAAGCGCACGAGACCGCCCTGCGTAAAGGTGATGACGACGTGCGTGTGCTTCGGGGCTTTCTCGCGCGCCGACTTCGCACGCAACAGTTGACCGGACATGCCGAGGTGCACGACGAGCGCCTCGGGCCCGTCGAGCCGGATGACCAGGTACTTCCCGCGGCGCGCGACGGATACGATCTTGTGGCCTTCGAGCGCGGCGATGAAGTCTTTCTTCTGCTTGTGGCGACGTATCGAGCGGCTGCCCGAGACCTCGACGGTCTTGATCTTGCGCCCCACCACCTCCTTCTCGAGATCACGGCGCATGACCTCGACCTCAGGCAGTTCCGGCATCGGTGCCCCCCTCTTCCTGAAGCCGACTCCATGCGACCCACGCCGCGGCCTGCTCGGCTTCCTTCTTCGAACGGCCCTCGCCCTCGCCGTACTGCCGGTCGGTAACGAGCACCGCGGCGTAGAAGTGCTTGGCGTGGTCGGGACCCTCGTCGCGCACGACGTAGCGGGGCCGCCCGAGCGTCCGCGCCGCCGTGAGTTCCTGGAGCCGCGTCTTGTAGTCGCGCCCACCCGGCCCCGCCGCGGCCTCGGCGATGCGATCGCGCAGGCACCGCAGCACGAGGTCCTTGGCGGTGTCGAACCCGGCTTCGAGATGTACCGCGGCGATCACTGCTTCGAACGCGTCGGCCAGAATCGACTGCTTCGTGCGGCCGCCCGCCGCGTCTTCGCCCTTGCCGAGCAAGACGTACTGGCCGAGATCGAGTTCGTGCGCGACCTCGGCGAGCACGCGCGCGTTCACGACACCGGCCCGCACCTCGGAGAGCTGGCCCTCGGGAAGGTGGGGGAAGTGTTCGAACACGTAGTGCGTGACGACCAGACCAAGCACCGAGTCGCCGAGGAATTCGAGGCGTTCGTTCGAGTCGTCGACACCGTTCTCCGCGCACCACGACCGGTGCGCGAGCGAGCGCAGGAGCAGGCTGCGATCGATGAACTGGACGCCCAGCTCTTCTTCGAGCGTGGCAATCCCCGGGGGTTCGACGTATTGGGGAAGAGACTTCATGGGCGCGCCTCGAGGCGGGCGACGACACAGTCGACGGCATCGCGCACTGTTCGCAGTTCGCTCAGGTCGTCGTCGTCGAGTGAGAGACCGATGGTGCGTTCGCCGATCTCGGCCTCGACCGCTTCGACGAGGTCGATGAGCGCGTAGTCGTCGGCGTCGAGGTCTTCGCGCAGGCGCGAGTCGAGCGTCACGGAGTCGATGTCGAGTTCGAGGATCTCGGCGAGTTGCTCGCGCACAATGCGGGCCACGTCGTCGGCACCGAGCGGCCCACGCCGGCTGTGCGTCTCAGCCGGCATCCCGTACCTCAACATGGCTCCCTCGGTCGCCGCTTGTGGCCTCCGGCTCATGGGCCGCTCCCTGCGTCCGCACGATTCCCGTGAGACGTCCGACCACATCGGACTGCACCGACTCCATCGCGACCCGCACCGCGTTCACGATCGCAGTCGCCGACGACGAGCCGTGCGAAATCACGCACACACCCTTCACGCCGAGCAGCAGCGCGCCACCGGTGTTGTCGGGCAAGAGCGGCGCGGCAACTTCGAGCATGCGCAGCCGTAACGCGTCGGCGACGTCCGCGAACGCAGGCTCGTCGAGCACCGCGAACACGAGCCCGGCAACGGCGAACATCGCACCTTCGAGCGTCTTCAACGCGACGTTGCCCGTGAATCCGTCGGTCACGACAACGTCGACAACCGGGTTCATGAGGTCGCGACCCTCGACGTTGCCCCGGAAACCCTTCACGCGGGTCAGGAGCGGGTACGCCGCCTTGCGGAGCGCGTCGCCCTTGCCCGGCTCTTCGCCCACCGAGAGCAGACCGATCGTCGGTTCGTCGACACCGAGTCGGGTCCGGGCGTACTCGCGACCCAACTCGGCCCACTGCGCGAGCCAGGCCGGTTCCGGGTCGACCGTGGCGCCGCCGTCGACGAGCAGGTTGGACCGGTCCGAACCGGGGGTCGGGATCGGGACCGCGATCGCAGGCCGGTGGACGCCACGGATGCGGCCCATGCGCAGCAATGCCGCGGCCATCGTGGCGCCCGTGTTTCCCGCCCCGACCATGGCGTCGGCCCGACCGTCGCGGACGGCCTCGGCACAGCGCACGAGTGATGCGTCCTTCTTCGAGCGAACGGCCGCGGCCGGTTCGTCGTGCATGGCAATGACTTCGGAGGCGTCGAGCACCTCGATCCGCTCCGGAAGCGGACCCGGCGGCATATGGGCGGCAATCGCGTCGGCTTGGCCGACGAGAAGGATGGCGACATCGAGGACGCGTGCTGCTTCCAGCGCGCCCGCAACGATCTCACCGGGCGCGCGGTCTCCGCCCATCGCGTCGACCGCGACCACCGACCGTGTGGCGGACCCGCCGCTCGCCGTACGCGCCTCGACTATCGCACTACTCGACTTCCACTCGCCGGCGGCCCCGGTACCAGCCGCAGTTTCCGCACACCGTATGCGGCAGGCGCGACGCGCCGCAGTTGGGGCACAAGGAGTGCGACGGACGCGCGAGCTTCATGTTCGCGGACTTGCGCGAACGCGTCGCGGACCTGCTCATCTTGCGCTTCGGGACAGCCATCACAAGCTCCTTGAGGGGATCACAGTTCGAGCGACCGCAGCGCCGCCCAGCGCGGGTCGGAATCATCGGACGTGCAGTCGCACGTGGACTCGTTGCGGTTCACACCACACGAGGGACAGAGGCCCGCGCAGTCTTCGCGGCACACGGGCGCGAGCGGGAGTTCGAGCACGAGGGAGTCGCGCACCATCGGCTCGAGGTCGAGCGACTCGGCGTCGAGTTTGTATGTCTCACCCGGCAGCGGGTCCGGCTCGAACAATTCGTCGACGTGCACCGAGACCTCGCCCCCGACGGGTTCGAGGCACCGGCTGCAGACGGCCTGCCACGGCGCGCGCACGGTGCCGCGGACGACGATGCCCTCGGGGATGCGTTCGAGCGCGATGTCGACGGCGATCGGCTGATCACCCGGCACGCTGACGGTCTCGTCGCCCAGGCCCGCGAGCGGCTCCGCGACCGTGACGGCCCGAGACGCGCCCGGCCGACGCATGAGGTCGGCGACAGGAATCTGAAACGGGCGGGACATGGCACTCGATCTGGTCGGTCGGCTCGAGGCGGCAAAAGGGGCCGCCACAGGCGCGCGGAGGATAGCCCGGGCGGGGGGAGAACGAGCCATCTTAGCAGGTCAGGACCGGTGCCGCCAGCTCGCCACCGGTCCGATCGAACCGATCGCGACTACGCGGAAATGCGGGCGTGTATCGGTCCCGGGTTAGAGACCCACTCTCCCTGCGGGTCGATACAAAGTGGACATTCGCCCGATTGTGCTCGAAGCGCCCGAGGTTCACGCTCACGACAGGTGAGTCGCATCACAGCGTAGGGGGCGATACGTGGGCGACTCGCGGCGGGCAGCCATTGCTCTCGCACTGTGTCTCGGCGCATTGCTCGGAGCCCCGGCGGGCGCGCGGGCCACCGATCCCCCGCCCGACCCGGAACCGGTCGTCGCCGGCGACGAACCGATGAGTTGGTGGGGCTTCTGGACCGGTGTCCACGCCGGCGACCGCAACAACGGCATCAAGTACCTCAAGCAGAACTGGCCTGCGAAGTTCGGCACCAACTTCGTACTCACCGGGACCAACGTTTCCGTCGCGGAGACGACACGCACCGTGCAGCTCGCGCAGGAACGCGGTACGGGCGTGGTGCTCTTCCTCGGTTCCCTGTTCGACCGCGGGTGCGCGTGGACGCGAGGCACCGGATACGGCGCCGACGACTACGCGGCATGGGAAGCCGATCTGACGACGCTCGCCGGCGCGCTCGCGCCGTATAAGGGGACGATCGTCGCGATCGTCGGGTTCGACGACATGAACGGCAAAGCGCCGCTGTGCTACTTCAGCCAGGACGGGCAGCCGAATCCGGTATCGGAGTCGATGCGCCTGGCCGCGGCGTTCTTCCCCGAAGTCGCGCAGCGCGGCCATGTGTGGATGGCGGGCGGG
>JAWXCJ010000282.1:0-6625 GCA_034408875.1 Actinomycetota bacterium
GCCCTCGACGAGCGCGGGCGGCAGCACGATTGTCGCCGTGACACCGCCGCCGGGTGATTCCGTCAACGCGACGGCGACCGCGTGGCGCATCGTCAGCTGACCGACCACGTAGTGACCGAGGTAGCGCGACGGCGCGAGTGTCAACGAGCTGCTCGTCACGAGCCGTTCGTTGGCCCGGGCCAGTTCCTCGGGAGTCATGCCGATGCCGTGGTCGTTCACGCTGATGACGTAGCCATTCGGCGTGATCCGGCCGTACAGGTCGACGACCGAGTCGGGCGGCGAGAACGTCAGGCCGTTCTCGAGCAGCTCGGCGAGCACGTGGCTGAGATCGGCGACTGCGTGGCCGACGACCGTCGTGTTGTCGAGCTGGTGAATACGGACCCGCGAGAAGTCCTCGACCTCACCGAGCGCCGCCCGCACGAGGTCGCCGACCGGCTGCGCGGCCCGCCACTGCCGCGGTGCCTCCTCGCCGGCGAGCACGAGCAGCGACTCGGCGTTGCGGCGCATGCGCGTCGCGAGGTGGTCGAGTTTGAACAGCTGGTCGAGCAGCTCGGGGTTCTGTTCGCGCGACTCGAGCGTCGAGATCAGTTCGATTTGTCGCGAGAGCAGTTGTTGTGTGCGGCGGCCCAGGTTGACGAGGGCGTCGGCGATGCTGCGGCGCAACGCGGCCTGCTCGGTTGCGAGGTCGACGGCCTTCTGCTGGAGCACGTTGAGCGCGTCGGCGACGTCGGAGATCTCGGCGCCGCCCCGACCGATCACCGGCTGAAGGTGCACCGCCGCGTCCGCGGCGGGCGCGGCGAGGACCTGGCCGACGACCTCGGGCAAGCGCACGTTCGCGACTTCCAACGCTTCGTCGGCGAGCGCCCGCAACGGCTTCGTGATCCACACGTTGGCGAGGTACAGGACGAACACCGAGAGGGCGACGGAACCCGCGGCGGCGAGCAAGTACATGCTCGAGTCGCGCAGCTGGAACCCGACGACAACGGTCAGCGCGATCAGCGGCACGGCGAGCGCGGCGGCGAGCTTCGAACGAATCGTCAGCTTGGTTGTCACATCAAGTTCCCATCCGGTTGGACAAGGGCGGGGCGCGGAATGCCACCCGTGTCGAGCGCCGTCCTGATGGCGCCGACTTCCGGGTCGAGGGCGCGGGCCGCGGCCAGCACCTGTTCGTCATCCGTGACGTACACACAGCGCTTCTCCGCCGACACCGCGACGAGTGCGTCGATCAGATCGGTAGGAGCGGGAGCAAAGGGCTCGACGAGCAACAAGATCGGGGCCGCGGTTTCTTTCGCGCAGAGCAGCAGGAGCCCTTCGGTCGTCGTGATGTCCGTCGTGTCGAGGAGTTCGCGCCGGGCCTGCATGCGGCGCAGCAAGCCGTCGGCGTCGCGCGCGTCGGTGCCGGGCTCGAGGCGGTCGACCATGACGGCGAGCTGGCGTTCGGCGACCGCGGCGTCGCGCCTCACCGTGTCGAGATCGGTCTGCGCGTCGCGGACCTGTCCTTCGCGCGTCGTCAGCGCGGCGGTGACGGAGCGCCGGACCGAGACGATCTGCTCGCGCAGTGCCTCGATCTCGTTCGACGGTTCCGGCGTCTCGCGGGAACGGGCGCGGGCGGCGAGGGCGCGCTCGATCGTGTCGACCCGCGTCGCCGCGTCGGCCAGGGGGCCGGTGCTGCCGCGCGCGGTCTCGAGTTCCCGGCGGAGTTCCCCTTCGGGCGTGGCGGCCCGTTCGAGCACCGCGAGCCGCACGGATGCAGTGGCGATCGCTTCGTCGGCGCGGGCGCGTTGCATGGCGACGCGGTCGAGATCGGCGCGCGCTTCGGTCAATGTCCGTTCGGCCGCGTTGACCGCGCCGATCGCGATGGTGTGGCGGGTGCACGCAAGGTCGAGACCGGCGATCGCGTCGTCGTACACGGCGGCCCGCTCCGCGACAGTGCCGACCCCGAGATCGCTCGCGGCGGCGACCCGGATCGGGACATCGGTCGCGAATGACCGTTTCAGGCCCTCGAAGTCGTCGCGGCGGAGCGGCACGATGGTCAAGCGCGGGTGCAGGACGACCCGACCGGTACGGTCGGGCCCGGGCGCGAACCGAGCGAGTAGTGCCGAGGCGTCTTTCAACTGCGCGCCGTCCCTCCTCACGGGAATTACATCGGCAGCCCCGGCCCCGTACGTAGGGTCGGCACGCGACCCCACGGTCCTTGAATTGGGGACTACCGCGCCGGGTCTCCGAATGGCCCGATGTGACCTGGTCATGACGGGTGCCTCCCGGGCCGAGGTGGGTGGCAGCCTCGCCTCGCTACGGTGCGGCCGGTGCCGAGCGACTACACCCGCAACCAGCCCGACTTCTTCGCGGTGGGCCCTGCGAGCGCGCCTGCTGCGCTCGACCTGGGCGCGGGCGTGTGGTGCTCGCCGGGCATGTCGAGCGCGTACCTGATCGTCACCGACCAGGGCCGCATCGTCGTCAACACGGGCATGTGGTTCGAGGCCCGCGCCCACAAGCGCAACTTCGACGCGGTGAGCGACGCTCCGACGCGCTACATCGTGCTGACGCAGAGCCACACCGACCACATCGGCGGCGTCGACACGTTTCGCGAAGTTTGGCCGGAGGGCGGCACCGAGCTGATCGCGCAGGCGAACAACGCCGCGTGCCAGGCCGACGACCAGCGCATCCACGGATTCCGCATCCACCGGTCGTTGCCGTTCTTCGCGGCGGTGATGGGCCGGCCCGGCTACGTGCGCGGCGACGAGGCCGAGATCCCGCCGCACGCCAAGGTCGCCGTACCCGACGTGACTTTCGACGAAGCGTTCGCGTTCGAGTTGGGCGGCCGGCCCGTCGAACTGGTGAGCGTGCCCGGGGGGGAGACGACCGACTCGCTCGTCGTGTGGCTGCCCGACGACCGGGTCGCGCTGGTCGGCAACATGTTCTCGGCGCTGTTCGGCCACTTCCCGAACCTGGTGACTGTGCGGGGCGACAAGCTGCGTTCGGCACTCGCGTTCGTTGCGTCGGTGCAACGGGTGATCGACCTCGAACCCGAGGCCTTGTTCCTCGGCCACCACGGGCCGGTCCGCGGCGCCACGCTCGTGCAGTCGGAATGTGAACGCATCCGCGATGCCGTGCAGTACGTGCACGACGCGACCGTCGAAGCGATGAACCGCGGCGACGACGTGTGGACCGCGATGCGCACGATCGCGCTGCCCGATCCGCTGACGTTGGGTGAGGCGTACGGACGCGTCGACTGGAGCGTGCGCGCGATTTGGGAGGCGTACGCGGGTTGGTTCCACCAGCACTCCACCCTCGAGTTGTACGGCGCGCGCCCGGAACACGGGTGGGCCGAGGTCGTCGCCCTCGCCGGTGGCCCCGACGCAGTTGCCGCTCGGGCCACCGCGCTGGTGACCACCGACGCCCTTGCGGCCGTGCGCCTGGCCGAGATGGCACTCGCTGTCGACCCTGCGCATCGCGCGTCGCTGGATGCGTACGTCGCCGCGCACCAACAACTGCTCGCCGACCACGGCCGCGAGAACTTCTGGCTCACGAAGTGGCTCGAAGGCGAGATCACCGGTGGCCGCAACCGGTTGGGTCAATGAGCACGATTCGCATCGAGGATCTCGCGGACCCGGCGCTCGACGACGGGCAACGGGGCGCGCTCGCCTACGCGGCCGGGCTCGACATCACGTTCGACGTCGACGCGCTGCTCGCCGAGGCGCGCACCCGAACCGGGCTGACCGACTTCGGGCCCGACGACTTCGTGGTGCGACTACACGCGATGGTCGACGCGATCGAGTCCGACACGGGCCTCGGCCCGCTCGGGCGGCTGATCCTGCGCCAACGCACCGTGCGGCTGCTGGCCAACCGCCTCCTCGTCGAAGACCAGGTGCGCCGCCATCCCGAAATACTCGACATCGAACTGGCCGAGCCGATCATCGTCATCGGCCTGCCCCGATCGGGCACCACGCACCTCGTCAACCTGATCGCGGCCGACCCCCGCCTGCGAGCGCTGCCGTACTGGGAGAGCCTCGAGCCGCTGGCCGGTCCCGGCGCGGACACGCGCTACGAGCGCTGCGCGCAGAACTACGCGGCGGCGACCGCGATGGCGCCGTTGGTCGTCGCCATGCACGACCAGTATCCCGACGCGATAGAGGAGGAGATCGAGCTCCAGGACATCGACTTCGCGTCGTACACACTCGAATGGCACGCGCGAGTGCCGCGCTGGCGCGACTTCTACTTCGGGCTCGACCAGCGCCCGCACTACGCGTACCTGAAGAAGGTGTTGCAGGTCTGTACGCACGAGCGCGGCCCGTCGCGGTGGGTCTTGAAGTCGCCGCAGCATCTGGAGCAGATCGGCGCGCTGGTGTCGACGTTCTCCGACGCGACGTTCGCGGTGACGCACCGCGACCCGGTGTCGGTGATCCAGTCGGCGATCACGATGGCCGCGTACGGCGACCGCATGCGGCGGCCCCGCATCGAGCCCGAGGCGTTGGCCGCCTACTGGGTCGACCGGATCGAGCGGCTGCTGCGCGCGTGCGTGCGCGACCGCGACCTGCTGCCCGCCGACCGCACCGTCGACGTGATCTTCGACGCGTTCATGGCCGACGACGTCGGCCTGGTCGAACGCATCTACGAACGGGCCCGGTTGCCGATGACCGGCACCGCCCGAGCAGCACTCGACGCGTACATGGCCGCCAACCCGCGGGGGAAGCACGGACGGGTCGTGTACGACCTGCAGGGCGACTTCGGCCTCGACCCCGCGACCGTGCGCGAACGGTTCGGCTTCTACTTCGATCGGTTCCCGGTCCCCGTGGAGTCAGGCGCAGACCGGAGGCCCGGTCCGTGACGCAATTCCGCACGGGCGATCGAGGGCCGGAGGCCGTAGCCGCATGGATGCGTCCGTGACGCTCACGCTGGGTGTGGTCGGGTGCGGTGCGATCGCGCACTGGCATCTCGACGCGATCGACCGGGCCGGTGCGCCGATCCGGGTGACCGCCGCGATCGATCCCGACCGGGCCAATGCGATACGGCTGGCCGAACGCACCGGCGCGGCGTCGTACGCGTCGCTCACCGATGCCCTCGTCGACCGCGCCTTCGACGCTGTGCTCATCGCGGTGCCGCACCATCTGCACGAGGCCATCGCGTGCGAAGCCCTCGCGGCCGGTGTGCACGTGCTGTTGGAGAAGCCGTTGGCCCCGACCCTCGACGCGTGCGACCGCATCCTTGCCGCGGCCCGGGCGGCGGGCACGGTGTTCATGGTCGCGGAGAACGCGCAGTACTGGCCCGAAGTGCAGACCGTCGCCGACCTGCTCGCCGACGGCGTAATCGGCGACGTCGTCACCGCGCGCGCGGCGACGTTCTTCCCGGCCATCGACGAGTTCTACGGCGGCGACCAACCCTGGCGCCTCGACCGGGCCGCCGCGGGTGGCGGCGTCGCGATCGACACCGGCTCGCACTGGCTGCGACCGCTGCGTGTGTGGCTCGGCGAGGTGGCCGAGGTCGTGGCCGCGCTCGGGCATCCGTACCCCGGCATGGAGGGTGAGTCGCTGTGCCGGGCGTTGCTGCGTTTCGAGTCGGGCGTGGTCGCATCGTTCGACGCGATGCTCACGACGGGTGCGATCGCGCCGCAACCGCTGTTCACGGTGACGGGTTCGACCGGCGAGATCACCGTCGAAGGCTCCGGATGGGTCAAGCTCTGGGACGGATCCGAGTTCAAGGGGACGAAGGTGGGCGACCGCGGCGGATATCTCGCGTCGTACGAGGGGGAGTGGCTCGACTTCGCGGCCGCGGTCGTGAACGGGCAAGCGCCCGCGGCAACGGCCGAGTACGCGCTGGGCGAGCTGCGGTGCGCACTCGCGATGTACCGGTCGGCCGAGACACAACATTGGGAACGGGTGTGGGGGTAGCGCGTATGGACGTGACGTTCGACTTCACCGCCAAGCACGTGCTCGTCACGGGTGGCACGTCGGGCATCGGGTTGGGCATCGCGACGGCGTTTCGCGACGCGGGGGCCGAAGTGACGGTCACCGGCACGCGCGCCGCGATCGCCGACTACGACGTCGATCTGGCGGGCCTCTCCTACCGGCCGTGCCGCATGACGGAGACCGAGACGATCGACGCCGTCGTCGCCGAACTCGAAGGCTGCGACGTGTTGGTCAACAACGCGGGGCAGAACCTGCCCGGCGGCCGCAGTGAGTGGGACCCGGACGTGTTCGAGGAAGTTGTCGCCGTGAATCTGTTCGGTGCGTTCCGGTTGGCGACCGCGTGCAAGCCGTTGCTCGTCGCCGCGAAGGGAAACGTGGTGAACCTGGGGTCGATGACGTCGTATTTCGGACTCGAGATCGTCCCCGGCTACGGCGCGGCCAAGGCGGGTGTCGTGCAGATGACCAAGACGCTGGCGGTGGCGTGGGCGCGCGATGGTGTACGGGTGAACGCGGTCGCACCGGGCGTGATCGAAAGCGGGATGACCGCACCGATGCTGCCGTACGAGCAGCTGACGCAGCCGATTCTCGACCGCACGCCGATGCGCCGGTTCGGAACACCGGAGGACGTCGCGCCCGCGGTGCTGTTCCTCGCGAGTTCCGCCGCCCGCTATGTGACCGGCCAGACCCTCGCCGTCGACGGCGGCTTCTCGGTGCAGGGC
>JAWXCJ010000283.1:0-3831 GCA_034408875.1 Actinomycetota bacterium
CCGACGAAGGACTCCAGTGGTTGAGCGCGCTCGGCAACGCGCCCGACTACAAGGTCACAACCTCGGCGAAGACGTACGTGCAGGCGGGCGTCGGTATCCCGCCGATGATCGGCGTCGTGCGGGGAAGCGCCAACCGGCAAGCGATCGAGCAGGCGTTTCTCGACCAGCTCACCGCGGCCGGCATCGCGGCGACGAAGATCGACGCACGCGGTCTGACCCACGGTCAGGTGAATACGCTCATCGGGGCCCCGGGCGACACGCGCATGACGCCGCCGATCACGGCGTTTCTCGACACCTGCTTCGCGTAGCGGGACCTACGTCGACTTCGCGACGAGGCCGACGCCGTTCTGGCAGTGCGGGCCGCCCCAGTGTTCGACGATCTTGCCGTCGCGCATGCGCAGGATCGCGGTGCCGTTGATCTCGACCGGGTCGCCGCTCGGCTCGACGTCGTAGAACGCGGTGCCGGTGTGCGTGCCCTTGACCGTCCAGTTGGTGACGATCAGGTCGTCGTGCTCGATGACCTTGTTGACGGTGAACGTCATGTCGGGGAACGCGGTGCGCACCGACGTCCACCAGTGCAGCTCGTCGCCCCGAATGTCGTCACCCGAGCGCTCCGGACTGACCCGGTCGGTGACATGGCTCGTGAACTCCGGTGCGAAGAACGAGAACACGGCCTCTTCGTCGCCTGCGAACATCGCGTCGCTGTACTGGGCGAGGAGTCTCAGGCTGTCCGACATGTCGCCATCATCGCACGGACGAACCGAACCGGCCCACGCGGATGTCGTCATTCGGCCAGCGTCCCCGCGAATACCTGCCATGCCAGCGCGCTCTTGGCCACGAGGCTCAGCACGAGGTACACCCGCTCGCCGTACAGGTAGTCGGCGAATCGCCCCTTGCCCCGGTACTGGAGCCACTGGTTCAGCGCGAAGCAGTTGAACAAGAGGAAGAGCGACACGAAGATCGCGTAGACGAAGCCGGGAACTCCTTCGCCCTCGCTCGACGCGACCGCCATCGACCACGCGATCGCGATCCACGGCACGGCGCCCGCAATGCAACCGAACACGAAGGGCGACCAGTTCACGCGGTCGCGATCGGTATTCACCTGTTCCATGACGAACCCGAAGAGGATCATCGCGGCGTTGACGCCGAAGAGTGCGAGCAGCGCGTAGAAGTTGGTGATTCCGGGCAGCATCGCAATCAGCACGATCATCACGGACGCGGACAGTGAGTACTCGATCCAGCGGGCCGGGTTGATGCCCCGGGCCAGATTGGCCTCGTACCAGTCGACGACACGCGGCGTCGCCATGAGCAGATGGTCGGCGGCGGCGAGGAACAAGAACAGCGCGATGCCGAACGAGAAGCGCAGGTCGAAGAACGTCGTCATCTCGGTGAGCGGCGACCCCGGCGGCCCCGTCTGCACGGGTGCGACCACCGGGATCGCGAAGTCGTTGGCGAGCGCGAGGATGACCAACCCCTGAGCGAGGTGCACGAACCCGACGCCGGCGTTCCACCGGCGGAGATCGGTCGTCGGGTTCACGCGACGGGTCGCTCTCCGACGGCTGGGCGCGCGACGAGTCGCGCGACGCGACGGTCCACGAGCGGGATGACCGCGAGTTGGGCCGCGGCCCGATCGTCGAGTTCCTCGCGGGTGCGGAACCACAGCAGCCCGTACAGGAACACGGCCGCGCTGACCGCGATGAAGACCACCGAGCCGATTCCGAACAAGAGGGCCTCGTTCATCGGAGGCCCCCCGAGTCGGAGAGGAGCAGTGCGCCCAAGGAGTGGATGGACGGGACCCAGATACCGACGAAGATACCGGCGGTCTTCTCGTCGGCGACGAAGTACAGGTAGACGGACAACAGGAACGAGACGAACGCGACCGCGAGAAAGACGAGCTTCAACATCACGACGGGTTCGAGTCCCGACCGTGGTCGGGAAGGGCGAGTGGTTTCCATGGGATCCCCACCTCCGGGGGTGCATGCGTTGATTTAGTGCTGAATGATAGGATCTGTTTATCACTAAATCAAGCCGGCCCCAAGAAACCGACACCGTCACGCTGCACGAGGCCGCGGCGCGCCTGGGTGTGCACTACATGACGGCCTACCGATACGTGCGTACGGGCCGGCTCCCGGCCCGCAACGACGGCACCCGCTGGCAAGTGCGGGTCGTCGACCTCGAACGGCTGCAGGCCGGGGCCGCCCCGAGCGCCGCCCGCCGCGGCCGGCCCGACTGGGACGCGACGCGCCACCGGCTGCTCCCGACGTTGCTGAGCGGCGACGAAGCCGGGGCGTGGTCGCTCGTCGAGACCGTGCTCGGTCGGGGTGCCGATCCGGACGACGTCCACCTCCACGTGCTGGCGCCGACGTTGCGTGAGATCGGCGAGCAGTGGGCAAGCGGAGCGCTCGACATCGCCGACGAGCACCGGGCATCGGTCGTCGCCACGCGCATCGTCGGGCGGCTCGGCCCGCAGTTCTGGCGGCCGGGCCGGCGCGCGGGGAACGTGGTCGTCGCCGGCGTCGAAGGCGATCGTCACGCACTGCCGGTCGCGATGCTCGCCGACCTGCTGCGAAGCCGCGGGCTCGGCGTCGTCGACCTCGGCGCCGATACGCCGGTCGCCTCCTTGGCGGGCGCCCTCGGCGAGGCCGGCGATGTACTCGGAGTGTGCGTCAGTGTGAGCATCCACGAGCGGTTTGCCGCTGTCCGCCGTACGACGCGAACGCTGCGCGAGCGGTTCCCCGACCTGGCCGTGTACGTCGGTGGCCCGGCCGTGACCGACTCGGAAACGGCGCACCGTCTCGGGTCGGACGCGTATGCGAGTGACGGTGCGGAACTCGCGGCGCTGATCCGCACGCGGGTGCACCAATGAGCGCGCCCAAGACGGTGCTCGTCACCGGCGCGACTGGGAACGGCGCGACGTCGAGGCGGCGGCGCGTTTCCGAGATGCCGCGGCCGACGCGGGTGTCGAACAGATCGTGTATCGCGGCGGGCTCGGCGGGCTCGGCGGGCTCGGCGACGAAGCCGCCGAAGACCTGTCGCCGCATCTCGCCCGCCGGCGCGGTGCCCGTCACCGAACTCCGCGCCGCTCTCGTCATCGGTTCGGGGAGCGCGTCGTTCGAAATGTTGCGGAACCTCGTCGAAGTGCTGCCGGCGATGGTCACACCGCGTTGGGTCCGGACGCGCGCTCAGCCGATCGCGATTGGCGACGTGCTCGCGTATATCTCACCGGCGTGCTCCTCGATCCGCGGGCGGCGGGCCGAGTCTTCGAGATCGGCGGTACCACTGTCGTCACGTACGCAGACCTGATGCGGATGTACGCGCAGGTCACGGGTTTGCGCCGCCGTCTCGTTGTGCGCGTGCCGGTACTGTCGCCGCGCCTCTCGTCGTGGTGGATCCGACTCGTCACGCCGCTGCCGGTCGAAATGGCACGAGCGCTCGTCGACAGCCTTGTCAACGAGGTTGTTGTTCGTGACCCGACGATTCGCGAGATCGTGCCGATCACGCCCTCCTCGACGCGCGAGGCCCTCGAGTTCGCGGTGCGGCGCGTCGCCAATCTCGATGTGGAAACCACGTGGGCGAGTGCCGAGCTCGTGCATCGACATCCGCGCCCGCCGCCGACGTGTTCGCGGTCGTGTGCGGCATCGGCGGGAAGCGCGGGTGGTACGTCGCCGAGCCGCTGTGGTCGTTGCGCGGCGGGCTCGACCTGCTCGTCGGCGGCATCGGCTTGCGCCGCGGTCGCCGTCACCCCGACGCGGTGCGCGTCGGCGACCCGCTCGACTTCTGGCGCGTCGAAGCATTCGAGCCCGGCCGCGGCCTGGCTCGAATGCTTCGACG
>JAWXCJ010000284.1:0-2555 GCA_034408875.1 Actinomycetota bacterium
GAGCGACGCGAGCTCTGCGATCACCGGGATGACCCGCCTGGCTTCTTCGTCGGCGCCGAGCCCGTCGACGCCGACGAAGAAGCCAGGCGGGTCATCCCGGTGATCGCAGAGCTCGCGTCGCTCCCGGTTCTGATCAGCGTCGACACAACGAAGGCGAGCGTCGCCGACGCGGCCCTGGCTGCGGGTGCCTCGATCGTCAACGACGTGTCGGCCGGCACTGCCGACCCCGACATGTTGAGTGTCGTAGCGGCGGCCGACGCCGGGTTCGTCGCGATGCACATGCAGGGCACACCGCGCACGATGCAACGCGACCCCGGCTACGACGACGTGACGCACGATGTCGGGGAGTACTTGCGGCGGCGCGTGGCGGCCGCGGTCGCCACCGGGGTACGCCGCGCGGCGATCCTGGCCGACCCGGGTGTCGGGTTCGGCAAGACGCTCGAACACAACCTCGCCTTGCTCGCCGGGCTCCCGGATCTGGCGGCGACGGCCGGAGTTCCACTCCTCGTCGGTGCATCGCGCAAGACGTTCATCGGTCGAGTGCTCGGTGACCTTCCCGTGGAGGAACGCGAAGAAGGAACGCTCGCGGTCAGCGTGTGGTGTTTCGGGCGGGGTGCCGCAGTCGTTCGCGTGCACGACGTCGCGTCGTCGGTGCGGGCGGCCCGGTTGCTCGACGTGTGCGATCGGGCCTCGCAGTCGGGAGTCGCGGCGTGACCGGGCAATTGCGTGGACGGTGGGCGCAGGGGCTCCAGCCGCGCTACTTCACGTGGGTTATCAAGGACCGGCTGGCCGCGGGGGAGCGGCCGGGCGGATTTGCCCGCAACCACCGGAAGGTGCGCCGGCAAGAAGAGTTGATCTGGCTTCGCGTCAACGAGTACACGCACATCGTTTCGTTGCTCGACTCACCGCACAACCTGCACGCGTACGACGAGGCGGGGCTGAAATACGCGCACACGCCGATCGGCCCGCGCGACGAGATGGGTGTTCGCCTGCGCACGATCTACGAGACGGTCGCCGGTTTCCTCGACGACCCGTCCGAGAAGCTGTACCTCCATCACGAGGAGTTCGGCGACCGCGCCATCGGCGTGCTCGGCGGCTACTTGCTCTACTGCGGTCTCGTCGAACACGGGCCGCACGCGATTTCGGTGGTCGAGAAGCTCACCGAGCGCAGTCTCGGGTCAGAGGGGCGCGAGATCATCGCCGTCACCTTGGACGAGAAGCTCCTCCGCTAGCCGCGGACCGAGCGAAGGGGCTCTTCGCTGCGACAAGTTCGATCAGGATGCCGGCGGGGGTGGGGGCGATGTGGGACGAGCCGCTACAGGTCGATCTCGACGGGTTGCAGGCACTGGCCGACGCGCTCGCCCGCTGCGGCGACGGGATCGGGTCGGGTGGCGCATGCCGGGGGTCGGATTTGCCGGTGCCGGGCCGGTTCGTGAACGAGATGGTCGCGTCGATCAACAGGGCGGTCGTCGCGTTGACGCAGGCGATGCAGCGGGAAGGTCACGTCGTCGCCAACACGTTGCGCACCGTCGTCGACGACATCCATGGTGCCGACACATGGTCCGGGCCATGAGTAGTGCCGCCGGGTCTGGTCGGGCGGAATACGACCTGTACGCCCAGGCCCACGATTATGAGATCCTCGCCGAACAACTCGGTGGGGCGCCGTTCGCAATGCGCGGCCACCAGCACCCCGATCGGCGGGCACAGCGACTACTTCGAACCAAAGACCGAGTCGCTCAAGAATGTCGTGCGGGTCGTACGCGGCGACATCGACAACCTCGTGTCCTTCGACTGGGGCCTCGCCGTCGACGGCACCAGCGCCCACCGGAGCCGAGGCGCTCGACGCGATCTAACAGGAATGTCGCGACCGCGCGCCGTCTGCGGCTACGACGTCGTCGAGATCAGATCGGTGCTCGGCCGTTGACTCGAGGCGCACCATGAGTGGCGTCGCACCTACGTGGGAAGCGCCGGTTGCCCCGGGCAAGGGTCGACGCCGGCGGCGGCGGCCGCGGGGCGTCACGCTTGCCGTTGTGCTCGGAGTCGTCGCCGTCATGCTGTTCGTTCTGGTGTTCGGCGGGTACTGGTATCTCTGGGGTCAATGGAAGCCTGAGGTCCCGCGCGACGAAGCCGTCGCCGAACTACGCGCGACCGTGGAGCTGATCCAAACTGAGGCCGGCATCGGCGAGGGTCGAATCGACCGCAGCTATGGCGACTACATGTGGGGCGGTTCGTGCGCGATCAGCGTCTGGGACGACATCAACGGCGGCTACGGTGGTTCGAGCCTCGCCGTCGAGATCTACTGGCCCGAGGGAGCAATCGCGGCCGAGGCCGAGACGCTCGCACACGTCGCGGAATTGTTGGACGACGACGGCTTCGATGCCTCGCGGTATCAGGACGATTTCGGGGAGAACGTCTCGGGTCACGACGACGACCGGAAGATGTACGCAAGCTTCAGCGTGCATTCCGATGGAGGAGCCGACTTCTACGTGACCCAGGACAGCTGCTACCCCGATTGACGGCATGAGCGCGCGGCCGATGACGCCGACGACGGCCGC
>JAWXCJ010000285.1:0-9991 GCA_034408875.1 Actinomycetota bacterium
GCGATGGTCGCCGACGTGATCGAAAACAACCCTGACCGCGACGAAGCCGAAGTGCGCGAGCGCATCACGACCCTCGTCAACGAGGGCCGGCCGGCCGGCGGACCCGGTGGTCCGGGCGGCGGTCCCGGTGGTCGCGGCCACGGTCGCGGCCCCGGTCCCGGCTTCGACGCGGCAGCCGAGGCCCTCGGCATGGAGCCGACGGAGCTGGGCGACGCGATGCGTGAAGGCCAGACGATCGCCGAAATCGCGTCCGAGCAGGGCGTCGACGTCGACACCGTCATCGATGCGATGGTTGCCGACGCCCGCGAGCGCATCGAGACGTTCGTGAACGAAGGCCCGCAGAAGCCGCCCGCACCCGAGGCCGACGAGTCGACCGCCGACGCCGAAGACACCGCTTCCTGAAATACTTACCCCTTGCCCCGTTCCCTCGGTCGTTCTAATGTGTTGCATTAGAACGACCGAGGGGTGGGGCCGAATGGTGAAGCTGACGGCGGGGCCGCGCACCCTGCGGCGGGTGCCCGACGACTGGAACGACAAGGCGTACGAGCACATCGGCGTCCGGCCGCTGGCACCCACGATCGGCGCCGAGATCACCGGCGTCGACTTGGGCCGGCCGCTCACCGACGAAGTGTTCGGTGAGGTCCACCGTTGCCTGTTGGAGTGGAAGGTCGTCTTCCTGCGCGACCAGCACATCGGCGACCGTGAGCACCTCGCGTTCGCCCGCCTGTGGGGCGACCTCGAGGAGCACCCGTTCATCCGATCGGGCGCAACCGACGACGTCGTGCGCTTCGAAAAGGGCGCCAAGATGGGCGGCTACGAGAACCAGTGGCACACCGATGTCACGTGGCGGGCCGCGCCGGCGATGGGTGCCATCCTGCGCGCGATCGAGATCCCCGAGGTCGGCGGCGACACCCTGTTCGCCGACATGGCCGCGGCGTACGACAACCTGCCGGAGTCGTTGCGGACACGCATCGACGACATGCGCGCCGCGCACGACTTCGTTCCGAGTTTCGGCTTGTTACTCGACGCCGAGCGCCGGGCCGAGATGCGGGAGCGCTTTCCCGCGGTGGACCACCCGGTGGTGCGCACACACCCGGAGACGGGCCGCAAGACCCTGTTCGTAAACGGCGTCTTTACCACGCACATCGTCGGCCTCGACGAAGCCGAGAGCGAAGCGTTGCTCGACCAGCTCTACGCACAGGCATCGTTTGCCGAATATCAGTGCCGCTGGCGCTGGCAGGCGGGCGACGTCGCGATGTGGGACAACCGCGCCACGCAGCACTACGCGTGCTCCGACTACTGGCCGGAGCGACGCGTGATGGAACGCGTCGCGATCGTCGGCGACCGTCCGTACTGAGCCGTACCCGTGCCGCGCGACGCGACCGCGACCCGCGAGGAGATCATGGTGGCCGGGACGCGGTTGTTCGCGCGCCGCGGCCTTCACGCTGTCACAGTGCGCGAACTGCACGAGGCCGCGGGTCAGCGCAACGCGTCGGCACTCCAGTACCACTTCGGTTCGCGCGAAGGTCTGCTGCTGGCGATCGTCGAGCGCTACCAGAACCCGATCGACGAGGCGCGCGCCGAGTGGCTGGCGCGCGCCGACGATCTCGGCGGCTACGTCGAGGCGCTGGTCGAGCCGCCGGCCGCGTTGTTGTCGACACCCGCCGGCCGTCACTATCTCCAGATCATCAACCAGGTCGTCGGCGACCTCGGGCTCCGCGACTCGCTCCTGACCGAGCCCCCCAACGCCGTGCGCGCGTTGGCGGCGATGGCCGCCGAGATGGACGACGTGCCCACCGACGAACGCAACGCGCGCGTTGCCAACGTCGTCGTGTTCGTCACCGCGGCGTTGGCGCACCGGGCCCGTCTCGTCGAGGCGCGCCGGGCGGTGCTCGATCACGACGCGTGGGTCGCCGATCTCGTCACGTCGGTGATCGGCGCGCTTACTGCTCGGTCGGATCGCCCAGCCCGAACAGTTGGGTCACCGCGGCCACGTGCCGGGGCGCGCCCTCGATCGTGAGGCCGGTCTCGGCGCGTGTCGTATCGCCCCGCCGGACCCACAGCACTTCGAGGATCGAGCCGCGCACGGTGACATCGGGGCGATCGGGCGCACCGGGCGTGACCTGGACCCGTTCGATGAGGGGCCCGCTTTCGGTCGTGACCGCGAGGGTGAAGTC
This sequence comes from Actinomycetota bacterium, assembly GCA_034408875.1. Taxonomy (GTDB): domain Bacteria; phylum Actinomycetota; class Acidimicrobiia; order IMCC26256; family PALSA-610; genus JANNHK01. The sequence goes on from JAWXCJ010000285.1 coordinate 2,178, forward strand.
GCCGACGTCGAGCCCGAGATGCGCGGTGAAGGGCCGGTTCGGGAGGGCTTCGAGTTTCACGGTCGAGCGGATGGCGTCGGGGAGTAGGTGCATCGGCACCGGCTGCTCGTCGGTGGGCAGGTCGAGGTGCTCGCCGAGCCGTCCGACATTCGCCGAGTCGGCGTAACGGTTGTCCGTGTTTGAAGCTAAGTGGCCGCTGGGCGGCCACTTAGCTTCAAACCGGTAATATCACGGGCGTGACGCATCAGCGCAGCCGCCGATTTTGCTGCCCCCGGGCCCTCAACGGGCGCCGAGGGGCACGCGCGGTTTCGTAGCGACTCCATCCGGCGCCGGCGGCCCGGGGGCATCTCCTCCCGCTGCTGCGTCCGAAGGAGTTCGCAATGTCTGTCTCGATTCTCTCTCCCGATGAGCTCGCGCGCGCCCTGGCGCAACGCGACCTGACCGACCCGGCTGCGGGTCGCCATTGCATGCAACGCCTCGTCGACGACGTCGTCACCGCGCTCCGGCGCGCGTGGCGCTGCGACGCGCACATGCATCGCGGTCCGCGCACCGTGTCCGTGCACGACAACTACGACGCGCTCGGGTACGAGCGCGACGCGATCACGAGAGACGCGCGGTACACGCGCTACGTCGACGCCGACACCGTCCTGCGCAGCCACACCTCGGCGATGGTGTCCACCGGATTGCGATCGATCGAACGCCGCGCCGACGACATGCTGCTGGCGTGCCCGGGAGTCGTGTACCGGCGCGACTCGATCGACCGGCTCCACACCGGGACGCCGCACCAACTCGACCTCTGGCGGGTGACGCGCGGGCGCGAGATGACGACCGGTGATCTGAAGGAAATGGTCGAGATCGTCGTGCGCGCCGCACTGCCCGGTGCCGAGTACCGCGTCGAAGGCCGCGTGCACCCGTACACGACCAGCGGCCTCCAGATCGACGTGGCCAACGGCGACGAGTGGGTCGAGATCGGCGAGTGCGGTCTCGCGGGCGGTCATGTGCTCGCGGGCGCGGGCCTCGAAGGCACCGGTCTCGCGATGGGTCTCGGCCTCGATCGCCTCGTCATGCTCCGCAAAGGCATCGCCGATATTCGCCTCCTGCGCTCGGATGATCCTCGGATCGCGGGCCAGATGCTCGATCTCGGGTTGTACCGACCGGTGTCGACCCATCCGTCGATCGCGCGCGACCTGTCGGTTGCCGTTGCCGACGATGACGACGCGGAAGCACTCGGCGACCGGGTCCGGGACGCACTCGGTGACGATGCCGAAGCCGTCGAGGCAGTCGAGGTGCTGTCGGAGACGGCGGGCGGTGACCTTCCACCGGTCGCGCGCGAACGGCTCGGCCTACGGGCCGGGCAGAAGAACGTGCTCGTCCGCGTCGTGCTCCGGCATCCGTCGCGCACGCTTACTCGCGAGGAGGCGAACGAGATCAGGGAGCGCGTGTTCGCGGCGATCCACCGCGGCCGCGGCTGACTGTCGGCGGCGGCCAAAACGTGGAGCCGAACGGCGGAACTCGGCGTGCGATGAGCCGACTTCACCGCTGAGAGCGGCTCCAGGCCTCGAAATCGAGCACCAATGTCGCACTCCCGGCCGTGATCTCGTACCGACGACCCTCGAACGGGACCGTGACGAACGGGTTGGCCATGCGGTGCTCCGTCGGTGTTGCCGCGACACCGTCGACCTCGAGTGGGCCCGTCGCTGCGAAGCTGAGGATCCCTTGCGAGGGTGAGTGGTACTCCACTGCGCCGAAGTCGGGGTCGACAGTCACTTGGGCGGCGCCGATGGCGGTACGGAAAGCGGCGAACGTTTCGTACTCCGCCGCGTTGCCGACCTCCACGACCCACACGTTCTCCGGCCCGCCCTCGGCGACGAGGTCGAAGGGTTCGGTGAGTCCACGCGTGAACACCCGCGCCGGATCGTGCTCACGCCAACGGGTCGGGCGGGCCGAGAACAACGCGACGTAGCCTTCGTCGCGGCGCCCGAACGTCCAGTTGCCCTCGGTGACGACCTCGTCGAAATGTTCCCGCGGGAAGTACGCGTGCGTGTACGGCAGATACGTGAACTGGTCGAGAGGCGGACCGGGAAGTTCGAACGCCGGCGCGTAGATGTGGATGGCCGCCGTTCCGTGCTGTGCTGATCGTGGCACCGAACCGGTTCCGGTCCAGTAGCCGTCGCCGTCCGGCCACTCCGTTCCTTCTTCCGGCTCGTTCTTCGGATGCGTGGTGAACACGATCGCGTGCTCGTCGAGCGTCGCCTGCCACGCGTGCTCCTGCTCCGAGAACATTCCGAAACGGTGGTCCTGCGCGCTCGACAACATCACGTCGGGTGAGCGGTACGTATACGTGTGAACTTCGGTGAGCAGCCCGAAGTTGAGCACCGGCGCAACACTGTGCGCGAACGCCTGGGCCGCCGCCATGTCGTCGCCGACTGCGTCGCGCAGTGGCTTGAACGGGCTGAAGAAGCTGCTCTCCCAGAGGCCGTGCCCGTCGAGCGTCCGAATCGTGGTCGGTACGGCCTGCCACGTGACCTGCGCGCCGCGCTCCCACCAGAACGGCACATTCTCCGGGTCGTCGAAGTCGTAGCCGTAGGGCGCGTCCGGATCGGCCGTCACCTCGGCCAACGGGTCGAGCGGCACGTTCATGCGTTCCTCGTCGACAAATGTCTCGTCGGTGGTCGCAATGGTGCGGATTGCTTCCGGAAGCGAGTACTTCTGCGCGCGGGCGAACAGCACCGCCCCGGCGTCGGTGATCGACTGATACGGCTCCGAGGTGTCGTCGAACAGCAGCTTCGACAGCCCGAACGTGTCCTGATCGAGGGCGGTGCTCTTGTCCTTCATATACGAGCGGCCGTGCGTGGCGCCGAAGTTCCCGTTCTGGAGGTGCAGGGCAATGTCGAGGAGGAACAGGTCGAGCACCATGGCGGCGCGGTTGGCGAGGTCGTCGTCGGGCGCGAACTCGACGAGGGTCAGCAGCGGGGTGACGTCCTTTTGGTAGTAGACGTCGGAGTGCCACTCCGTGAAGCCGAAGCGAACCTTCTCGTCGAGCCACTCGAGAATTCGTGTCTTCGCGTGCTCCGCGTGCTCCGCGCCCGTGCGACCGTCGTTCGTGAACGTCTCGTCGGGAAACGCGAGCCCGGCCAGGTACTCGTCGACGTGAAAGATGATGCGGTGGTTCTCTGACCAGTACCACCTGTCGTCGACGACTCCCGGCGGCGTTGGCTCCGTATACCAGTACTTGAACGCGACGAGCCGCTCCTTGATCGCGGCTTGCATGAGCGGATCGAGGTCCGATCCGTAGCTGTACCAGAGGTTCAGGAGGTAGAGGACGTCGAAATCCGTCGTGTCCTCGAAACTGTCGATGCGCGAGAACATGGCGTCGAATGCTTCTGGTCCGATACCCGCCGCGTCGAACGAGAAGGTGTCGTCCCGGGCCGCGCGTTCGGCGTGGGCGACGACGCTCAGCGGATGCTCGGAGAGATCGGTCGTTGCGAACTCGAGGAAAGTGTCCTGAGCGTTGCGAAATTCGTCGTTCACGGCAGGCGCCGGCTCCTCGGTCGCGTCGTCGTCGCCGCTGTCACACGCGCCGACGACCAGGGTCGCCGCCAACAGTCCAGCGACAAGCGCCGAGGGATGCATCGGCGCAGTCTTCCAGATGGCAACATTGCCGGGTGCGGGGATGGAGGACGAACACGACTCGAGAGGCGCATTGCCCGCGGTGCTCGTGCTCGCCGTGGGAATCGTCGCCATTGCCGCCGTCGGGTTCACGTTGAAGCGCCGGCGCCGATGACGGGCTGGCACATCGCCCAACTGAACGTTGCGCGTCTGCTGGCACCGATCGACGCGCCCGAAACCGCCGACTTCGCCGCGCAACTCGATCCGGTGAACGCGCTTGCCGACGCGGCACCGGGGTTCGTGTGGCGCCTCCACGACGACTCCGGCAACGCGACCTCGATCGAGGTCATCGACGACCCGTTCTTCATCGTGAACATGTCGGTCTGGGAGTCGATCGAAGCACTCTCCGCCTTCGTGCGCATCCCCGAACACGCCGCGGTCCTACGCCGGCGTCGTGAGTGGTTCGAACGGGCGGCCGAGTCGTACATGGTGCTCTGGTGGATCCCGGCCGGTACGACACCCACGGTCGCCGAGGCGATGGACCGGCTTGCACACATTCGGGCGAACGGCCCGACCGCGCACGCGTTTACGTTTTCGCAGCGCTTCGATCCGCCGCCCGCCTGACTTTCTCTACGGCGCGCGACCAGCGCCACGAACACGACATGCGCGGGCCGGCGCGGCGGACCTTGGGCACGCTGTGCTCCCAATCGACCTGGCACCGCCCGCCCATCACCAACAGGTCGCCGGAGCCGGGCCCGAAGTCGCGCGAGCGCCCCTTGCCCTTGGGCCGGATCAACAACGGGCGCGGCCCACCCAGTGTCAGGATCGCGACCAGCGAGTCGTCGACGTCGCGCAGTTCCTTGTCGGCGTGCCACGCCACGCTGTCGCTGCCGTCGCGGTAGTAGTTGAGGCCGATACTCCCGAGCCGGACGCAGTAGCGCTGTTCGAGCGCGTGTTTCGCCGCCGCGAGCACCGGGTCCGGTGGCGTCGTTCCCGCGGGGAACCAGCGGGACAGGCGCGGGTCGTCGACCATGCGCTCGTACATCCAGCGTTTGCCCTGCTTCCACTCGACCGTCGCTTCGAAAAGGGCGAGGAGCGAGTCGGCGCCGGCCATCCATCCGCGGGCGACGTCGACCCAACTCTGGTCGTCGAGCGCGGTGCGTTCGAAGGGCGCGGTGTCGTGGAGGGCGGGGTCCCCGCCACCCGGCAGCGTGAGCTGGTGGACGGCCATTCGGTGATTTTATCGAACAGGCGTTCGTCAGCCAAAGTCTGGAATGTGCCGGTTCGCGCTATCTGCGTGCACTTTCCGGGGAGGAGACGTCACGCGTAGGTGGGGGACTCTGGCCGCGGCCGTCATGGTCGCGGTGGTCGCGAGTGGATGTGGGTGGCGCCAGGTCGGGTTTGGTCCCGAACGGACCGGCTACAACCCGAACGAATCGACGGTCACCGCCGCCAACGTGCACACGCTGCAACAGGCATGGAGTGCGACGGTTCCCGAGTCGCCGAACCCGCCGGCAGTGCAGGGCAACAACGTGCACATCACGGCCGGCAACACGTACACCGACCTGAACGGTACCGACGGCTCGATCTACTGGCAGGAAACGATCACCCAGGGCGGTCTCGACGCGTTCCTGCGCGCACCTGCGGTGATCGGCGACAAGGCGTACGTTCCGACCGCGGCGTACCGTCAGGGTGCGACACTCGTGTTCGATCCCGCGACGAAGACATTCACGGGCTCGTTCAGTCCGTTCGGGAGCGCGGCGCCGGCGAGCACGCTTGCGGTACGCAGCGACATCACTGCCGGAGTTTCCGGCTCGATCATCCCGTTCGACGTGCTGTGGGAGGTGACGTACGGATCGAACACCGGGTTCATCGACTTCACCAGCCTCGGCGGACCGGCGCCCAGCGACCCGGCGATCATCGGGACGCGCGTGTTCGTCGGGTACACCACCTACGTGTTGTCGTACCCCATCGGCACGTGCCTGTCAGCCCCGCCGATCCCCGGCTGCGCGCCGGAGACCAGGCGGGATGTCGGGTCCAACGTGTCCATGCCCGTCGGCGTCGACGCGACGCATGTCGCGGTCGGGACCGCGAGCGGTGACGTCGTCGTGCTCAACGCGGCCGACGGCACTACCGCGTACTCCGCCGACCTCGGCACCGCGAAGGCGCAGTCGCCGGCGGTGGCCAACAACACGATCTACGCGGCGACCGAAGCCGGCAAGCTCGCGGCGCTCCCCACCTCGGGGTGCACGACGTGCACGCCGCTGTGGACGGCCGACGTCGGTGCCGCGATCTTCACACAGCCGACCGTCGCCGGTGGGGTGGTCTACGTGGGCGCGGCCGACGGCAAGGTGCACGCGTTCAACGCCGCCGGGTGCGGCACCGCGACGTGCGCGGAACTGTGGTCGGCGACGGTCGATGCGAATGCCGACCGGATCGCCGTCGTCGTCAACAACGGGCGCGTGTACGTGACCGCCGACACGGGCACGGTGAAGGCCTACAAGCTTCCGTAAGCGCAGCTAGGTACGCGATGTGGCGCGACCCGCTCGCCTGATCAGGTGAACGCAGCGCCGCGGCGATATCGCCCTGCGCCGTGAAGAGGTGAGGTGCGCGTTGGCCGCGTCGTAGTCGCCGAACGTCAGGGCGAGAATTCCCAACGGCCGCTCGACCGAACCGTGACACGACAAGAAGCGCGAGACCACGATGAAACGATCGCGATGGGGCAGCAGTTGTTCGTACAACTCGCGGGCCTCGTCGAGCCGGCGTGCGAATCGTGTTTGGCGGATGCAGTGCGATGTCGACAACTTTCAGATCCGTTTGTTCGACGGTCCGTCGGAGGCGTACAGCCGGTGGTCAAATGCGATCTTCGGTCGGCGTCAACAGCTCGCGGATCGATGGATTCCCCCGGCGACCGCCCGCCCCATCCGAAATTGCGCCGTACGGCGACCGTTTCGGTCGCCAGATGGCGCAATTTCGGACTTAGGTGGCGGCGACGACCGGCTGGTTGAGGGTGGTGGCGCCCATGGAACCGAGGAAGGCGGCGTCGCCGAAGCTGAACGCGCCGCCGTCGGCGGCGAACATCCAGTAGCCGAGTCCGGTCGGAGTCGAGAGCACGGCAACGATGGGTTGGTTGAGTCTCGTCGCGCCGAGCGACCCGTAGAACGCCGCGTCGCCGAAGGCGAACACTCCGCCGTCGGCCGCAAACAACCAATAGCCGAGTCCGGTCGGTGTCGACGCCGCGCCGGTGATCGGTTGGTTGAGTCGACTGCCGCCCATCGACCCGAGGTAACCCGCGTTGCCGAAGGTGAACACACCGCCGTCGCGCGCGAACAACCAGTAGCCCGCGCCGGTGGGTGTCGCCGCCATCGCGACGAGCGGCGAGTTCGGGGCGGTCGCGAGAGAACCGAGCGCGGTCGCGTCACCGAACGCCGACACAGTGCCCGCGGCAGTGACGATCCAGTAGCCGAGACCGGTCGGTGTCAATGCGGCCGCCGCAACCGGTGACGCCAGTGTCGTACCGCCGAGCGACCCGTAGAAGCCGGCGGTGCCGAACGTGAACACACCGCCGTCGGATGCGATCAGCCATTCGCCCGTGTCGGCGTCGTCGTTGAGCGCGGCGACGATCGGCGCGTTGAGCCGCGTCCCGCCGAGCGAACCGTGGAACGCCGTACCGAAGTTGAACGAGCCGCCGTCGGACGCGACCATCCGGTAGCGCTGCGGTGCCGGCGTCGGCGTGACGACTGCCGCCGCGCTCACCGTGAACGTGAGTTGCTGCGCCGTGCTGCGCACGCGGCCGCCGCCCAGCGACGCCGACGCGGTGACGGTGACGGTGGACGATGCTGCTGTCGTGACCGTGCCGGTCATCGCTCCGGTCGCCGTGTCGAGCGCGAGCCCGGCCGGGAGGGTGCCGGTCGAGATCGAGAACGTCGCCGCACCCGGGCTCGGTACACCTGCACCCGTGAAGCCTTGCGTCGTCACCGTGTACGAGAACGCGTCGCCCACGGTGAGCGTGGTGCTCGGTGCGGTCGACGTGATCGCGCTGATAACCGCTTGGCCGTTGCCGGTTTGGACGTCGGTGGTCGACACGACGTTCGTTGCGCCGGCTTCGGTAGTGCCGACCCCGCCGCCGCCTCCACCTCCGCCGCCCTGCGGTGCGCCGTCGCCGCCGTTGGCGCCGCTCCCGCCGCCGCGGATGCCGCCACCAC
>JAWXCJ010000286.1:0-4966 GCA_034408875.1 Actinomycetota bacterium
ACGTAGGCTCAAGCGCCGGTGACCGCTGTACATCAGTTCCTTCCGGTCCTCGAGCCGGGCGCCGTGGGCGCCCACGCGCTCGCGGCCCGCACCGTGTTCCGCGACGCGGGCTACGACTCCGAGATCTTCGCCGGCGAAATCAGGGCCTCGTACGCGGGTGAGGGCGCGCACGACGCCGCGTCGTACGGGCGGCGCTTCCGGGCGCTTCCGGACGACCGGCTCGTCTATCACCTCGCGATCGGTTCGCATCTCGCCGAAACGCTCGCGGCGCGAGCCGAGCGACTCGTGGTCGACTACCACAACCTCACCCCGCTGCGGTATTTCGACGGATGGGCGCCCGTCGCGGCCGGCGGTGTCGCGTGGGGCCGCCGGCAGCTCTCTACGCTCGCCGCGCGCGCGGCGCTCGGAATCGGCGATTCGTACTACAACGAGGTCGAACTCATCGAGGCCAACTACGCGCGCACAACTGTCGTTCCGATTCTCGTTCCGCCGGCGGCGTTCGACGTCGAGCCCGACACGGTGACACTGGCGCGGGTTCGGTCGTACGGGGCGGGCGCGGTGTGGTTGTTCGTCGGCCGACTGGCACCGAACAAAGCGCAGCACGACATCGTCAAGGCGTTCTCGGTGTACCGCAAGGTCCACGACCCGGACGCGCGGCTCGTGCTGGTCGGGGGTTCGTCGTCGGACTCGTACGAGCTGGCCCTCGAGCGGTTCGTCGAACGCCTCGGTCTCACCACCGCGGTCGAGCTGGCGGGCGCGGTCACACCGGCGGCGCTCGCCGCGTTCTACGAGGCGGCCGACGTGTTCGTCGTCTGCAGCGACCACGAAGGTTTCTGCGTTCCGTTGCTCGAGGCTTGGCACCACCGCGTTCCGATCGTGGCCTTCGCCGCGACGGCTATTCCCGAAACCCTGGGCGACGCGGGGCTGCTGCTCGATGTCAAGGACCCGTACACCGTTGCGGGCGCTGTCGACCGGGTGCTGCGCGACGACGTCGTGCGTCACGCCCTCGTCGAAGCCGGCCTTCGTCGACTTCACGAATTCGACATCGCGACAACAGGTGCCGAGCTGGTGGCGGCCATCGAGAAGGTCGAGTAGCTCCGGGGTGGAAGTGCGTCGCCACTGGGTCGATTCCAGTACCCCCTTCTCGCGGGACTCGTCGCGTTGGTCGTGTACTGGTCGACGCGCGCGACCGCGCCGACCGAGTGGGACTCCGTGCAACTCACGCTCGGATTTGACCGCTTCGACGTACGCCAGGACTCCCCCCACGCACCCGGCTATTGGGCCTACATCGCGGCCGATCGCCTGATCCGCGCCCTGACGCCGCTCGACGGCACCGCGTCGCTGGCGCTCGCTTCCGAGCGCGCTCGGTTGAGGAGCGGCGCACCGCGTCGCGGCCGCGGCGGTGCTCGGGCTCGCGGGCGGCTTCCGCCAGACGTCGCTCATCGTGTTGTTCCCAAACGCGTTCGTGGCCGCGTGGCGTGCGAATCGCGACCTGCGCGCATGGCTGCTGTCGGCCGCGATCGGCGCGGCGGCAAGCTCACCGCCGACATGGTGGCAGCGTTCGGCGCCGTCGCGCTGCTCGGTGCGATCGGGCTCGTGGTCGCGATACGAAAACGCAACCGCGACACGCGCGCCCGGCCCGCCGCTTTTCGCCGGTTCGAGCTGCTGTTCGTCGCGATCGTCCCGCCAGTGCTGTTCGTGAGTCTGTTCCACTTCGGCAAGGCCGGCTACCTCGCGGCGTTCCTTCTCGCGGCGTTCCTTCTCGCGTTGTGGCCCGTCGCACGCCTACGACCGAAGTGGCGCACTGTCGGCGTCGTCGGCGTCGCGCTCGTCAGCCTGTTCGGCACCCAGCCGTTCCTTTTCGGCGCGGGCGGGTTGCCCGATGCCCTCGTCGACCGGGGTCCGTGGTTTACGCGCCGGCTCAACCGCGCGCCGTTCGGCGGCACTCGGGACGTACTTCGCGTTTCGGACCGTTACCAAGCCGTGTTCGACCCCGAGCGCGACGTGATCGTCTACGTGAATGGCAACGGCGGACAGTGGTTCAGGCATGCGATGTACGGGCGCTGCCGGAGTTCACGATGGACCCGAACGACGGCAGCGATGCTCTGACGGGTCGCGAACTCCAGTATCAGCGCGAGGGCGATCTGGCGATCGAAGTACCGCCCGGAGGGTCGGCGCTGTTCGCGGTTGACCTCCCGACGGGCGAGACCGCAGAACTCCAGGCCGCCGGGCTGGTCGAGCCCGAGTATCTCGACGCCGGAGCCGGACTCTGGCGGGTGCCGCCCGGTGGCTCGTTGTTCGGTCTCACGGTCGTCGGGGCACCCGGCGCACTCGACAATCGGCTCGGCGTGCGATCGCCGGAACTCTGAGAACGACTTACGCCCGCCGGGCGAAGACAGTTTCGAGGAACGCGCGGTACCGGGCAAGGATGGCCGGCCATGTGAACTCAGCCTCGACGTAGGCGCGCCCCGCGGCACCGAGCTCGTTCCGCAGTTGTTTGTCGGTGACGAGTCGGTCGACGGCCGTCGCGAACGACGCGTAGTCGTCGAACGTGAGTCCGCCCTGCGACCGTTCGCAGTGTTCTGACGTCGCGAAACAGCGCGCGTTCACAATGACCGGCCGGGCCGCGTGCCACGCTTCGACGAGAACGAGCGAGAACGCCTCAAACGCCGACGGCGAAACAAGCGCAGTCGCGGCGCGCAGCAGTCCCCACTTCGTTGCTTCGTCGACGACGCCCGCGACGATAACGTCAGGATGCTCGAGGGGAGGATGGACGACGGGACCAACGAACACGAGCGCAAGCGGTCCCGGACGTGCTTCCTTGTAGGCCGCGAACAGCTGGGCAAGTGCGCCCGTGCCCTTTCCGTCGTCGACGCGACCCACGCACAGCAGAAAGGGACGTTCGCCGAGGCCCAATGCCGCGCGCGCCGCATCGGGAACTCCGGGTTGCGGGTCGGAACCCAGCCCGAGAACGAGCTGCGGCGTCGCCGCGGTCTCGAACATGCGGTTCACGAACCGCGCCTCCGCGTACGTCTGGAATACGAGTGCTCGCGCGGCGTGGAACACGTCACGAAACACGGGCAGACGGATAGGTGCCTCGTCGTGCGCAGCCGGATGCATGACGGCCCGGTCGCCGACCGCTTCGATACCGACGACGGTCGGCTCGTACAGGTACGGATAGAACACGACGAGGTCGGCGCTGCTCGCCGAGATCGCGTCGAGCAGCTCCGGGCTGTGCGGACCTTGCCAGCGCACCCACGCGCTCGCGTCTTCGACACTGACCCGGCCCGGCCGGGCGAGGAGTGGCTGCGAACGCTTGTCGAAGTCGGGCGACCGAGGCTGCGTTGTCGGGTACCGCTGCACGCCGACACCGGACTCGGTCGTCGTTCCCGCCGGGAGCGCATTGTCCCAAGTTCGCAGGTCCGTCGCGCAGGTCGTGAGCACGTCGACCTGCCAACCGAAGTGTTCAGTCAGTCGCTCGGCGAACATGCGCACGCCCAGCTCGGCGCCGCCGACGACGTCGCGACCGTATCGCGGGGTTACGTACGCGACGTGCACGTCAGGTCGTCGCGCGCGGCTCGAGGTGGTCGAACCGCACGTCTACTTGAAACCACACGCGGCCATCCGAGCGCGACGGGTTCATCACCTCGAAGTGATACCGCTGTTCGTGCCAGTCGTAGACAGTTCCCTCGTCTGTCGTTTGAATGGCGATGGTCACGAGGTAATTCCCGTCGAGGAGCGGCACCCGCTCGAACTCGAACGCCATCTCACCGTCGCCGCTGACCGTCGGAACGTCGACGCCAAGGATGCGCGTGTTCGTGCCGAACAGGTGATTGCCCTCGGAATCGTCGATTGCGATGCCGAAGAGCACGTCGTCGGTCGGCTCGCTCGCTTGGTAGCTCACGCGAACGGTCATCGCTTCGTTGGGCAGCAGATAGGGGCGGTCGACGAGTAAACCGGGGTGATCGATCGCGACGCCGGCAATCGCAATCTTGCCGCTCGCCTCGACAGCCATCCGCTGGCCGTGTGTCAAGTCCTCCGCGAATTCGGTTTCGTCGTGGGATGCTTCGGCCTCGACGACCGGCGCCGCGAGCCCGGAGTCGGCATGGGCGAGATGCTCGCGAAACGACCGCACCGCTTCGCCCGGCGGCGCGTCGATGACTGTCAGACCGTGATCGAGCACGATCGCGCGGTTGCAGATGCGGCGCACAAGATCGGGGGCATGGGTCACGAAGAGGATCGTGCGCCCTTCGCGCTGGAAGCGAGCGACGCGGTCAAGGCACTTACGTTGGAACGCTTCGTCGCCGACCGCGAGCACTTCGTCGACGAGCAGGATGTCGGGGTCGACGTTGACGGCAACCGCGAACCCGAGCCGGACGTACATGCCCGACGAGTAGTGCCGCACCTGCATATCGATGAACCGTTCGAGTTCCGCGAACGCGACGATCTCGTCGAACACCTTGTCGATGTCCTTGCGCGACAAGCCGAGAATCGACCCGTTCATATATACGTTCTCGCGCCCGGTCAGCTCGGGATGAAACCCCGCGCCCAGTTCGAGCAACGCGGCAAGACGCCCGCGCGTGACGATCTCGCCGATCGTGGGCTGGAGTATCCCGGCGATGCATTTGAGGAGCGTCGACTTGCCCGAGCCGTTGTGGCCCAACAACCCGACGGTCGAGCCCTGCTCGACCTCGAAGTCGGCGTCGCGCACGGCCCAGAACTCCTCGAAGGGAGTGCGGCCGAAGTGGATCATCCGCTCTTTCAGCGAGTTGTACCGCTCGTGGTACAGGCGGAAGCGCTTCGACACGCCTCGCACTTCGATCGCGGCGCCCAACGACTACAGCTCCTCGGCGAAGTTCGCTTCGAGCCGGCCGAAGACACTCACACCGATCGTGAGCGCAACGAGCGCGACGCCGAACGTGAGCCCGAGGTACCCGGCGTACTCGCCCCACGACCAGTCGGGAAG
>JAWXCJ010000287.1:0-4495 GCA_034408875.1 Actinomycetota bacterium
CCGTCGCTGCGCAGACGTCGAGCCAGCTCGAACAAGATCCGCACGCCGGCCGAGTCGATGTACGACGTGAACGTGAGATCGAGGACAAGCCCCGGTGCCTCAGCCCGGGAAACCTCGACGATGCTCGAGAACACGGAGTCGACATTTGACGCGTCGAGCTCTCCTCGAAGTTCGCACACCGGGACAGAACCGTCGTGACGGATGTCGACTCGCACGATTTCCATGCCGCTCACGGCGGTTCCTTCGGATCGCTCACGGGTTTCGCAGCGCCCTACCCATGGCGGCTGGACTCGAACCATCACGTTTCGACCGGTCCGCAACAGGAGTACCGTTGAGACATCTTGGGGAAAACGGTGCAGAGCGTTGCTCCCCGACGCTATGGAACCGGGCTATGGAAGCAGTACGAGAGGACGACGCCGTGGAGTCAATTCTGACCGAGGAGACCATCACACTGACGGTCCCCGCGTCATTGGAGTTCGTACGGATCGTCCGGCTGACAGCGTCGGGAGTGGCGAGCCGCCTGGGGTTCGACATCGAGGACATCGAAGACATGCGGGTCGCGGTCGACGAACTCGCCAGCATCGTCGTCGAGAACGCGCTTCCCGCCGACCTCCAGGTGGTGTTCACCGTGCGAGACGGCGTGCTCCGCATCGAAGGCCGCGCGCCGGAGCGGCCGAACGGTGACCCGAAGGTCGAAGAGCTGACCGGACAAATCCTTGCGGCCGTCGTCGACGAGTACCACGTCGTCGTCGAGAACGGCATGGTCTGCTTCGCCTGCTCGCGCCGACTGCCCGAGACCGCCTGACCTGATGGCCATCTCCCCGGAAGAGCGCAAACACTTGCGCCACAAATTCGTCGACTACCGGCAGTCGAGAGACCGCCGGCTGCGCAACGAACTGATCGAAGCGCACAAGTCGCTCGCAGCACATCTCGCGCGGCGCTTCTCGAACCGAGGCGAACCGTTCGACGACCTCCTTCAGGTCGCGTACCTCGGTATGCTCAAGGCGGTCGAGCGCTTCGAACCCGACCGCGGCCTCGAGTTCTCGACATTCGCCACCGCGACCGTCGAAGGCGAACTCAAGCGCCACTTCCGCGACAAGACATGGTCGGTGCGGGTACCTCGCCGCCCCCAAGAACTGCACCTGCGTCTCGGGAACGCCATCAACGAATTCTCCCAGCGCCACCACCGTCCGCCGCGCGCCGCCGAACTCGCCGAAGAACTCGGCGTGAGCGAAGAAGCCGTGCTCGAAGCGATGGAAGTGGGCGGTGCGTACCGCTCGACCTCGCTCGACGCGGGGACGACCGATAGTGGCGACGACTTCACCTTGGAAAGCCGACTCGGCATCGCCGACGCAGGCTTCAACCTTGCCGAGCACCGCGTCGTCCTCGAGCAACTCCTCGAAGGCCTCCCCGAGCGGGAGCGCATGATCGTGCGGTTGCGGTTCTTCGACGAACTCACACAGACGGAAATTGCCGAGCAGATCGGCATCAGCCAGATGCACGTCTCAAGGCTCCTCGCGCGCACATTGACACAGCTACGCGAACGCCTCCAGACCCTCGACGCCTGAGCGCCGAGGAGGTCCGGGCTTCCGACTTAGCGGTCGAGCTTGTCCTTGACCTTGTCCTTGACGTCATCGACCAGGTCTTCGATCTTGTCCTTGGCGTCTTCGACCTTGCCCTTGACCGAACTTGTGGCCTGGTCGAGCTTGCCTTCGCGCTTCAGGTCGTCGTCGTCGGTCAACGCACCAACCGCCTCTTTGGCGCGGCCCTTCATCTCATCGGTCTTTTCGCCCATGGCGATGCACCCTCCGTTGGTTGTCGTGTCAAGGAGTCCTACCCCCGGACACGAACGCAAAAACGGAGTGATCGGGGATGCCACGACATGTCGTCCGCTCGCGTCGTTACGGGCGCGTGCGTGCTTCCCGCGCCGACTCGCGGGCCATCATCTCCTCTACGTCGCGCTTCATCTTCTCGGGCGGGGGCGGCCACCCGTGGGGCGACACCCTGCCGTCGATGCTCGCGGGGTCGACCGCTCGCTGCTCGTTCGACGCCTGGTACACGGCAAACGCGAGTTGCAACGCCTTGATCGCGGTCTCGGGACTGAGATCCGGTCTCGTCCCGTCGCGGAGCGCGTCGACGAAGTGCGCGGCCGAGCTGCGGAACGAGAGGTCGTACGCGGCGTCGACCTCGAAGTTCGTGCGGCGCCCGTCTTCTTCGTAGAGCACGACGGGCGCGAGGTCCGCATGGAGGTTCCCGCACAGGCGCGTCACCCACACGAACCCGCGGCTGCCCTGTATCTCGAAGAACTCGTCGGCGCCGTAGTGGTCGCTGCGGATAAACATGTCGGGCGCGTACGAGACCTCCATCATGCCGAGCAGGTCGTCGCGCGCGTACTCCCACAACGCGACCGTCGGCGCTTCGAAGAAGAGTGGACCCTGCCGTACGACGGCCTGCACGCTGCGGATGTCCTCGTCGACCAGCCAGAGCGCCATCGCGTACTTGTGCATCACGTCGTCGAAGAGATGGCCGCCCGGGCTCTCGGCGTTGAAGCGCCACACGTAGCCGGCCGGGTCGAGCGCGGCCTGGAACTTCGACTCGGTGCGCCCGACGACGGTCTTGATACGCACGACGCGCGGTTCGCCGATGGCGCCGGACGCAATGAGTTCGCGCGCTTTTTCGAGGGGCGGGTAATGGCAACAGTTCTCCGTGACGCGGAACACGCGGTCGGCTGCGGTCGCCGCGGCGATCATGCGCCGGCCGTCGGAGACGCTGTTCGCGATGGGCTTCTGGCACGAGACGTGCTTGCCGGCTTCGAGCGCGGCGACAACGTGGGCCGCGTGCGCCGGTGTGGGGCTGAGCACTTCGACGGCGTCGATCTCAGCGTCGCCGAGCAGGTCGTCGAGCGATTCGTAGAGCCGGTCGACCCCCCACTCGCGGCCGCGGCGGTCGAGCACGTCGCGGCGCGGGTCGCACAGGGCGACGACATCGCAGTCGGGGTGTTCGAGGTAGCCGGGAACGTTGAGCGTCGCGATGTTGCCGACGCCGACAATGCCGATGCGTACGCGTCCGGTGGCCACTACGCGGACACCGCGCGCACGCCCGGGCCGAGGCGCGTGCGTAACTCTTCTTCGAACGCGCGCACACCGGGCCCGGCGTGCTGTTCCTTCAGCGCCTTCAGCACCGGATAGCCCGCGTCGCGTTCGGCGTCCCACTCGTCGGCGAACGTGCCCGACTCGATGTCGTCGGTGAGTTGCTGCATGACCGAACGGACGTCGAGATGGTCGAACTTCCCGCGCCGCGAGAGCTGTCCGTATTGGCTCGTAGGCGAATGAAACTCGGACTGCACCGCGTACCCGACCTTGCGCAGCAGACCGTAGGTGCGTTCCACCTCCCCCGAGAGCACGAGTTCGGTGATGATCGCTTCGAGCGGAATGCCGTGCTCGATCATCGTGGTCACGAACGCGTTGTTCACCGCGGTCAACGCCGGTGACAGCACCTGCTCGACGGCGAGGTCGAGCACTGCCTCCTGCATCGCCGTGAGTTCGATTGCACCCTCGCGTAACCCGCCGATCGCCTTGGCGACGGCGAGCACGCGCGCCTGCGCGCGTCCGGTTTTGTCCTTGTGAACGCCGATCGCGGTGATGAAACCGGTTCCCTCTTCGAAGCACGCACGCACTTCGGGGCCGAGCATGCGGGGTGCGACCATGCCCGCGTCGCCGGCCGGGTCGAGCCGGTCGAACGCCAACGTGTATCCGCTGGCCACGATCGTGCACGACGTCGGCCCGGGCGCGAGGCCGAGCAACGGGATGACGTCGTCGGGAACAAGCACGCAGAGCACGTCGGCGTCGTTGGCGGCATCGATGTCGGCGGCTGCGAAGCCGTCTGCCTCGGCCTGCTCACGCGATTCGTCCCGCCGGACGCACACGGTCGGCGCCACGCCGCTGTCGCGGAGGTTCAACGCCCACGAACGGCCCTGGTTTCCGTACCCGACGACCGCGACCTGCTCGCCCGCGAGCACGCCGAGATCGCCGTCACTGTCGTAGAAAATGTTGATCACAGCCGGAAACGTAATTCCGCGAGGGGGCTACAAGCGACTCCGAACCCGCTTGGTCATCGCGCATGACAGTTCGGGAGGCGTACCAGCCACTGGCACGCTGCCATCTGCTTCATCCCGGTCGGGCTGACACTCGAGTCGCCGCGGCTCGTAGTCTCCGCGGGTGCAGTTCTCGATCGCGCTCCCTACCGACCACGTCGACGCCGCCCCCGAGTTCGTGACGGGCGAGGCCGTCGCCGCGGTCGCGACCACCGCCGAAGCGGCCGGGTTCGACGCGTGCTTCGTCACCGACCACCCCGCGCCCGACTCCAAGTGGCTGGCCGGAGGCGGGCACCACGCCCTCGATCCGTTCGTCGCCCTGTCGTTCGCGGCCGCGGTCACGGCCCGGCTCAAAGTGCAGACGCACATCCTCGTGCTGCCGTACCGCAACCCGCTGCTGAC
>JAWXCJ010000288.1:0-3705 GCA_034408875.1 Actinomycetota bacterium
CCCGTTGTCGTCGGTGACGCGCAGGCCGACGTCGACACTGTCGTCGTCGGTCCGCGTCATCGTGACGGTCTCGCCGGTTGCGTCGTCGAAGTCGCCGTCCTCGTCGAGGTCCCACTCGTACGTCTCGATGGTGCCGTCGCTGTCGGTGGAGCTCGTGCCGTCGATCTCGACCTCGTCGCCCTCGACGATGTCTTCGGGCACCTCGATCACGGCCTCGGGCGCGAGGTCGTCGGAGATGATCGTGATGGTCACGGTTGCGGTGTTCGAGTCCTGCGTGCCGTCGTTCACCTTGAAGGTGAACTCGTCGACGCCGGAGAAGTTCGGGTCAGCCGTGTACGTGAGGTCGGGCGCAACACCCGACAGCACCCCGTGCCCGGGCCGGTCGACGATCTCGTAGTCGAGGTCTTCGCCCTCGGTGTCGAACCCGGCCAGGGTGACCGGCGCTGCGACACCCTTGTCCGTCGAGACGTCGACGTCGTTCGCGACCGGCGGGAAGTTTGCCTCGCCGAGGACGAAGTCGAGATCCACCGTCGTGTTCGCGACCGCCATCACCGACTTGGTTGTCTTCGCGTAGCCCGACCCGACGGGCGGGTCGACGGTCACGTTCCACGTGCGATCCGAGTCGTTCGGACCCAACGGAACGTTGGCGATCGAGTAGTCGCCGTTCGCATCGGTCGTGTCGGAACCGCCGAACTGCGAACCGACGAACGCGTTCGGGATCGCGTCGCCGTCCTCGTTGGTGACCCGTCCCGCGATCACACCGGATGTGCTCGCGGACTCGCCGAAGTCGACGATCACGTCGGCACCGCAGAACAGCGTGATCTGCTTGTTGGCGGTGATGAAGCCGAACTTCTGCGCCGTCACTGTCACCGACCACGGCACGTTGTTGTTCCCGGGTGGGATGGGGTCGAGGACGAAGCGCCCGTCGGCGTCGGTCTGGTCATGAATGTTGAACGACGAAACCGTCGCGTTCTCGAGCGGCGCACCGGTCGCGGCGTTGAGGACGCGGCCGCGCACCGTTGCCCCGCGGCAGACCTGCGCGATCGACGCATCGGAGGTATGCACCGGCTCGGTCGGCAAGACGGTGAACTGATTGGTGACACCCCAGTAGCCCAGTTTCGAGATGGTCACGTTGTGTTGGCGTGCCACATTCTGCGGCCCGAGGACCAGGCCGTCGATGTGGTACGTCCCGTCGGGTGCGGTGAAGACGGCTTCCGGCCCGAGCCCTGGCGCGACGCGTACCCCGCCGATCGGCGCGTTCGTGATCCGATCGCGGATCGTGCCCTCGACCGAAACGTACTTCGGCTTCACCAACTCGAGCGTGACGGCGAGCGTCTCGTCCTTGTGCAGGAGCCGCTGCTGCGCGGGGCTGTTCCAGTAGCCCGTCTTGACGCCGATGAGGAAGATGTTCTCGACGGTGTCGCTGTCGTTGCCGACGAAGGCCTGCCAGTGCACCTTGCCTTGGGCGTCTGTCTTCATCCCCGTCGGCGACACGTCGGCGCCCTCGATCGGCAGGCCTGTTTCCTTGTCGATGACGGTGACGTCGATGGTCCCGAAGTTCGGCACGGGGATGTGCACGTCGAGCGGAATGGTCACGACACCGAGCGCGCCACAGCCGGCGACGCCGGTGTTGACCGTCTTCTGCGCGAACGGCAACGACGCGGGGGTCTGCGCGTGCATCTGAATGCCGTTGCCCTGCGCCGCGCGCGGCATCGGCGCGGTGACGGTGACGTACCCGTTCACGTCGGTGGTACCGGTCAGCCCGAGGAAGGCGCTCACACGCGCCCCTTGCAGGGGAAGGCCCGTTGCCGCAACGACAACCCGCGCCCGCACCGACGCGTTGCACCGCTGTTCGATGTCGGCAACGACGCCCGGCGTGACGGTTCCGGCGGTGACCGTGACCTTGTTCGACGGGGCGTTCCAGAAGCCCGGGGCCGTTCCGTTGAGTGAGATCTCGACCGGTCCGTTGTCGATGTCGAGGGGAATGTTGTTCATCTGGAACGTGCCGTCGGCGTTGACCCGCACGTTGGACTGGTACGACACGAATCCGTTTTGCGCCGGCCCGTTGATCGGCCCGAGCGTCGCCCCGTCGCGCGTGTGCCCGATGAGCACGCCGCTCACGGCGCCGAACAACTGGCGCAGGATGGAAATGTCGGGCGTCACCGTCGCCGTGCCGCACGCGGCGAGTGCTTGCGGGAAGGGGAAGGGAACCCGGTAACCCGGTTTCGACACGATGACCGGGTAGCTGCGTGGGCCGTTGTCGTTGTTCACGGGCACGTTGGCCAGGTGCCACGTGCCGTCGGCGCCCGTCGTCGTACTGCCGCCCGTGAATAGGTTGACGAACGCGCCCGCCAGCGGGAGCCCCGTTTCCTCGTCGAGCACGCGCCCGCTGATGTCGCCGAAGCACACGGGGATGAGCCCGAAGTCGAGGGTCAACGACCCGCCCGCTTGACGCACGACGCCGTTCGACGTGCCCTGCACCGTCACGCCGAAGTCGCCGGGCGCGATCGACCCACCGGCCCGCAACGTGAGCAAGCTGGTCTGCCCCGCGGAGATGGTCGACGGCGAGAAGCCGGCGGTCACGCCCGTCGGGAGTCCCGGCGCGCTCAGCACGATCGGGAAGTTCCAGTCGCTGTCGGTCAGTGCGTAGACCGTGAAGCTCGTGGCCGAGTTCGGCACGAGCGCACCGATGCTCGGCAGGATCGCGATCGCGAAGTCGCGCGCGACCGCGCCGTCGGCGCTGTCGGTGTCGATCGCGCCTTTGGCGTCGGTCACGCGCAACGAGATCGGGAACGCGACGCCCGGCGTGCAGTCGCCGCCGCAGATGACGGTGCGCGCGGTCTCCCACGGGATCGTCGGGGTCGCGCCGGTGGCGTCGTCGTAGAGGGTGTCACCGTCGAGATCCCACGCGTACACGAGGCTCGCCTGTTCGCCCGGGTCGGGGTCGGTGCCCGAACCGGCGAGCGTCAGATCGGCGTTCAGGACGAGTTGGTACGGCCCGCCCGCGTCGGCGACCGGCGCGACATTTGCGCCGACACTGAACGGCACCGAGGTCGACACGCCCGCGCCGCTGTCGGTCGGGAGCACTTCGACCAGGAGCGAAGTCACACCCGCGGGACCGGGCACGACGAGCGCGACCTGCGCCACGCCTGCCGCGTTCGAATTCGTCTCGACGCTGCTCCCGTTGAGCGTGAAGCGAACCGCGCGTCCCCCCAGGGGTGCGCCTCCGGCGGTGGTGACGTCTGCTCGGACGGACGCGGGCAAACCGACGACCGCGGTCGTTACCCCTGTGTACGCGACCTGCGGCGGGAGGGTGGGTCCTCCGACGGTGATGGCAGTGGCGGCCGACGTTGTTACCGCGCTCGGCGCGGTCATCGACACGACGAACTCGCCGGGGTCGAGGTAGCCGACCGTGGTCGTCGCGCCGGACAGCAGCGGGACCGGCGCGCGGCCGTCGCCCGCGTTCAGGTTCGCCGGCGACGGCGCGCCGTTCACCATCGACGCGTTGCGCACCGATACGCCTTCACCCGTGTTCGCGTCGAGCGAGTCGACGACATAGCCGCTGACCACCCCGACCGGCGGGGCCGTAACTTGCGCGGCGAGTGCTGTAGCGCGCGGTGCCGCCGACCTCGAACCGAGCGCCGCCCCCGAGCCGGACTCGAGGTCGAAGGCCGCGCCCGAGAACCCCTCGGCGGCCTCCTCCTC
>JAWXCJ010000289.1:0-9104 GCA_034408875.1 Actinomycetota bacterium
ATGGCTCCCTCGCTGCGCCGTCCGTGGCTCCGCTACGTCCGCACGGTCACATGGCTCCCTCGCTGCGCCGTCCGTGGCTCCGCTACGTCCGCACGGTTCACGACACCTATGCTCGGGGGACCATGGGCCAGGCGATCACGGTGAGTGTGCGAGCAGGCGGACGGCCCGAAGTTCGCTTCTTCGAGTGCAACCGCTCGATCACGGGCATGGCGATCGAGACCTATACCTACGGGGAGCCGATCGAAGGCCGCCGGCCGCCCGACGTGCTCGCCGGGCGCATTCTCGACATGGGCGCCACGCGGGTGACGATCTACTCGAACGTCGTCACGGTCGAGGCCCGCGATATCGCGTGGAGTGAGATCGAACCCAAGGTGATCCACGCTATGGAGCACCTGTTCGAGTTCTACGGCACCGACGCGGGCTGGTCCTTCGAGGCCCGCGGCATGGAGACCCCGCCCCCGCTCGAGGTCGCCGACTCGTAGTCCCCGGCCGAAATTGCGCCGTACGGCGACCGAAACGGTCGCCCGATGACGCAATTTCGGATTCCTGCCCTTGTCCGATCGAACATATGTTCGGTATGGTGGGGCATGGCGCGGGCGGAGATCCCCGACGGATTGCCGTTGTCGGCAATCGCGGCACGAGTGCAGCCGTTCGTCGCGGCCCGTGAGCGCCTGCTGCCCGTTGCATTGCCCCTCGGTAACCACCTGCCGAACGGTGGCGTGCAGCGCGGCACCACGGTTGTGGTCGACGGCCGACGCGGGGTGGGTGTCACCACCACCACGCTCATGCTCGCGGCGGCCGCGACCACGACCGGGGAATGGGCGGCGATCGTCGACCCCGACGGCACGGTGGGTGCGCGCGCCGCGGCCGATGCCGGCGTCGAACTCGAGCGGTGCGCGGTCGTGCGGCGGGTGCCGCGCGATCGCTGGTCGGCGGTGGTCGCGGCGCTGCTCGACGGCGCCGCGTTGGTCGCGGCCACTGTTCCCGACCGGTTGCGGCCGGGCGACGCGCGCCGGTTGATCGCCAAGGCACGCGAGCGCTCGTCGGTACTCGTCGCGGTCGGGCCGTGGCCGGTCGAAGCCGCGTTGCGCTTGCACGTCGAGCCGAGTGCGTGGGAACGCGCGAGCAGCGGACTGTTGACCCGGCGCGACATTGTCGTGCACGTCGAAGGGCGCGGGGTGCGCGCACCGATGCGGTTGGCGCACGCGGTATGACCCGCACGACCCGTACCGCGTGCGTGTGGTGCCCCGACTGGCCCGTGACGGCGGCCCGCCGCCGCGATCCGGAGTTGGCCGGTGTTCCCGTCGTCGTGCGCGAGCGCATCGGTAGCCGCGATGTGGTGCGGTGCGCATCGAGCGAAGCGCGCGCCGACGGTGTGACCCGGGGTATGCGCCGGCGCGAGGCCGAGGCGCGCAGTCCCGGGGTCGTGTGCATCGACGCCGATCCCGCGTACGAGGCCCGCGCCTTCGAAGTCGTCGCCCGCGCCATCGAGACGGTCACGCCCCGGGTCGTGCTCGACCGGCCGGGCCGGTGCGACTTCCCGACGCGTGGTCCCGCGCGCTACTTCGGCGGCGACGAGGCGCTGGCCGCCCACGTGCACTCGGTCGTGGCCGCAACCGGGTTCGGGGAGGGGGTGCGGGTCGGTATCGCCGACGGCATGTTCGCGGCCCGACTCGCGGCTCGCCACGCCCGGGCATCCGAGGTGGGCGTGCACGTGGTCGCGCCGGGGGAGAGCGCGGTGTTCCTCACGCCGTGGCCGGTGTCAACCCTGAACAACGAGGCGTTAGTCAGCCTCCTCGTGCGGCTCGGGCTGCGCACGCTCGGCTCGGTGGCCGCGCTGCCGAACGACGCGGTGCTCGCCCGCTTCGGAACCGACGGCCGCGTGTTCCACGAACTCGCCCGCGGACTCGACCCCGGTCCGCCGGTCCTCGTCACGCCACCGCCCGATCTCGTCGAGCAGTGTGAGCTCGACCCGCCCGCAACGCGTGTCGACGTGGCCGCGTTCGCGGCGAAGGGCCTGGCCGACCGTCTCCTCGAACGCCTGGCCGAGCGCGGGCTCGCGTGCACGCAGGTGATCGTCGAAGCCGAGACCGAGTACGGCGAGCGCCTGGCGCGCACATGGCGCCACGACAAGGCCCTCACACCCGCCGCGCTTTCGGAACGGGTGCGATGGCAGCTCGACGGGTGGCTCGCGGCGCAGGCGCCGGTAGTCGCGGCCGGCGACCGGCGCGCCCAGCAAGACGCCGACGTGATGGCCGACGTCGACACAGCGGCGGGCGCGCTCACGCTCGTGCGGCTGGTGCCCGACGAAGTCGTCCCCGCCGACGGCCGCCAACTCGGGTTCTGGGGTGGCGACCAAGCCGCGCGCGACCGGGCCGACCGCGCCCTCGCACGGGTGCAGGGCATGCTCGGCTACGACGCGGTCGCCACCGCGGTGGTGCAGGGCGGCCGTACACCGGTCGAGCAGGTGCGGTGGGTGCCGTGGGGAGAACCGCGCGAGCCCGAACGGCCGTTGACGATCGACGGCGAGGTACCCGCGTGGCCGGGCGCGTTGCCGCCGCCGTACCCGGCGCGCGTGTTCGCGCCGCCGTTGCCCGCCGAACTGCTCGACGGCGACGGCCGCCCGGTGCGCGTGTCGGGCCGCGGCGAATCGGGGCCGCGGCCCGCGTGGTTGTGGTGCCGCGCGCTCCCCGCGGGTGGCGGCACGGTGCGTTCGGCTGCGGGTCCGTGGCCCCACGACGTGCGCTGGTGGGACCCGGCGACCCGCAGCCGCCGCGTGCTGTGGCAACTCGTCGTCATGACCGAAGACGCGGGCGAGATCGCCTGCATCGCTGCGGTCGAGAACGGAAGTGCGACCGTCGAAGCCGTGTACGACTAGTGGTGTCGTGCATTCGGGGGAGGGCAGCCGTGCGCATCCCTGCGCCGGCGGACCGCCCAGAGGGCGGCCCCACCGGCACCCACCGCAAGCATCAGGGGAACGGTCAGTCGCCGGGTTCGTAGACGACGCAGAACTCGTTGCCTTCGGGGTCGTGCATGACGACCCAGTGCGTGCCCGCGAGTTCGGTCACGTGGTCGTCGGTTGTCGCGCCGAGCGTTTTCAGGCGCGCGATCTCGGGTGCGATCGGGCCGTGGTGCAAGTCGAGGTGCATGCGGTTCTTGCCCGACCGCGGTTCGTCGACCTGTTGGAGGATGAACACCGGCGCGACGCGGTCGTCGGGCGGCGCGAGGACGCGGTACTGGTCGAGCGTGCCGACCGGTTCGTAGTGCAGCGCCGCGGCCCAGAACCGGGCGAGGCGTTCGGCGTCGGCGCAGTCGAGCGCAATCGAAAAGCGCATGGGCCGAGCATACCTCTTGAGGGGCGAACGTATGTTCGCTACCGTCGGGATCGGGAGGAGGGGCCATGGAAGGTCGGTACGCCGAACTGCACTGTCATTCCAACTTCTCGTTCCTCGACGGCGCGAGCCACCCCGAGGAGCTGGTCGAGGAGGCGGCGCGCCTCGGGTTGGCGGGGCTCGCACTCACCGATCACGACGGGTTCTACGGCGTCGTGCGCTTCGCGGAGGCAGCGCGCCCGCTTGCACTGCCGACCGTGTTCGGCGCGGAGATGACGCTGGGGGCGCGCACGCCGCCGTTCGGGCGGGCCGATCCGCCCGGCGAGCACCTGATCGTGCTCGCGCAGGGACCGGTCGGATACGCCCGCCTCGCCAACGCCATCAGTACCGCGCAACTCGCGGGTGAGAAGGGCGCACCGCGCGTCGCGCTCGCCCAACTCGCCGACGCGGCACGCGCGCCCGTACATCTGAACGGCGACGTGTCGAGCCGCGAGAACGATGCCTGGTTCGTGCTCACTGCGTGCCGCAAGGGCACGGTCCCGGCCGCGCTGCAACGCGACGGTCCC
Source organism: Actinomycetota bacterium (assembly GCA_034408875.1). Classification (GTDB taxonomy): domain Bacteria; phylum Actinomycetota; class Acidimicrobiia; order IMCC26256; family PALSA-610; genus JANNHK01. The sequence continues at coordinate 3,899 of JAWXCJ010000289.1, forward strand.
GCGGCCGCAGAACGGGCGTTGCGCGAACTCACCGACGCGTTTGGGCGCGACCGGGTGCTCGTGGAGCTCTGGGATCACGGCGATCCGCTCGACCGGCACCGCAACGACGCACTCGCGCAGATCGCACTGCGCACCGGTGCCGAGGTGGTTGCTACCAACAACGTGCACTACGCGACTCCGGCCCGCCGTCCGCTCGCGACCGCGCTGGCCGCGGTGCGGGCCCGGCGTTCGCTCGACGAGATCGACGGGTGGTTGCCCGCCGCGTCGTTCGCGCACCTGCGTTCGCCCTACGAACAGTCGCGCCGGTTCGCCCGCTGGCCGGGCGCGGTGGCGCGCACGGCCGACATCGCGCAGGAGTGCGCGTTCGACCTCAAGCTCGCCGCCCCCGAACTGCCGGGCTACCCGGTGCCCGAGGGCCATACCGAGATGACGTGGTTGCGCGAGCTCACGCGCCGGGGTGCGGCCGTCGCGTACCCGGAGTCGCACCGGCAGCACGCACAGGCGATGCAGCAGATCGAGTATGAGTTGTCGGTCATCGAGCAGCTCAACTTCCCCGGGTACTTCCTGTTGCTGCACGACATCGTCGAGTTCTGTCGCCGCGGCGACATCTACTGCCAGGGCCGGGGGAGCGCGGCGAACAGCGCGGTGTGTTACGCGCTCGGTGTCACCAAGGCCGACGCGGTCGCGCTCGGTCTGTTGTTCGAACGGTTCCTGTCGCCCGAGCGCGACGGCCCGCCCGACATCGACCTCGACATCGAGCACCAGCGCCGCGAAGAAGTGATCCAGTACATGTACGACCGCTACGGCCGCGAGCGGTGCGCGCAGGTCGCCAACGTCATCACGTACCGGCCCCGCTCCGCGCTGCGCGAGATGGCCAAGGCCGCGGGCGTCGCGCCCGGCCAGGCCGACGCGCTCGGCAAGTGGGTGAACCGCTGGGCCGCGGGCCCCGAGGCTTTTGCCGAACTGGCGTCACAAAACCAGACGCCGGCTGCTTCAGCGACGCCAGTTCATCGATCGGCGTCCGCGACCCGGCCGCCGCCAATTCCGCCGCTCGCGCTCGCGCTGGCCGCGCAGGTGATCGACTTCCCGCGCCACCTCGGCATCCATTCGGGCGGCATGGTGATGGCCGACCGGCCGCTGGTGGAGTTCTGCCCGGTCGAGTGGGCGCGCATGGAGGGCCGCTCGGTGCTCCAGTGGGACAAGGACGACTGCGCGGCCGCGGGACTCGTGAAGTTCGACCTGCTCGGGCTCGGCATGCTCACGATGTTGCACATCGCGGTCGACATGGTGCGCGAGTACTCGGGTGTCGACATCGACCTCGCGACGATCCCGCAGGAGGCCTGCGTGTACGACCTGCTGTGCGCGGCCGACACGGTCGGCGTATTCCAGGTCGAGAGCCGGGCCCAGATGGCGACGCTGCCGCGGCTGCGGCCGCGCACGTTCTACGACCTTGTCGTCGAAGTCGCGCTCATCCGCCCCGGCCCGATTCAAGGCGGGTCGGTGCACCCGTACCTGCGCCGACGCAACGGCGAAGAGGAAGTGACGTACATCCATCCGCTCACGAAGCGGTCGCTCGAGAAGACGCTCGGCGTGCCGCTGTTCCAGGAACAGCTCATGCAACTCGCGGTCGACGTGGCCGGCTTTACCGCCGCCGAAGCCGACCAGTTGCGCCAGGCGATGGGCTCGAAGCGTTCGCAGGCGCGCATGGCCCGCATGCGCGAACGGCTGATGGCGGGCATGGCCGAACGCGGTATCACCGGCGAGGTCGCCGAGGAGATCTTCCACAAGCTCGAAGCGTTCTCGAGCTTCGGGTTCCCCGAGAGCCATTCGGTGAGCTTCGCCTATCTCGTGTACTCGAGCTCGTGGATCAAGTACCACTACCCGGCCGAGTTCGCGGCCGCGCTCCTCAACGCGCAACCGATGGGGTTCTACTCGCCGCACACGATCGTGCGCGACGCCCGCCGCCACGGCGTGCAGATCCTCGGCCCCGACCTCAACGGCTCGCGGCGCGACGCGACTCTCGAGCCGAGAACGACCGACCCTCGTACTGGCGACGCCGAACCGGTGGGCCGGCCGGTGCGCGGCTTTCACGCCGAACCGTCGCACCTCGCGGTGCGGATCGGGCTGCGGTCGGTGCGGGGCTTGCACGACGCGTTACTGGACCGCGTCGACGACGCACGCGCCGAGCGGCCGTTCACCGGTCTCGAAGACTTCGTGCGCCGTTCCGGGGCGACGGTCGACCAGGTCGAAGCGCTCGCCACCGCGGGTGCGTTCGAACAGTGCTTCGGGCAGTCGCGCCGCGCCGCGCTATGGGCCGCGGGCGCCCTCGGCACCGCCCGCCCCAACGTGCGGCGTGACGGCGGTGTGCGCGAGACGTTGCCCGGTGTCGTCACGGGCGTCGACGCGCCCCAGCTGCCGGGCATGACCGAGATCGAAACCGTCGAAGCCGACTTGTGGGCCATGGGCATCTCGGTGGGGAAGCACCCGACCGAGTTCGTGCGCGAGGAACTGACCCGCCAGGGAGTTGTCACCGCCGCCGATCTACGCGATCTGCCCGACCGGTCGGTGATCGAGGTCGCGGGTGTCGTCACGCATCGCCAGCAACCGGCGACGGCCAAGGGCACGGTGTTCCTCAACCTCGAAGACGAGACCGGCCTCGTGAACGTCATCTGCACGAAGGGCGTGTGGACCCGTTTCCGCACCGTCGCCCGCAGCTCACCGGCGCTACGGGTACGGGGTGTCCTCGAACGCCACCAGGGTGTCATCAACCTCGTCGCGGGCCGCATCACACGGTTACCCGTGAGCCTCGCCGACGGCCTGCGATCGAGGGACTTTCACTAAACCATCGGGGTGCCTAGTAGTCTTTGATGTGTGTAAATGGTCCAGTTTGAGATGCTGAAATAGTAGTGTTTACAACGCGTGAACGATAGGGTACGACCATGGTCGAAGCCTCATTCACGGGCGCCTACGTACGACGGGTCGTTGATGACGAGCTGGACGAGCTATTCGGACAGCTCTCGGCGATCCTCCTGGACGGGCCGAAAGGCGTCGGGAAGACCGCAACGGCTGGGCAGCGGTGCCGCACAACCAGGAGGCTCGATGTCGACGCCGACCGCGCCGTCATCGAGGCGGATCCCGCGCTCGTCGGACTCGGCGAACCGCCGGTGCTCATCGACGAATGGCAGCGAGTGCCCGCCGTGTGGGACGCAGTGCGCCGGCTCGTTGACGACGACCCGGCCGGCGGACACTTCCTACTGACCGGGTCACCTCCTACGGGCGGGACGCACTCGGGCGCGGGCCGGATTACTTCCCTTCGGATGCGACCGTTGAGCTTGTTCGAACGCCGCATTGGCGACGCAACGGTTTCGCTGCGCGAACTGCTCGCCGGCTCCCGTCCACCTGTCACCGGCCGATCGCCATTCGGGCTCGCCGACTATGTCGACGAAATCATCGCCGGCGGCTTCCCCGGCATGCGACACCTCACCGGTCGAGCACGAGACCGCCAGCTCGATGGCTATCTCGAACGCATAGTCGACCGCGACATGCCGGAGGCCGGATTCACCGTACGCCGTCCCGCGACCGTCCGAGCATGGTTGCGGGCGTACGCAGCTGCGACAGCAACTACAGCCTCGTGGGAGACGATCCGGAATGCGGCGACGAGTGGGATGGCCAACAAGCCGGCCAAGACGACGAGCACCGCCTACACCGAGCTCCTCATCGCGTTGCGCATCCTCGATCCGATCGACGCATGGCTACCCACGAACAACCACTTCGCACGCCTCACCGCGTGGCCCAAACACCACCTTGTGGACCCGGCACTGGCCGCCCGCCTCCTCGGGCGCAGCCGCGGGCACCTCCTGGCCGGCGAGGAAGGACCCGTCAGTATCCCGCGTGATGGAACGCTGCTCGGCGGCCTCTTCGAATCGCTCGTCGCCCTTTCGATCCGGACGTTTGCGCAGGCGGTCGACGCGAACGTGTACCACCTCCGCACGCAAAGTGGTCGTCACGAGATCGACTTTGTCGTCGAACATGGCGGCCGCGTCCTCGCGTTGGAGGCGAAGCTGGCCGCGGCTGTCGACGACCGCGATGTTCGACACCTGCGTTGGCTGCGCGACGAACTCGGAGACGACGTTGTCGACACCGCGGTTATAACCACCGGACCCGAGGCGTATCGGCGACCTGACGGCGTCGCCGTCGTCCCACTTGCGCTCCTTGGACCGTGATCAAACGCACCTTCCATCGACCGTGAAGCATGATGGCACCGTGGATGCGATCTCGACCGCGCTCTTCATCTTCGGCTACCCCGTTTCGATCGTCATCATCGTGCGGTGGATCCCGGTCGTGCGCGAGCGGCGAATCGTGTGGTTTTGGCTCGAAGAAGCCGCTGTCGCCGCGATCGTGCTGGGTTGGATCCTGCGGGAGCGGTGGGGTGCAGTCCTGATCAACGGCACCTGGCTCGTGGTCGCCGGGCTGTGGTACTGGCTGGCCGGTCGTCGCGCCCGACCTCGGGTTTGAAGCTGAGTGGCCGCCCAGCAGCCACTCAGCTTCAAACCCACTCGCGACGCGTCGCTGGGGTAGCGTTGCGCTCGGAGCGAACAGGGGAAGCCGGTGCGAATCCGGCGCTGACCCGCAACTGTGATCGACCCACTGCTCGTGGGCCGTGAGCCAGAGCACCTGCCGTTCTCCGGTCCACATCTGGGTCGGCCGACGATCCGCTGCGCAGGCAGTGGTGGCGACCCTCGCGGAGCCGGGGTCGACGGGGGTGAGCGCGATGTCGCATCGACACGAAGGGCGGCGTTCCTTCCTCGCGTTGCTCACCGTCGTGCTCGCGGCTGCAATTACGCTCGGCCCGGTCGCGCGCGCCGACGCGCAGACGACGATGCGGGTCGGCGTCGTGATCGACCTCGGCAACGGCACCGTCCGCAATATCCCGGTCACGATGTCGGGTACCGAGGCCACCGGCGCGCAGGTGCTCCAAGCGGCCGGGCTCAACCCGACCCTGCGTGGGTTCGGCGGCATCGGCCAGGCCGTCTGCGCGCTCGTGCTCGACGGGGTCACCCTCGGGTGTCCGGCCGACAACTCGTGCCTCACGTGCGCCGCGCCGGCGGCGTGGAGTTACTCGCGCGCGGCGAACGGCGCGTCGTCCTTCACGTATTCGTCGGTCGGTGCCGGCGCGACCAAGGTGCACGACGGCGATGTCGAGGGC
>JAWXCJ010000290.1:0-2576 GCA_034408875.1 Actinomycetota bacterium
GGTCTGGACGAACGCGAAGGCCGTCTCGTGCGCGCCGAGCCCCGCACGCTCGGGGGCGAGGAGGGCATCGCAGCTCAGCTCGCGAAGGTCACGGGTGTCGATGTTGCTACGGCGACGAGCGCGCTTCGTTCAGTGCTGCTCTCGGGTGCTCGTGTTGTCGATCCGCAGACGCAACGACCGGTCTTCGCGTTCAAGCTGCACCAGTTCGTGTCCCGCGGCTCCAGCGCGTACGCGACGATCGAGGCCGAGAACGATCGGGTCATCACGCTGTCGGAGCAGCAGTATGTGCCGGGCGACCGCTCGAAGCGGCTGTTCCCGCTGGCGTTTTGTCGCGACGGTGGCCAGGAGTACTACGTCGTCGAACGCGTCGTGGACGACGCCGGTGATCGTCTCGTTCCTCGCGACCTCGGCGACACGGACAATCTCGACGGTCACCGGCACGTGGGGTTCCTGTACGTCTCGCGGGCGAATGCCTGGCCCGACGACGATGATGCGCAGTTCGACCGGCTTCCGGCTGATTGGCTCGAAGAGGACCGGGCGGGCAACCCGAGGGTGCGGCGCGACCTCCGCCGGTTCCTTCCGGAACCGTTGTGGGTGACGCCCGACGGGCGGGTGAGCAGCGGGCCAAGCCACGGCGCGACGCGCGGATGGTGGGTGCCCACGCCGTTTCGGTTCTGCCTCTCGTCGGGCGCGACGTACGCGCCGTCCCTTCGCTCCGACATCACGAAGCTGTCGACGCTGGGATTCGAAGGACGCTCAACCGCGACGACGATGCTCACCCTTGGCGTACTGCGGTTCCTCGAGGCCCATGGCGAAGACGTCCCGCGCAAGTTGTTGAACTTCACCGACAATCGCCAGGACGCGGCTCTTCAGGCCGGCCACTTCAACGACTTCGTGCAGGTGAGCCTGCTGCGCGCCGGGCTCTACCGGGCGATCGCGTCGGCCGGACCCGCGGGACTCGACTACACGCAGCTCGCCGGGTCGGTGGAGTCGGCGCTCGCGCTGCCGCCGCTCGAGTACGCGCAAAATCCCGACGCGAAGTTCGGCGCCAAGGACGAGATCGACAAGGCACTGCGCGAAGTGCTCGCCTATCGGCTCTACGTCGACCTGCGGGCCGGATGGCGCGTGACGGCGCCCAACCTCGAACAGACCGGACTGCTGTGCATCGAATACGCGCACCTCGACGACCTGTGCGCCGCCGAGGAGGAGTGGGCCGGGTGCCACGACGCCCTCGCAACCACAACCCCGAAGGAACGCGCAACGGTGGCGCGTGCGGTACTCGATCACCTGCGCCGCGAGCTTGCCGTAAAGGTTGAACAGCTCGACCCGCACCACCACGACATCCTCTGGAACCGCTCGAACCAGAACCTGATCGCGCCGTGGGCGATCGACGAAGGTGAGCGGTACGCCCTCGAACAGTCTCGGGTCGTGTTCCTGCGCCGCCGGCGCGGTACCGACGCACAGAACTGGACCTGCATCTCGTCGCGCAGCCTGGTCGGCCAGCACATCCGCCGGCGCGCGTTCGGCCGGACGCTCACCAGCGCCGAGGTCGACCAGGTCCTCGCCGAACTGTTCGCGGTCCTTACCGTCGGTGGCCTCATCCAGCAGGTCATCGAACGCGACACCGACGAGGGCCCCGACCGCGGCTACCAGATCCCGGCCGCGGCACTGCGGTGGACGGCAGGCGACGGATCCGAGCCCGCCCGGGACCTGATCCGGGTGCCGCGTGCGGGCGCCGAGGGCCGCGAGGCGAATCGTTTCTTCGTCGACTTCTACGCGGGTGTCGCGTCGACGCTCACCGGTCTGGAGGCCCGCGAACACACCGCCCAGGTCACCAACGAGGAGCGCCAGCATCGGGAGCAGCGGTTCCGAAACAACAAACTTCCCGTGCTCTTTTGCTCACCGACGATGGAGCTCGGCATCGACATCGCGAGCTTGAACGTGGTGGGCATGCGCAACGTGCCGCCGACGCCCGCGAACTACGCGCAGCGCTCGGGCCGCGCGGGCCGGTCGGGTCAGCCGGCCCTCGTCGTGAGCTACTGCTCGACCGGCTCGGCCCACGATCAGTACTTCTTCCGCCGTCCGACCCTGATGGTGTCGGGCAAGGTCCACCCGCCGCGACTCGACCTCGCCAACGAGGACCTCGTACGCGCGCACGTGCATGCGATCTGGCTATCGGCCTCAGGCATGCGCCTCGGCCGGTCATTGGCCGACGTGCTCGATGTCAACGGCAACCCGGCATCGCTCGAGATCCTTCCCGACAAGGCGGCTGATCTCGCGAGTCCGGGCACGCGCGACCGCGCGAGGGTCCGAGCCCAACACGTGCTCGCGTCGCTCCAGCCCGAGCTCGACGCGGCCGACTGGTGGAGCCCGGAATGGCTCACCGACGCGCTCAACCAGATCAAAACACGCTTCGACGACGCATGCCGCCGCTGGCGCGATCTGTATCGCGCCGCGGAAGGCCAGGTGAACACCCAGCACCTGGTCGTGAACGACAACAGCCGCACCAAGGACGACAAGGGTCGTGCCCGCCGGTTGCGAGCCGAGGCCGAGGCACAGAAGGACCTGCTCCTGAA